>JBBQHZ010000102.1:0-14080 GCA_038324445.1 Rhodobacterales bacterium | reverse complement strand
CCCGGGGGGGCGGGGGGGGTCCCCCCCCGCCCCCGGCCCCGGGGGGGCTGGGGGGGGGTGGGGGGGGTAACCCCCCGCCGCTGCGGTTCCGGCTGACCTCAGCAATTGCCGTCGTGGCATTCCTGAACCACGGAAAGAGTGTGCTCGTCGGGGTCCGGAAAGATCCAGAACGCGCAGGGCGGTGATTGGAGCACATAGCGGTTGTCGCCATCGCGGCGTAGGAAGTAGAGCGCCCTTTCGTGGGTGCCATGCCCGCCGCAGATGTTCCCGAGGCAGCCGACTTCGACGCTGACGGCCACGTTGCGCCGCGCATCGAATCCCCGCGCCGTCAGAGACTGGCCCCGGAAGCGCGCCGGAACGGTGTAGAATTGCCATTCGTCGGCTTGGGTCTGGTCGGTCATGATCTGGTCGGTCAAGGCCTGATCGGCCCGGCCGGTTTGAACCAGCGCACCCACGGCCACGACATAATTGAAAGGGCTTTGCTGCGCCGAGGCATAGGCTGCCTGCACCGATGGGGGATAGCAGGTCAGCGCATCGGCAGGCAGGGCAGCCAGAAAGGCTGTGGCGAAAGAGGCGGTGCCGATCTTGCGACAGGTCCGGATCGGGGATCGTTAGAGGCCAAACTCCGTAAACACGGCGCGATAGATATCCCGCTTGAACGGCACGATCACCGTTAGGATTTCCTCTGCCGACATCCATTTCCAGGCGCTGAACTCCTCGTCCTGAAAGGTCAGGTCGATGACACTGTCAGGGGCGTCGAGCCGAAACTGCACCCACATCTGCGCCTGACCCCGAAAGCGGCCATTCCAGCGTGTCGGGATCACCTCCAGCGGCAAGTCGTAGCGCAGCCAATCCTTCGTCTGCCGAATGAATGAGACATCGGCGCGGTTCACGCCCGTTTCTTCCCGCAACTCGCGGTGGGCGGCATCGAGCGGGCTTTCGCCCTCATCCACACCGCCTTGCGGCATCTGCCACGCGGGCAGGTCCGTATCGGCCCGCTGGCCTGCGAAGATCAGCCCCTGCGCGTTGGTCAGGACAACCCCCACGCAGGGGCGATAGGGCAATTTTTCGGCGTCCCGGGGGGTCAGGCTGCGCGCCCCGGAACCGTTTTTCGACTCAGTTCGGGCCAAGTGCATTCAGACCGGTCAGGATATCGATGGCGTAGGCCAGTTGATAATCCTCGTTCCGCAAGGCGGCGGTGGCTTCGGCTGCGGCGCGTTCTTCCTGCAACTGGCGCAACTCGTCTTCCGTCAGCGACGAGTTCTCGATCGCCCCGCGCAGGCTGGCCTCGGTGCGGGCGGGTTGGCCATCGGCGCCCTCTTCCGCGACCTCGACCGGATCGCGCTGTTCCACGATGATGTCGGGTGCCACGCCCAATGCCTGAATCGAGCGGCCCGACGGCGTGTAATACAGCGACGTCGTCAGGCGCATCGCGCCATCGCCCGCCAGCGGCATCACCGACTGGACCGAGCCCTTGCCGAACGAGTTCGTGCCCACGATCACCGCGCGGCGGTGGTCCTGCAACGCGCCCGCCACGATTTCCGAGGCCGAGGCCGATCCGCCATTGATCAGCACCACCATCGGCAGGCCTTCGATCATGTCGCCGGGGGTGGCGTTATAGCGCTCGCCATCGGCTGGATCGCGGCCACGGGTCGAGACGATCTCGCCCTGATCAAGGAACGCGTCGCTGACCCGGATTGCCTGAGTCAGAAGCCCGCCGGGGTTGTTGCGCAGATCCAGAATCACGCCGTTGAGGTTCTCCAACCCGCCGACTTCTTCGATCAGGCCCAGCAAGCCATCGCGCAGGTTCGGGAACGTCTGGTCGCTGAAGGTCGAGACGCGCAGAATGGCGGTGTTGCCTTCCAGCCGCGCGCGCACGGCGGTCAGCTGGATGCGGTCGCGGGTGATGGTCAGGTCGAACGGATCAGGCTCGCCCTCGCGCACCAGCGTAATGACGATGTCGCTGCCGATCGGGCCGCGCATAAGGTCGACGGCTTCCTCCAGCGTCAGACCCAGCAGCGCTTCGCCATCGACATGGGTGATGAAATCACCCGCCTCGACGCCGGCCAGCATCGCGGGCGTGTCGTCCATCGGCGTGATGACGCGCACGAAGCCGTCCTCTTGCGTCACCTCGATGCCAAGCCCGCCGAATTCGCCGCGCGTCTGCACCTGCATGTCGGCAAAATCATTGGCCGAGATGTAGGAGGAATGCGGATCAAGCGAGGTCAGCATGCCGTTGATCGCGGCCTCGATCAGTTCCGCCTCGTCGACTTCCTCGACATAGTTCTGGCGGATACGCTCGAAGATGTCGCCGAACAGGTCAAGCTGCTCGTAGACGGTCGAGTTGTTCGCCGATTCCTGTGCCAGAAGGGGGCCGGCCACCTGCGTGCTCAGGATTACCCCGCCTGCAATACCGCCCAAGGCAGCCATCATCAGTTTCTTCATTGCTGGTTGTCCTTCTCTAACCTGCATGTGGCGAGGCCTATTGCACAGCGAACCACGCCATCGGGTCCACCGGGCTCCCGCCCTGTCTCAGTTCCATATAAAGCGTTTCCGTCAGCCCGGCGCCACCGCCTTGCGCATCGGAAACGATCAAATCCGTGCCATTTGTGCTGTTATCGCCCGCCATCAGCCCCAACGGGGCCCCGGCGGGCACCAATTCTCCGGCGCCGACGAACAGATCGCCCGCTCCCGCCAGAATAAGCAGATAGTCGGCTTGCGGCTCGAGGATAATGACATTTCCGTAATCCAGCAACGGTCCGGCATAGCGGATGCTGGCGGGCCAGGGGGCGGTCAGCAGCGCCTGCGGCGGTACCGCCAGCAATGCACCGGGCCGGGTTATGCCCGCGGCATCGGCCTCGTTGAAGCGTCGCAGCAGCGCGCCGAGGGCGGGCAGCGGCAGGTTGCCCTGCGCCGCCTCGAAATCTGGCAGATCGCCGGTGCTTGCGGCGGGCGTCTCGCCCAGCATGGCGGCAAAGCTGCCGAGGCTGTCGACGCTTTCAAGGATTTGCCGCATCGCATCCGTGTTCAGCGCGAAGCGGTCAGGCAGATCGACCCGGTCGGCAATCGCCTGACTCAGGTCCGAGCGCGCCTCCTGCACCTGGCCCAGGGCCGTCTCCAACTGCGTCACGGCGCCGTCCTGCAACGCGCGCAGCAGGGCCAGTTCCTCGACCTGATCGCGCAACTCGCGCGCTTCGGCGGCGACGGCGGGGGTGACATCGGCCACGATCATGCCCAGCCGCGCGGTGTCCAATGCCCCCTCGGGGTGCAGCAACACGGCGGGCGCGGGGGTTTGCTCGATTCGCTGCAACACGCCCAGAAGCTGGCCCAGCCGCGTGCGTTCCGCCTCGAACAGCAGCAGGATCGTGCGTTCGCGCACGGCGGCGTCGCGGATCCCGGCGCGGAGTGCTTCGAGCCCAAGCTCGTAGGCGCGCACGGTTTCCGTCAGCGCCTCCACCCGGTCGCGCGCGCCCTCGGAATCGGCCAGTGCCTGCGCCGCCTCTTCCAGCATCCGCCGCGCTTCCTGCGCCACCAGCGCCGGGTCGCCCTGGGCGGACAACGGCGCGGCGAGGAAGCAAGCGAGGATGGCCAGCAGCACTCTCATTTCAGCAAGCTCATCCCGGTCATCTCCTCGGGCTGCGCCAGCCCCATCAGCTGCAACAAGGTCGGCGCCAGATCCGCCAGCCGCCCGTCGCGCAAGACGGCCCCCTTTGGCCCACCGACCAGGATTACCGGCACGGGGTTCGTCGTATGCGCCGTGTGCGGGCCTCCTGTCACCGGGTCCACCATCATTTCGCAATTGCCATGGTCGGCGCAGACCAGCATCGCGCCGCCGACCTCTTCCAGCGCCATCAGCGCCTGTCCCAACCCCGTATCCACCGCCTCGCATGCCTTGATTGCCGCCGCCAGATCGCCGGTATGCCCGACCATATCCGGGTTCGCGTAGTTCACCACGATCAGGTCATACCGCTGCCGTATCGCGCCGACGAGGTGCTCGGTTACCTCCGCCGCCGACATCTCGGGCTGCAGGTCATAGGTCGCCACCTTGGGCGATTGCGCCAAGTAGCGCTCCTCGCCCGTTTCCGGCACCTCGACCCCGCCGTTGAGGAAGAAGGTCACGTGGGGATACTTCTCCGTCTCGGCCAGCCGGAACTGCCGCAATCCTGCCTTTGCCACCCATTGGCCCAGCGTGTTCCCGATCTTCTGCTTGGGGAATACCGTCGTCATGTATTCATCATGCGACGCGGAATAATCCACCATGCCCAGCTTGGCCGCAAAATGCGGCCGTCCGGTAACATCGAAGGCGTCGAAGCCCGGATCACCGATGGCTGCCAGAATCTCGCGCGCGCGATCGGCGCGGTAGTTGAGCATGTAGATGCCATCACCGTCCTTCATACCGTTGTAGCTACCCACAACAGTTGGCGGCACGAATTCATCGGTCTTGCCCGCTACATAGGCGGCCTCCACGGCGGCAATCGGCGTTTCTGCCGCCGCGCCGCGCCCCATCACCATCGCATCGAACGCGCGTTTTACCCGGTCCCAGCGATTGTCGCGGTCCATGGCGAAATAGCGCCCCAGCACCGTCACGATCTTCGCGCCCTTGGGAAGCCGCTCCTCCAACCCCTCGATGAATCGCGTCGCCGAGGAGGGCGCCACATCGCGCCCGTCGGTGATCGCATGCACCGCCACCGGCACGTTGTGGGCCACGATTGCCGCTACGGCCGCCTCTAGATGCGCCAACTGCGAATGCACGCCGCCATCGCTGACCAGCCCCATCAGATGAGCCGTGCCGCCGCTGTCTTTCAGCACCTCGATGAAGCCCGCAAGCGAGGGCCGACCGGCAAAGGAGCCGGCGTCGATCGCGTGATTGATCTCGACCAGATCCATCATCACCACCCGACCGGCGCCGATATTGGTATGGCCGACTTCCGAGTTGCCCATCTGCCCGTCGGGCAGGCCGACATCGCGGCCATGGGTCAGCAAGGTCGCATGGGGGCAGGTCGCCATCAGGTGATCCATCATGGGCGTCGCCGCCAGATAGGGCGCGTTGTCGGCCAGTGTCTGACCGATGCCCCAGCCGTCAAGGATGCACAGGACGACGGGTTTGGGGATGGGAGTCATGGGCAAGCTCAACATTCAGGCAGGTGAGACTGACGGCTAACAGGGTTTGACGGAAGAGACAAAGAATTGCCCCGCCTTGCGCCACGATTTTGCCGCGCGCGGCCCCCAATCCGGATGGGTGACCGACAGGGCTCGGTCCATTTGGCGGCGTTTGGAAATGACCAATTGTGGGCGGTCTCAGGTAGGGGGAGGGGGAGCCTATGAACGAGCAAGCCCAAGCCCCCAGCGCCCGGTGTCATGCGCGGCGTCGTGCGCGGCCCTGGTAAGGCGATGTTCACAATCCCTGCGCTAGCGGTGGCCGTCGCGTTCTGTGGTCTGCCCGACGGTCCCGCGTTGTTTTCGCTTCCAAGGAATACCGAGTAAAATGTGTACCATCTGCACCGCCTTTCAGCCCTACCTCGACACCTGCACCTATCGTGACCTGGGCCTTGCCCCCGATGCCTTGACCGGGGACGGGCCCGCGCCCATCGAGGCGGGAACGATATTCACAGAAGGCTCCAACGACGCGGCGGGCAATGCGGCTACGGCATATGTTCTGGCGGTAGGCGACGGCTTCAACGGCAAGATCTCGACCCTTGGCGACGCCGACTGGCTGGCGATGGAGCTTGTCGCGGGCACGACCTACCGTTTCACGATGGCTTCCGACAGCGGCAACGGGCAGCCCCTGTTCGATCCGTTCCTGCGCCTGCGCGACGGCAACGGGAATATCCTTGCGATCGACGACGATGGCGGGTCGGGTTTTAATGCCACGCTCGGTTTCACTGCCGCCGCAACGGGCACCTACTACATCGACCTCGGGGCGCGGGTTGACGGCGGAACCGGCGACTATCGCTTCGCGTCCTCGGTCTGGACGCCGCCCGGCGCGGTCGGCACGCCGGACCAGCTTGCCGATTACCTCGTCAACGGCTTTTGGGAGGATATGGGCGGTTCGGCCCACAATTTCGACACCAACGCCAACAACCTCATCACCGTCGATATCGACGCGCTGACGGTCGCGGGCCAGCGTCTGGCGCTTTGGGCGTTGCAGGCGTTCGAGGCGATCATCGATGTCCGCTTCGATGTGGTGACGTCGGGTGCCGACATCACCTTCGACGATGCCGACGCCGGTGCCTATGCGGGTTATTTCGGGGACAATCGCGGCAACACGACCTCGGCCTATGTCAACATCTCGACCGCGTGGCTCAGCAGCAACGGCACGCAGGTCAACGACTACGCATTCCAGACCTATCTGCACGAGATCGGTCACGCGCTCGGCCTTGGGCATCAGGGAAATTACAACGGCAGCGCGTCCTACGGGACCGACAACGACTTCGCCAACGACTCGTGGCTGGCGTCGATGATGTCCTATTTCGACCTGAACGAAAACACGTATACCCCCGGCACCTTCAGCGCCCTGGTGACGCCGATGCTGGTCGATGTGATCGCCTTGCAGGCGATGTATGGCCCGGCTGACGCGATCACCAGTCCGACCGCCGGGGATACGGTCTTTGGCGTGGGCCACACCTTTGCCGACGATTTCAACGGCAGCGACCTTTCCACCTATGGCAGCTACATGGCGGCCCTGTTCGATTTCATCGCCACCGGAAGCGACCCCGCTGACTATTTCGACGGCACGACGATGTCGCTGACCATTACCGATGCGGGTGGCATCGACCTGATCGATTTCTCGTCGGATGTGTCGGACCAGATCGTGTCGCTTGAGGATGCGACATTGTCCACCGTGTTCAACCTCTACGGCTCGGGCCGCAACGACAACCTGTGGATCGCGCGCGGCACGGTGATCGAGAACTACACCGCCGGGGCAGGGGATGACCGCATCGATGGCAATGCCGTCGGCAACGTCCTTGCCGGCAACGCGGGCGACGACACCCTCAACGGCCTTGCCGGAGCCGACCGGATCATCGGCGGCGCGGGGCAGGATGCCCTGTCAGGCGACGAAGGTTCCGACACGCTCGAGGGCGGCGACGACAACGATGTGCTTGATGGCGGTGCCGGGTCCGACAGCCTGCGCGGCGACGACGGCAACGATACCCTGAGCGGCGGCGACGGAGCCGATACGCTGATAGGCGGGTTGGGCGCTGACGTGATCTTCGGCGATGGCGGCACCGATCTTCTGATCGGGGGGGCCGGGGCCGACAGCATGGACGGCGGCGACGCGTCCGACACCTACTATGCCCTGACCGGCGACGTCATCACCGATACCGGCCTGACCGGCTATGACAAGGTGCAGGTCACTGCCACGGCAGGCCAGAACCTTCTCATGGCGATCTGGTCGGGGGTGGAACGGGTGAATGGCAACACCGGCAACGACACCATCGACGCCACCGGCAAATCCGTCGATCTTGCGCTGTCGGGTGGCCTCGGCAATGACCGCCTTGTCGGCGGGTCCGGCAACGACACGCTGCTGGGCGATGACGGGGACGATATCTTGATCGGCGGCACCGGCACCAACACGATGCTGGGCGGTGCCGGGAACGACACCTTCACCGGCGGCAGCGGCGACGATATCTTTTATGTCGGCGAAAATGGCGACAGCATCACCGACGCGGGCGCGGGTTTCGACCGCGTGGTCGTGACCTCGACCACGGGCATCGCGCTGAGTATCGGGGCGTGGACCGGGTTGGAGCGCGTCGTGGGCCTGACCGGCAACGACACGCTCGACGCCAGCGGCGCATCGCAGGCGCTTGTCCTCATCGGCGGCGAGGGCGACGATGAACTGATCGGGGGCGAGGCGGCGGATATGCTGCTGGGCGGCACCGGGGCCGATACCCTTGTCGGCGGCGGCGGGGCAGATGTGCTTCAGGGCGCGACCGGCAGCGATGTCTACTTTGGCGGTGCAGGCGACGACCTGTTCTATATCGGCGATACCGGGGATGTCGTCGCCGATGGCGGCAATGGTTTCGATGTTGCGCAGGTCGATTCCGCCACAGGCCTGTCGATCCAGATCGGCGGCTGGACGGGGGTGGAGCGGGTGAACGGCTTTCTCGGCCACGACACCATCGACGCCACCGGGGCTGCATCCGGCGTTGTCATGTCCGGCGACCGGGGAAATGACGTGGTGATCGGCGGTGGCGGCAACGACACCGTCTATGCGGGCCAGGGCCACGACCGCGTGCTGGGCGCTGCCGGCAACGATGCCATGATCGGGAACGAGGGGAACGACACGCTTGAGGGTGGCGTGGGCAACGATTTCCTGAATGGCGGGGTCGGCGCGGATGTCTTCGTCTTCGACGACGCCTTCGGCCGCGATGTGGTGGCCGATTTCAGCCTGGGCAGCGACAAGATCGACTTTTCCACCCATTCCGGGATCACCGGCCTGTCCGACCTGACGATTACCAGCGACGCCAGTAACACCTACATTTCCCTGCTGTCGGGGGGGCAGGACCTCATTACTCTCGCCAATCTTAACGGGATTTTAGCCCAAAGCGACTTTATCTTCGTTGCCTGACTAAAGGTCGGAGGCGGCCATCTTTCCGTGCGACGGGGAGGATGCGGCAGCCCGGATCGTCCAGACGCGAGGGGAATGCAGTGACGCGACTTGTAATCGGTTTCCTGGCCAGAATGCTGCATTTCGGCCGTCCCATCCCTCCGCTATCGCCGGTGCAAATGGCGCGGCTCCGCAAGGCGTTCGATCCGGTTTTCTACGGTGCGCAGGTTGGCCCCGATCTTGGTGATCGCGACCCGCTCGATCATTTCCTCGCCACCGGGTGGCGGAGCGGGCATGACCCAAGCGCCGCCTTTGCTGTCCGCGATTATCTGGCGTCGAACCCCGATGTCGCCGCCGCCGGGATCAACCCGCTGATCCATTACCTCGATTTCGGCAAGGCCGAAGGGCGCGCTGCCATGCCCTCCTCCCGGCTGGGCCTTGTCGGGGCAACCGACACGGCCCGCGACGACCAGACGGAGACCGACGCCGCCGATCTCGCCCCCGCCATGGATGTTGCCTTCTATGCCTTCGTTAGCGGGCTGGACTTCGCCACGCCCATGGATGCGGTCCGCCACTATCTGTCCACCGGCTGGCGCCTTGGCCTTGATCCGACGCCTGATTTCTCGACCAGCGCCTATCTGCGCCACAACTCGGATGTCGACCAGGCGGGCATCGCCCCCTTCCTGCACTACATCCGCGCCGGTCGGGCAGAAGGGCGAACCGGCACCGATCAGGCGGCCGAGGTGGCCGACCTTCTGACTGCCACACCCGACCTTGAAACGCTGGAGAAGCGCTGGCTGCACGGTCAGCCCGATCTGAGGCCGCTGGATCCGTCCGACGGTGCGGCCCAGCTTCTTGCCGCCCTGCGCGCGGGCGCGGATCGGTTGGTGATCGCCTTCACCCATGATGATTTCCGCACCAGTCGCGGCGGTGTGCAACTCTGCGTCGGGCGCGAGGCCGCGATGGCTGCCGCGCGGGGCATCGACTACCTCGCCCTGATCCCCGCCATCCCGCGCCCCCGGCTTGCGCCCGATCCGGCGACCACCCTGCTTTATGCCATTGTCGGGGATGCCCGCATCGGTCCGCTTTCCCTCGACGCCGTGCTTCGCGCCGCCACAAGCCTGCGCACCAATCGGCGGATCGACCTGGTGGTGCACGCGCTTCTGGGCCACGCGCCCGAACATGTCGCGCAACTTGCCCGCGCCGTCCGAGCGCCCAAGCTCTACGCCTGGCTGCACGATCTGACGTTTCTGTGCCCCAGCTTCGCGCTGCAACGCAATCTGGTCGCGTCCTGCGACGGTCCGCCGCCGACCTCGACCGCGTGCCGGATCTGCCTTTTCGGGGCGGAACGTCTGTCGCATCTGGACCGGCTGCGCGCGCTTGCCCGGAAGGTGCCGATCCACGCCATTGCTCCCTCTGCCGTCGCCGCCGAAACGATCCGGGATCGAAGCGACATTGCCTTCGCCGATCTCACCATTCTCCCCCACGCCATCCTGACCGAAGGCGCGCAGGCGCCCCGCCCGCCCCACCTGCGCCGCGACGATGGTGTCACGACAATCGCCTTTGCCGGCACGCCCTCGCGCCTCAAGGGGTATGCCGAGTTTCGGTGGCTTCTGCGCCATCACCTCAACCGGACCGACTTGCGCTTTGTCTATCTCGGCGCCCCAACCCACCGGGACCAACGCCTGAAAACCCGCAGCGTGCATGTCACCGCCGACCAGCCCGATGCCATGATCGACGCCCTGCGGGAGGAACAGGTGGATTTTGTCCTGCACTGGGCCAACTGGCCTGAGACGTTCTCGTTCTCGACGATGGAGGCGATTGTGGCCGGTGCCGATGTCCTGACGCATCCCGGCACCGGGAATGTCGCGGCGTTGGTCCAAAAGACCGGTCGCGGCCATGTTCTGGCCGACAGGGACGCGCTGCGCGCCTTCCTTGCCCCCGAAAACCTCGCCGGGGTCACCGCCGAACGCCGCGCCCGCCGCGTCGCCTACACCGCGCAGAACAGCGATCTGAGCTTTGCCGTGATGGACGCGCCCAAGCCTGCGCGCAAAGCCACCGCACGGCGCACCCAAACCCCGGCAATGCCGCGCCCCAACCGCAAGGTCGCCCAAGCATGACGGTCTATGCCTTCTCGTCTTTCACCTACTCCTACCTCGACCGCGCCCGCGTGCTGGCCTCGACATTGCGCCGCCACCAGCCCGACTGGCGCCTGTGCGCCGT
Organism: Rhodobacterales bacterium; assembly: GCA_038324445.1. Classification (GTDB taxonomy): domain Bacteria; phylum Pseudomonadota; class Alphaproteobacteria; order Rhodobacterales; family Rhodobacteraceae; genus Gymnodinialimonas. Next base: position 3,309 of record JBBQHZ010000102.1, on the reverse strand, counting down.
CATCGTGGACCTGCCCCCCGATGGCGTGTCGGCCGCCGATCTTCTGACGGATTTCGACATGATCGTCACCGCCGAGGAGTTGATGGCGCCCGAGATGCCCGGAACCGCGCGCGGTTGGGTATTCGGCCATTCCATCGTCGAAGGCTGCACCGCCGTCAAAGGTCGCATGATGGCGCATCTGATGGGCCAGCCCGATGCGGAAAAGGTGCTGTTCTTCGATCCCGACATCGCCATTTTCGGATCCCTCGACCCGCTGACCGAGGCACTGGAGGAGGCGCAGATCGTCCTCACCCCGCACCAGCTCGACCCCGAACCGCGCGATGCCCGGATGGCGATTGGCGACAATGAGATCGGATCGCTGAAATACGGTGTCTTCAACCTTGGCTTCGTCGGTGTCGCCAATCGGCCCGAGGGGCGACGTTTCGCGCAATGGTGGGGCGATCGGCTGGTCGACCTGTGCTTCGACGACCTGCCGCGCGGCATCTTCACCGATCAGAAATGGTGCAATCTGGTGCCCTGCTTCTTCGACGATGTGCGCATCATGCGCGATCCCGGCTACAACGTCGCCAGCTGGAACCTCAGCCAGCGCAAGATCACCTTCGACAGATCGGGAGAGCCGTTGGTGAATGGTCATCCCCTGCGGTTCTTCCACTTCACCAAGCTCGGGCCCATCGGCGATCAGATGACCCGCCGCTACGCCCATGATAATCCAGAGGTGCTAGAAATCTGGGCCTGGTATCGCCGCGCCGTGGCGGCGGCGGGCGATCCGGCCATCCCCGACCGCTATTGGCACTATGCCACGTTCGACAACGGGCAGGTGATTCCGCCCCATGTCCGCCGCCTGCACCGCGACCGCGCCGACCTGCGCGCGGCCTTCCCCGATCCCTTCAGCGTCGATCAAGGTTTCTTCGACTGGCTGGTAACGAACAACATGGTCGAGGTCGCGCCTGCCCCCGCCCTTACCCCGTCGGAGGTGCATCCATGAGCGACGCCTTTGCTGTCGTCTTCCAGATGGGCAAGGTCGCCAGCACCTCGCTGACCGAAGCCCTCGATGCGCTGCCTGGCGTCACCGCCGTGCAATCCCATTTCCTTGGAAACGATGCGCTGACCAAGGTGATGCAATCGGCGATCGAGCCGCGCATCAGCGACTATTTCTTTCATCACCAACTGGGGCAGCTCAGCCAGAACATCACCCATACGCGCACAATCAATCGCATCAGGCATGGCGCTGATCCGCGCAACCTCGTGGTGTTGTCGCTGTCGCGCGATCCGTTCACGTGGTTCCGCTCCAGCCTGGTGCAGGACATCACTGGCTATTGCGGGATGTTGCAGGCCCTCGCCCCCGACGATGCCGACCCGGACGACGCGGTGCGCCTGCGCCTTGGCCTGACGCGGTTCCTTGGAATGGCGGCGGACCTGATGTCAGAGCATCCGTCGCTGGACCATTATGTCGCCTGCCTGCGCGCCCGCGCGCCCTGCAGCTGGCCCGCCATCGCCGCCTGGCCGTTCCAGCAACGCCAGTTGCTGATGGCAGCCATGCGACCCAGCGACTGGTTCGACCAGCATTTCGCCGGCGGCCTTGGCGTTCCGCTGGAAAAGTTGACGCAAGACGGTGCAATCTGGCGGCATGAGGATGGGCCCGCCCGCTATGGGGTGATCAGGTATGAGGATATCGACCACGCCTTCCCGGAGTTCTGCCAATGGGCCTTCGACAAGACCCCGGCGCTGAAGATCCGGAACGCAAGCCGCTCGAAACCGATGGCCGAGGTGATCGTGGAGGCTTTCACTTCGCCCGAGGCGCTGCGCCTCAGGCAGACGTTGATGCGGTCTGACTATGCGCGCCGCTTCAGCTATGCCTGACCGGTCCGCGCCTCAGAACAGGAAATCGCTGCCGCTCAGCCCGCCGGTGTAATCGAGGATCGTCAGCAGATCGCTGCCGCCGGCGTTCAGCGCAACCATCGTGTTGCCATCCGCCACCGTGACCACCAGATCGCCGATGCCGTTCACCCCCGAGACGGTGCGGAAATCCAGCACGTCGCTGCCGCGTTCATACCCCGCCAGCGTGTCGCTGCCGAAGGCATTGTTGAACACGAAGGTATCGCTTCCCGTCTGACCGGCGAGATAGTCGTTCCCCGATCCGCCGGTCAGCGTGTCGTTCCCCGCGCCGCCGATCAGCGCATCGTTTCCGATGCCACCCGTCAGGACGTCGTTGCCATTCTCGGCATAGATGGAGTCGTGGCCCGTGCCCCCGATCAGGGTATCGTTCCCGCTTCCGCCCGACAGCACGAGGTTCAGCGTTGCCCCCGTGGCGTCGATCCGGTCATTGCCGGTAAAGCCGACAAACCGCTCGACCCCGGCCCAGCTTCCGACCGTCAGGTTCAGGCCGGCGGCCTCGTTGATGATGACGCGGTCATATCCCGCGCCCGCATCGACCACCACATCGCCCGCGTCGCTGATATAGATGATGTCATCCCCCGCGCCGCCGTAGAACCGATCGTTCCCCGCGCCGCCCTGAATGTTATCGTTGCCGCCCCCGCCATAAATGTGGTCGTCGCCGTCGCCGCCCAGCAGGGTATCGTTGCCATTCCCGCCGGACAGTGTGTCGTTGCCGCCGTCGCCGAACAGGAAGACCTCGGCATTCAGCATCGAGGCATCCAGCCGGTCATTGCCGACATTGCCGTTCACCCGCTCGATCCCCGTCCAGCCGGTCATCGTCAGGACCTGCCCGGTCGTGGCCAGCACCTGCGCGCGGTCGTAGCCCGTGGTTCCGGTATCCGTCAGAAGATCGCCGCCATCGACGTAATACAGATCCGACCCCTCGCCGCCATCCATCGTGTCGAAGCCCGAGCCGCCCAGCAGGGTGTCCGAGCTTGCGCCCCCCGTCATCAGGTCGTTGCCGGAGCCGCCGACAAGCGTATCGGCGCCATCCTGACCGTGCAGCGTGTCGTTTCCGGCGGTGCCCGACAAGCTGTCATTGCCGATCCCGCCTTGCAACAGGTCATGGCCATTGCCGCCAATGATCGTGTCCTGCCCGGTGCCGCCGGTCAGAACGTCGTCGTCGTCGCCGCCGTCGATGAAATCGTCGCCTGCTCCGCCCACAACCGTGTCCTGGCCTGCACCGGTGACGAACACATCGTTCAGCGAGGTGCCGAGGATGTCCTGATCGCCGCCATTGCCGAAGATTGCCTCGAAATTCGGGGCGCGGCTGGCGGTGGCAAGGATCGCGGATTGCACCTGCGCGAAGGTCAGCATCTGGCCCGACAGCGTGAAGATCTCCACCGTTTCCGACCGCCAGGTCAGGGTCGCGCC
>JBBQHZ010000101.1:0-14406 GCA_038324445.1 Rhodobacterales bacterium | reverse complement strand
GATCAAGGCGGCGGTTGAACTCATGGCATCCGCGAAGAAGCCATTGTTCTATACTGGCGGTGGCATCATCAACTCCGGCCCTCATGCCACGGCGCTGCTGCGCGAGTTGGCCCGGCTCACGGGATTTCCCGTCACTTCGACACTGATGGGCCTTGGCGCGTTTCCGGCGTCCGATCCGCAGTTTCTCGGCATGCTGGGCATGCACGGCACGTACGAGGCCAACTGGGCGATGCATGACTGCGATGTGATGATCAACATCGGCGCGCGTTTTGATGATCGTATCACCGGGCGGCTTGATGCCTTTGCGCCGCATTCAGTGCGCGGTGCTTCGGCAACAGCGGGGCGCATTCATGTTGATATCGACCCATCCTCGATCAACAAGAATGTCAAGATCGACATCGGCATTGTTGGCGATTGCGCCCATGTGCTTGAGGATATGGTGCGCCTGTGGCGTGCCTCCGCACCGCAGACCGACAAGGCGGCTCACAAATCATGGTGGGGCGAGATCAAGGGCTGGCGGGACCGCGATTGCCTCGCTTATCGCCAATCGGACAAGACGATCAAGCCGCAATATGCCGTGCAGCGTCTCTATGAGCTGACCAGGGACCGTGACGTCTACGTCACCACCGAGGTTGGCCAGCACCAGATGTGGGCGGCACAATTCTTCAAGTTTGAGGAGCCCAACCGCTGGATGACATCCGGCGGGCTCGGCACCATGGGCTATGGTCTGCCCGCCGCCATCGGCACGCAACTGGCTCATCCCAAGGGGCTGGTGATCGATATCGCGGGCGAGGCGTCGATCCTGATGAATATGCAGGAGATGTCGACAGCGGCGCAATACCGTCTGCCGGTCAAGCAGTTCATCCTTAACAACGAACGCCTCGGCATGGTGCGCCAGTGGCAGGAACTGCTGCATGGCGAGCGCTATTCCTCGTCCTGGTCGGAATCCCTCCCCGATTTCGTCAAGCTGGCCGAGGCCTTCGGCGCCAAGGGCATCCTGTGCAAGGACCCTGCCGACCTCGACGACGCGATCATGGAGATGCTGAATTACGACGGCCCGGTGATCTTCGATTGCCTCGTCGAGAAGCACGAGAACTGCTTCCCGATGATCCCGAGCGGCAAGGCCCACAACGAGATGTTGCTGGGGAATGCGGACACGAAAGGGGTTATTGGCGCGGGTGGGGGTGTGTTGGTGTGAGGGGTAGCTAGAATGGAATGGGGACAGTTTCTTCCATCGCAGAATATTCTCTATCTCTTTGTCCTTCTGGCCATACTTCGCTTTGAGAGCCAACGATGGGGGAGAACCACCGCAGCCAATAGGTCTGAGGCAGCAATAGTGCTGGGATTTATTGTAAACCTCTCAGTATTCGTTGCTTCCATCTTTGCATTGGGAGTTCTGGGAATTGTTCTTTGGAAGGCGGGTTGGCAGCCCGCGCTGGGTCTACTCCTCGTCTCATTCATTATTAGCTATGCGGCTTCAATGGTTGTCGCTCTATTTCTGAGAGGCGACTCGGCACTGCTGTCGCTTCTTGCTACGGCAGCGCTTTGGCCGGTCATTGCGTTTCTAACTTTCGCCATGGCAGATGCGTATTTCTAGGATTGGTATAGCGTGAAGTTCCTCTCTCTCATCTTAGTTGCCAGCGGTCTGGCCTCCCCCGCCACCGCCCAAGGCGTCAACGCCAGCGTCGATGCCCTCTTCGATCTGCTCTGCGGGCGGACGGTGCATTACTACGATCCCTCCGGCAACCAGATCGAATATACCTCGGGCGATGGCACGGCGTATCTATGGTTTCACGGCATTCCGGGTGTGATCGTCGGCACATGGGGCGTCTATTCCGATGCCGAACTGGCCGAGCGTCTGGCGGATGAGGGCGCGGATGGCGGCGTCAACTCCGATGATTTCCTCGGTGGCCCCAGCCTCAATGCGCAGGTCTGCTACGACTACCCGGCCGGCTCCTTCGGCGTGCTGGACCCCGGCGGGCTGCAATGCTGGACCGAAGCGCGCCTGTTCGAGACGGTCGTGCAGGGCGGCGTCTTTCCCGGCGACCGTTACGGCCTTTCCGATGGCGAACCGCCCTACCTGTTGCCGGAACAGCCGTTCGAGCCGCTGGAAAGTTTCGATGCCGACTTCCCGCAATTGCCGCCGGAACCGCTCTGCGGTCTGCCCATCTCCTGATCCGCGCTTATCCCATTCCGCGCCTCCCCTGATCCGCGCCTCCCCGAAAGGAACCACCCATGTCCCCGCTGAAACTCGAACAGGGCGCGTCCAGCCACTCCGCCTACGACCTGCGCTCTCACATGTCCGATGTGATCGAGACCCATACCCTTGCGATCCTGGTGGAGAACGAGCCCGGCGTTCTGGCGCGCGTCATCGGCCTCTTCTCCGGGCGCGGCTACAACATCGAAAGCCTGACCGTGGCCGAGGTGGACCATGGCGGGCACCGCTCGCGGATCACCATCGTCACCTCAGGCACGCCGCAGGTGATCAACCAGATCAAGATGCAGCTGGAGCGGATGGTGCCGGTGCACGAGGTGCAGGACCTGACGGTGGAGGGCCCCTTCGTCAGCCGTGAACTGGCGCTGATCAAGGTGGTCGCCAAGGGCGAGCACCGGGTAGAGGCGCTGCGCATCGGCGAGATATTCCGCGCCAATGTGGTGGATTCGACCCTGCAGAGCTTCGTGTTCGAGATCACCGGCACGCCGGAAAAGGTCGATGCCTTCTGCGAACTGATGCGCCCCTTGGGCGATGTCCGTCTGGCGCGCACCGGCGTGGCCGCGATCGCGCGCGGCGTCTGAGGCATGCGCCCCACCCGAACGCGCCTTGCCTGCACCCTCTGCGCCGTTCTGGCGCTGCCCCTGCCTGCGCTGGCGCAAGACATCGGCGGCATCACCCTCGGCGCGTCCGTGCCCGAGGCGATGCCTCAGCCCGCCGGCAGCCAGGTAGAGCCGCCCTTCGCCTACAGGCTGTGGCAACTGGACGGCGGGGCGAACCTTTCGGCCACCAGTGACGCGGAAACCGGCACGGTTCATTACCTCGAGATGTGGCGCAGCGGGCCCGACGACACACCTCCTGCCCCCCTCGAGGGATTGACCTACGGCACCACCACCCGTGCCGAGATCGAGGCGCGGTTTGGATCGGAAGGCATGGTCTTCTCGGATCGGGGACGCGCTGCCCCGGTAGGCGACAGTGCAGCCTACTTCATCAGCTACGAGATCGCGGGGACGGACACGGTCCTGTCCTTCGTCACCATCCAGCCCCTGACGCGGGCATCGGACGAGACGGCAGGCCAATCGGTTCTCGACAGCGTGATCGTGGCCGAGGGGGCGTATCTGGATCTGATCTGGGGCGTGAACCGGGGCCGGTTGCCGGGCTATGCGCCCATTGCCGACCCGTTCGAGGACGGCTGAGGCAGACGCAAATCCTTCAAAGGATCTGCCGAGACCCTTGCAAGGATCTCGTGAGCCGCTTGCAAGAGGCTCCCGCGCGCCAGCCGCAGGGCTTGTGGGAAAACGCGGGGGCTGTCTGCCCCACCCCCCGCGTCCCCCGGCACCCCGGACCGCGCCTTAGGGTAGGCGCAACCCGGGATCTCTGCGCTCAGGTTGAGGGCTCAGCCTGCGGGCACAAGCCCCGCCTCTTGCGCGGCGGCGATCTCATCCGCGTTCAGCAGCCCATCGGCATCGGCGTCAAGCGCCTGGAACTCCGCTTCGGTCATGGCGGGCATCAGCGTCATCAGCTCGGTGAAGCTGACCATGCCGTCGCCATCGGTATCGATGGCCATGTCCTGCCCCATGGCAAGGCTGGCGCCGCCGATCAGCAGGGTGAAGGCGCCGATCAGCGCAGTGGCGCCAAGGCGCGGCGTGAGGGAGTCGAATGTCATGGGAAGGGTTCCTTCAATCTGTTTCGTCGTGGATGCGCCGCCGGGATTGGCGGGGCATCTGCAAAGGAAGAGCCTGCAAGGGCGGTGTTTGATCCGCGCCGGCTCCAATGCCGCGCAAGCTCGGCGGCGGCTTGCTCAATCGGGGGCGGCGGGCCTGCGACGTCCCGCCGAAGGGACGCGTCCTCGGCGGGAGATTGCCCGCCACCGGCGGCATTAGGCGCGATTTGGGGGTCTATGGGCGCCAGCCTTGCCGCACTGCCGAACCGGGCGCAGCCTGCGGATGAAACACCCCTTTCAAGGCCGCCTGCCATGTCTTACCCGGATGACCTGCCGCCTCAAAATCGCCACCCCGTCCCCGCCAAAACCGACCCCGCTCAAGCCCACCCGATCCCGACATCCCAGCCCAGCCGCATCTTCACTGCGCTTCTGTCGGACCTGCGCAGTTCCGCCCGGCGGCTTGCCCGTTCGGGCGAGGATGCCGACGATCTGGTGCAGGACACGCTGTTGCGGGTCTGGTCGCGCATGGCGATGGCCGAACATGGCGGCAGCGACGCCGCCCCGGTCGAAGACCTGCGCGCCTATGCATTCGCCACGATGCGCCACCGCGCGTTCCGCCGCGCCCCGACCAGCCGCCCTGCCCCGGCCGAGGGCGTGGAGCCTGCCGCCCCGCGCGGATCGGACGCCACGGCACGTCTGGGCTGCGCCGAGGCTCTGGCCGCGCTGGCGGATCTGCCCCCAGACCAGCAGGACCTTCTTCGCCTGCGCGCCATGGAGGGGCTGAGCTATGCCCAGATCGCGCGCCGCACCGGGTTGCCGCTTGGCACCGTCACCTCGCGGCTGGCGCGGGGCCGCGCCGCGCTGCGCCTGGCGCTGGACCTGCCGCCCGGCGCGCCGGTGGCAGAGTTGCTGGGCGGGCACGACAGTTAGCCCCGTCGTGTCTCAACACGACAGTTAGGCCCGTCGTGTCTCAACACGACAGTTAATCCCGTCGTGTCTCAGGCGGAAACGGAAGTGTCGCGGATCGGCCAGACAGCCGCAGAACGCAGGCGCAGCGTCCACGCACCGCACCCTCCCGCAGGACCCAGCCCATGCCCGACGACCACGCCCGCCCGCTTGCCGATGTCATGGCGCCCATCACCCGCGCCCGCGGCCTGCCCAACGCCCACTACACCGATCCTGCCACCATCGCGCGCGAAAACCGCGCCGTGCTCGAGACGACATGGGCCGCGCTGGCAGTCGGCGCGGATGTGCCCGAACCCGGTGACGCCAAGCCGATCAGCTTCCTCGGCCAGCCGCTGTTGTTGCTGCGCGACGACCACGGCGCGCTGCGGGTGTTCTTCAACATCTGCCGCCATCGCGGCATGATCCTGGTGGAGGCCCCGCGCAAGATCGATGGCGCGATCCGCTGTCCCTATCATTCGTGGTGCTACGCCAAGGACGGTCGCCTTGTGGCGACGCCGCATGTCGGCGGGCCGGGGCAGAATGCCTGCGACGGGATCGACCGCGCCACGCTTGGCCTTGCCGAAGTCCGCACGCATGTCTGGCGCGATGTGGTCTTCATCAACCTCTCGGGCGACGCCGCCCCCTTTGAAGAGGTGCATGCCGATCTGCTGACCCGCTGGGCCGAGTTCGACAAACCGTTCTACCACGGCGGCGAGGAAAGCCGCTTCACGCTGGAGGTCGCCACCAACTGGAAGCTTGCGGTGGAGAATTACTGCGAAAGCTATCACCTTCCCTGGGTGCATCCCGGCCTCAACAGCTATTCCCGCCTAGAGGATCACTACCATATCGAGCAGCCCGGAAAGTTCTCGGGTCAGGGCACCTATGTCTACCGCCAGTTGCAGGGCGGCGACGGCCTCACCTTCCCGGATTTCGACGGCCTGTCCGAGCATTGGAACACCGGGGCCGAATATGTGGCGCTTTACCCCAACCTGCTGCTGGGCGTTCACCGCGACCATGCCTATGCGATCATCCTGGAATCCGTGGCACATGACCGCACGGTCGAGCATGTGCATATCTACTACCCGACCCCCGACACCGACGAGGCGCTCCGCACCAAGAACGCGACGCTGTGGGAGAACGTCTTCATCGAGGATATTTTCGTCGTCGAGGGGATGCAGCGCGGCCGCGCGGCCTCGGGATTTGACGGCGGGCGCTTTTCGCCCGCGATGGACGGGCCGACGCATATGTTCCACGCTTGGGTCGCCTCACGGATCGAGGCTGTGGAGACCTGAGCGATGGACCGTCGGGCGCTCGATGACGCGCTTCTTGCGGCCCATCAGGCGGGTAACCGCGCGGCGCTGATCGCGCTCTATGCGCAGGCCGCGGACGATGGTGGTCCGGGGGCGGCGTTCTACCTGACCCATGCCTATGTCTTTGCCCTGGAAGCAGGCGATTCCCGCGCGCCTGCCTTGCGTCAGGCATTGGTGCGGATGAAAGCGGAAGTCGCGGAATGAAGGCCTAGCGCCGGCGCCATTCGCCTTGCGCGCGGCGGAAAAGGCGCCAGCCCACCAGCAGCGCCCATGTCAGCAGCAGCGGCCAGAAGACGCGCCCATAGCTGATCGGATAACAGCCACGCCCGCCACTCGGGCGCAGCGCATCGCGCGCGATATCCCAGCGGCTGTCGTTGCGCGGGCCGGCAGAGACGATCGCCGTGGCATCGTCCGGGCGCTCCAGCGTCAGGGTGCCCCGGTCCTGCATCAGGCGAAGGGCGTCCTCGGTGCCCGCCTCGGTGGCGCGCGTCTCCAGCAGATGGGCCGCGAACTGACAGATGTTGAGGGGCGAGAAAACCACCAACCCGCGCGCATCGAGCAACGCGGTCAACTGCGTCAGCGGCCGGTCACGCGGCGCGGGTGAGGCCGCATCGCACGCCTCGGCCGCGCAGAGCGTCACGGTGATCGGCTCGAATGCCACGTCGCGGGCGCGGTCCGCGACCCAGAACACCAAAAGCGCGCCGAGGCAGCAAAACAGCAGCCCCTCCAGCAGACGCAGTGCATAGCCGACCGAAAAAGGACCGTCTTCGCCCTCGGGGGCGTCAGCTTCTGGTGCCAAGGATCACGCGGACATAGTGCTGGGTTTCGTCGTAGGGTGGCACACCGTTGTGCTGGACGACCGCTTCGGGACCGGCATTGTAGGCCGCCAGCGCCAGACGCCAATCGCCGAACCGGCGGAATTGCGTCGCAAGATACCGCGCGCCGCCATCCAGATTGGCGACGGGATCGGTCGGGTCCACGTTCAGCAACCGCGCCGTGTCGGGCATCAACTGCGCCAGACCCACCGCGCCCGCGTGGCTGACTGCCTCGGTGTTCCAGCCGGATTCCTGCTGCACGAGGCGCAGGAAGATATCCTCAGGCACGCCGTGGCGGCGCGCGGCAGAGCGCGCCACATCCAGAAACGGCCCGTCATATCCGCCCTCGTATTCCGGCAGACCGCGCGTGGCGACACTGTCGGGCCGCAGGCGCGAGGAGAATTCGTATTGCGTCGCCGCCCGACCATCCAGCACGCCCATCGCCCGATCCAGCCGGCTGAGGCCACTTTGCGCCATCACCGGTCCTGCGAGGAGCAGGCCGAAGGCCACTGCGAGGAGGGCTCGGAAAAAGTGCACTTTGGCCTCGAAAGTCCTGTTGACAATGGAGCGCACTCTAGCGCGCAGCGCGCCGCTAATCCAGAGCCATGGTTCCCGGCGCAGGATAAGGGTTTTATTAACCTTGTTGCGATGGTCTAACGGGGCAAACAGGCCCGTCCTGAGGAATCGCCCCGAGCCATCGGCGCGAGGATCGGGGGGCGGCGGCATATATAAGGGGGAAAGACGATGGCAGGGTCCGTCAACAAGGTAATCATCATTGGCAATCTGGGGCGCGACCCCGAGGTGCGGTCATTCCAGAACGGCGGCAAGGTGTGCAACCTGCGCATCGCCACATCCGAGACATGGAAGGACAAGCAGTCGGGCGAGCGCAAGGAGCGCACCGAATGGCATTCGGTCGCGATCTTCCAGGAGGGGCTGGTGCGGATTGCGGAGCAATATCTCAAGAAGGGCTCCAAGGTCTATGTCGAGGGCAAGCTGCAGACGCGCAAATGGCAGGACCAGAGTGGTCAGGACCGCTATTCCACGGAAATTGTGTTGCAGGGATTTGATGGTGTGCTGACCATGCTCGACGGCCGCGAGGGTGGCGGCGGTGGCGGTGGCGGTGGCGGCTACTCCGGGGGCGGTGGCGGCGGTTACGACGACCGCGCCGGCTATGGTGGACCGTCCGATGATCGCGGCGGGCCCGGTGGTGGATCGGGCGGCGGCTCCGGTGGCGGCTATGGCGGCGGCTCGGATCTCGACGACGAGATTCCGTTCTGACAGGCGCACCTGCGTGCTGGCAGCGCGGGCGGCCATCGACGCTCTTTGAGTTTTTTTGCCAAGATGAAGGGGGGCGTCCCGCCAAGGGGGGCCGCCCTGCGCAAGACGGGGTAAGGAATGCAGCCGACCAATCCGAATTTCACCGCCACCTTCGCGCCCCCGGTGATGGAGGCGCGGCGCTGGCTTGACGGCAAGGTCTTCCCCGCCGACCGCCCGCTGATGAACCTGAGCCAGGCCGCGCCGGTCGATCCGCCCCCGGACGGCCTGATCCGTGCGATGGCCGAGGCACTGGTGAATGACCCGAGCGCGCATCTTTACGGGCCCGTTCTGGGGCGCGGCGAATTGCGCGCCGAACTGGCGGAACAGTGGAGCGCCGCTTACGCCGGCACGGTGCGCCCGGCGCAGGTGGCGATCACGGCGGGCTGCAATCAGGCCTTCACCTCGGTCATGTCGACGCTGGCAGGTGCGGGGGACGAGGTGATCTTGCCCCTGCCCTTCTACTTCAACCACCAGATGTGGCTGGACATGGGCGGCGTGCGCGCTGTCCATCTGCCCACCGGCGACGACCTGATGCCCGACCCCGAGCGCGCGGCAACCCTGATCACGCCGCGCACCAAGGCCATCGTGCTGGTCTCGCCCAACAACCCGGCCGGTGTGGAATACGCCCCTGCCCTCCTGCGCGCCTTCTACGATCTGGCGCGGCGCCACGACCTTGCGCTGATCCTCGACGAGACCTATCGCGATTTCCATTCCTCGGACGCGGCCCCGCATGATCTGTTCACCGACCCCGATTGGGACAGCACGCTGATCCACCTCTATTCGTTCTCCAAGGCCTACCGGCTGACCGGCCACCGCGTCGGCGCCATCATGGCGAACGAGGCGCGCCTGGCCGAGGTCGAGAAATTCCTCGACACCGTGGCGATCTGCCCGCCGCAGGTGGGCCAGATCGGCGCGCTCTGGGGGATGCGGCACCTGTCGGACTGGCTGGCGGGCGAGCGGCTGGAAATCCTTGCGCGGCGCGACGCGGTGCGGGCGGGTTTCGCCACGCTGAACGATTGGCAGCTGCTGGGATCGGGTGCCTATTTCGCCTATGTCCGGCACCCCTTCGACTTGGCCTCCGACGCGGTCGCCAAGCGGCTGGTGTCAGATGCCAGCCTTCTTGTCCTGCCCGGCACCATGTTCGGGCCGCTCATCGCGCAGGGCGGCACCGGACAGGCGGAAGCCACGCTGCGCATCGCCTTCGCCAATTCCGACAGCAAGGGGCTCGGCGAAATGATCCGCCGCCTCGGCGCCCTGTCGCCCTGATCCACTTGCCCCCGGGGGGGCAAATGCGTATCGGTTCCGCGCACTCCATCTTCACTACCCCATCGAAAGGGCCGCATCCCCATGGCAAAGAGCAAGGCGAAGAAAGCCTCCAACATCTTTGTGTGGCTCCTCATGGGCCTGTTGTTCATCGCACTGGCAGGGTTCGGCATCGGATCCTTCACCGGCGGGGCCAGCCAGGTGGGATCGGTGGGCGATGTGGAAATCACTGCCGACGATTACTTTCGCGCGCTCAGCAACGAGATAAACGCGCAGGCGGCCCAGACCGGCCAGGCGGTCAGCTTCGCCTCGCTGCGCACGCGCGGGATCGACGAGCAGGTGCTTGCCGGCTTGGTCGCCCGTGCGGCGCTAAGCTTTGAGGCGGCCGAGATGGGCATCTCGGTCGGCGACGCGGAAGTCGCGCGCCAGATCCAGCAGGTCAGCGCGTTTCAGGGCACGGCCGGCGAATTCGACCGCAACACCTACGAGTTTGTCCTGACCCAGCAGGGCGCCACCCCGCGCGAGTTCGAGGAGGACACGCGCGAGGATGTCGCCCGCGCGCTGTTGCAGACGGCCGTGATCGGCGGCCTGACCCCGCCCCAGATCTTTGCCGAGGCGATTGTCGCCTATCAGGGCGAAACGCGCGATTTCTCGCGCGTCACCATCACCCGCACCGACCTGCCCGAAGGCGAGCCGGAGCCGTCCGAGGACGACCTGCGCGCCTATTACGAGGAATTCCCCGACCGCTTCACCCGGCCCGAGACGCGCGTCATCACCTATGCCTGGATCACCCCTTCCGACATCATGGACACGGTCGAGATCGACGAGGTGGCCCTGCGCGCCCTCTATGAGAGCCGGATCGCCGACTACGTGCAGCCCGAGCGTCGGCTGCTCGAACGCCTTGGCTTTGGCTCCATGGAAGAGGCGCAGGCGGCTTTTGACGCCATCGCAGCCGGCGAGACGGATTTCGAGACGCTGGTGGCCGACCGCGACCTGTCGCTGGAAGATGTCGACATGGGCGAGGTCGCCCGCGACGGGCTGAGCCCGGCAGCGGCCGAGATGATCTTTGCCGATACCGAAAGCGAGATCATCGGTCCCGTCGAAAGCCGCATCGGACCCGCGATCTTCCGGGTGAACGCGGTGCTGGAAAGCTCCGAGGTCACCTTCGACGACGCCCGCGACGATCTGAGCGCCGAACTGGCCGAGGAAGGCGCGCGCCGCGAGATCGACGCCCTGCGCGAAGATATCGATGATCTACTGGCCGAAGGCGCGACGCTGGAGGAACTGGCCGACAGCACGGCGATGGTCCTCGGCACCATCGACTATACGGAAGCCTCGGAAGAGGGCATCGCCGGCTATGACGGCTTCCGCGCGGTCGCGGCCACGGTGGTCGAAGGGGATTTCCCCGAACTGGTCGACCTGTCGGATGGTGGCCTCTTCGCGCTGCGACTGGACGCGATCGTGCCGCCGACCCTGCCGCCGCTGGAGGAGATCACCGAAGAGGTGGCGAATGCCTGGGCCGCCACGGCACTGCGCGATGCGGTCATGACCCGCGCGGACTCCCTGATCGGCCAGATCGCCACCGGTGCCACGCTGGAGGAACTGGGCGAGGTGCAGACCGAGCGTCTGATCCGCCGTCAGGATCTGCTGCCCGATCTGCCGCCCACGACTGCGGCGCAGGTGTTCCAGCTGGAGAATGTCGGCGACATCGTGATGATCCCGGGCGCCGAGGCTGCCGTGATCGTGCGGCTGGACGCTATCAACGCCGCAGCGCGCGATGCGCCCGACAGCGCGGTCTTGCTGTCGCTGGTGGAACAGACCATCGCCCAATCCATGGCGCAGGACATCTTCGAGGCCTATGGTCAGGCCGTGCAGGCCGAGGCGGGGATCACCACCAACAGCGGGGTCATCAACGCCGTCCACTCGTCGTTCCCGTAAGGCCGGTCGATGGCGCAGCTCAGCGATTTCGAGGCCTTCCGCGCCGGCTGGGACAAGGGCGAGAACCAGCTTGTCCATGCCAGGCTGGCCGCCGATCTCGATACGCCGGTCTCGGTCATGCTGAAGCTGACCGATGCCGGGCGCGATGCGTTCATCCTTGAATCCGTCACCGGCGGCGAAGTGCGCGGGCGCTATTCCATTATCGGGATGAAGCCCGATCTGGTCTGGGAATGTCGGGGCACGGCGTCGCGCATCAACCGCGAGGCCCGCTATGACCGCGAGGCGTTTGCCCCCTGCGATCTGGCCCCGCTCGACGCGATCCGCGCGCTTCTGGCCGAAAGCGCCATCGCCATGCCCGCAGGCCTTCCGGCGGCGGCAGCGGGGCTTTTCGGCTATCTCGGCTATGACATGATCCGGCTGGTCGAAGACCTGCCCGACATCAACCCCGATCCCCTCGGCCTGCCCGACGCGGTGCTGATCCGCCCCTCGGTCGTGGCCGTGCTCGACGGCGTCAAGGGCGAGGTCATCGTCGTCTCCCCCGCCTGGGCCAATTCCGGCCTCTCGGCGCGCGCGGCCTATGCTCAGGCCGCCGAGCGGGTCAGCGACGCGCTCCGCGATCTGGAACGCGCGCCAAGTGTCGCCGCGCGCGAGATGGGGGCGGCGCAACCCCTGGGCGAGCCGGTGTCGAACTTCACCCATCAGGCCTATCTCGACGCAGTCGAGAAGGCCAAGGACTACATCCGCGCGGGCGACATATTTCAGGTTGTGCCGTCGCAGCGCTGGACGCTCGATTTTCCCGAACCACCCTTCGCGCTTTACCGCGCGCTGCGCCGCACCAACCCGTCGCCCTTCATGTTCTATTTCAACTTCGGCGGCTTTCAGGTCGTCGGTGCCAGCCCCGAGATTCTCGTCCGCGTCTTTGACCGGCAGGTCACCATCCGCCCCATCGCCGGCACCCGCCCGCGCGGCGCCACGCCCGAGCAGGACAACGCCTACGAGGCCGATCTGCTGGCCGACCAGAAGGAACTGGCCGAGCATCTGATGCTGCTGGACCTCGGCCGCAACGATACCGGAAAGGTGTCGAAGATCGGCACCGTGCGCCCGACCGAGGAATTCATCGTCGAGCGCTACAGCCACGTCATGCACATCGTCTCCAATGTCGTGGGCGAACTGAGCGACGACCACGACGCGCTCTCCGCGCTACTGGCGGGCCTGCCCGCGGGCACGGTATCAGGCGCGCCCAAGGTCCGCGCGATGGAGATCATCGACGAACTGGAGCCGGAGAAACGCGGCGTCTATGGCGGCGGTGTCGGCTATTTCAGCGCGGGCGGCGACATGGACATGTGCATCGCGCTGCGCACCGCCGTGGTGCAGAACGGCAAGCTCTACATTCAGGCGGGCGGCGGCGTCGTCTATGACAGCGACCCCGAGGCCGAGTTTCAGGAAACCGTCCACAAGTCGCGTGCGATCCGCAAGGCGGCAGAGGATGCCAGCCTGTTCTCGGGCCGCCGCAACTCCTGATCCCACCCGACTGCCCGCGCGACGACCCAGCGCCCTACGGCGCTGACGCGCGCAGCAAGGTCGCCGACAGGGGCGCCAGCGCCACCGCTTCGGACCGGTCGCCCAACGCCCACGAGAACAAGCCGGTCACCGTATCGGGCCGGGTTCGGCCGACCACGATCACCGTGCCCTCCTGCGTCGCCGCAATTGCGGCGCGCGCGAGGAAGCGCGTGATCACCGTGGCACTCTGATCCTCGTCGTCGAGCATCCGGAACACCGTCGCCCCCGGCACGCCGACGCGGTTGGCCGAGGCCTCCGCCGCGTTCAGGCCGCGCGGAAACGCCACCAAGCCGTGGCCGCTGTCGCCCAGCGCCGATACCACCGCATCCAGTACCGGGCGGTCGCCCTGCACCCGTCCCTCGGGCGTGTCCAGCACCGCGACGGCCTCGGGCAGGACCGCCTCGGCCGCAAGGAAGGCCACCTCGACATCGGCGGCGACGGCCCCTTCGGGGATCATCGTGGCCAGCATCACCACCTCGAACCCCGCCTCGCGGTAGAACGCGGCGCGCGCAGCGGCATCGGGGCCGAGCGGGTCGATGGCAAAGGCCACCGGAAAGGTGAAGCGGGTCAGCGTCGCTTGCTCGATCGGGCTGTCGGGATCATCGATCAGGATCACCGCCAGCAGCGGGCGCTCCCCGACCGCCTCGAACGGCACGGCAAAGGCGCGGATGGCGGGACGCGGCCCTTCGGGCTCGGCCGCCTCGGCCACCGCTGGCGCTTCCTCGATGACCGGATCGGGTGCGGGTGAGAACTGCGGCAGTCCCGAGGCGCGCGGGCGGGCGGGGTTGGGAAACCCGTTTCCGGCGGTGCTGCGCAGGCCCTCTGCCGGAGCGGCGGGGACGGCGGGCACCACTCCTCCGGCGGTAATCGTGGGAAAGCGCGGCGTCTGGAGGGGCACAGGCATCGGATCAGGCATCGGATCGGGCGTCGCCTCAGGCGCAGGCGCCGCCTCCGCGACGACCTCTACCTCTACCTCTGTCTCTGCTTCCGGCGCGTTTGCAGGTGCAGGCGCAACAATCGGTTCAGGTGCCGCCTCTGCCATTGCCTCCGCCTCCGGTGCGGCTTCCGCCACTTCCTCTGCCTCTGCCGCCGGTGCAGGTGCTGCTTCAGCCACGGGTGCAGGTGCGGGCGTGGTGGTCTGCGGCAACAGCCCGATGCGAACCTGCGGCGCGTCCGCTTCCACCGGCACGGCAAGGGCGGCGGGATTGTTCGAGAGGATGGGGGCCGGCGCATCCGCCAGGCTGACCGGCGCCTCTGCCGGGGCCTCAAGGGCCGCCACCTGCTCGGGTGCGGCGGTATCCACCTCGGGCGGCGCCGCGCTGGCGGTCTCGACGCTTGGCGCCACGGCATCGGTGCCAGCCAGAAGGGCCTGCGGGGCGGATT
>JBBQHZ010000100.1:0-14588 GCA_038324445.1 Rhodobacterales bacterium | reverse complement strand
CCGCTCGTATGCCAGCCCCGGATCGTCTTGCAGCGCGGCGGGAACCGCCTCGATCAGGCCATCGACCCCGGCGCGCCGTTCGCGCAGGCCAAGGCGAGCCTCGGCCAGGGCCACCCATCCGGCGGGCACCAACGAGAACATGGCGCGGGCCCGATCCTCGGACCCGCTCCACAGAAGACTGTCGAGCCGCGCGATGTGATGCGCCTCGGTCAGGACCGAGCCATAGGCGCGGTTGAGGGCCTGCGCTTCGGTGCCCGTCATCACCAGCGTGGTCCAGGCGCGGATAACTTCCGCCTCGGCCCCGGCGCGGTTGCCGGTTTCTTCAAGCGCGCGGGCATAGGCGAGGGCGCCCGCCCCGGTCTGCGGCAGGAAGCCCGCGAAATAATCCAGCACATTGCGGGGATCGCCTCCTTCCGGGATCGACGGCTCACCCTGACGGCGCAGGTAATCGAGGCCGGGCCAGTCGGGGTTGCGGTCAAGAAACGCGATGAATTCGCCGAAATCGCCCTCGCCCCGCCGCAGGCGTGTCCAGGACAGAAGATCCTGCGCCACCGGATCGTCGATGTCTTGGGCAATCCGTGAGCCAAGGGCGAGGTCGCCCGCCGAATAGGCATCCAGCGCCCGCCCAAGGGCTGCGGCATCGGTTTGAGCGTGAATTTGTGTTGCCCCGGCCAGCGAGCAGAAAAGTAGAGCCGATATCAGGCGTCGCATCTGTGCGGCGTCTCCCACAATCGCAAAGCCCCCCGGAGCGCAGGATAGGGCAGAACGCGGCGTGCGCAACTCACGAACTTGGCAATCGCGCGGGCGCCTTGTATTGGGGCGGGAATTCGCCACCCCAACCGCTCTCAACAAAGGACGCATGAGATGTTTCATGGCTCGATGCCCGCTCTGGTCACTCCGATGACAAATGGTGCTGTGGACTTCGAGGCGCTGAAACGTCTGGTCGACTGGCAGATCGCGGAAGGCTCCAACGGGTTGGTCCCCGTGGGGACGACGGGCGAAAGCCCGACGCTGACCCATGAGGAACATGAGGAGGTGGTGCGCGTCGTCGTGCATGCCGCCGCTGGCCGCGTGCCGGTGATCGCGGGCGCCGGCTCCAACAACACAGCCGAGGCGCTGCGCTTCGTGCAGCACGCCAAGGATGTCGGCGCCGATGGTGCACTGGTGGTGACGCCCTACTACAACAAGCCGACGCAGAAGGGCCTGATCGCCCATTACTCCGTGCTGGCCGAGGTCGGCATTCCGATCATCATCTATAACATTCCGCCCCGCTCGGTCATCGACATGACACCCGAGACGATGGGCACGCTGGCCCGGTTGCCGATGATCGTAGGCGTCAAGGACGCAACCGCCGATATCAGCCGCGTGTCCAAGCAGCGGGCAAGCTGCGGCAAGGATTTCATCCAGCTGTCCGCCGAGGACGCGAGCGCCTTGGGCTTCAACGCCCATGGCGGGGTCGGGTGCATTTCCGTCACCGCGAACGTTGCGCCGAAGCTCTGCGCCGAGTTCCAGCATGCGATGCGGCAGGGCGACTATGCCACGGCGCTGGAATTTCAGGACCGCTTGATGCCGCTGCACGAGGCGCTGTTCATCGAGCCGGGCGTGTGCGGCGCGAAATACGCGATGTCGGTCCTGGGGCTGTGCTCGGACGAGGTGCGGCTGCCGCTGACGGGATTGGGCGATGACACCAAGGCGAAGGTGCAAGCCGCGATGCGCCATGCGGGCCTGATCAACTGACCCGAAAGGGTCAGCTTTCACAGCACTACTGGCAACGGGGCGCGGGAACACCTATATCCCGCCCCCATGGCCAAGACATCCGACAACCCCAACTACAAGGTGATCGCCGAAAACCGGCGGGCGCGGTTCGATTATGCGATCGAAAGCGACCTTGAGGTCGGGATCATCCTTGAAGGCTCGGAGGTCAAAAGCCTGCGGCAGGGCCAGTCCAACATCGCGGAGAGTTATGCCGAGGTGAAGGATGGCGAGTTGTGGTTGGTGAACAGCTACATTGCGCCGTATATTCAAGCCAAGACCTTCGGGCATGAGGAAAAGCGGCGGCGCAAGATGCTGGCCTCCAAGCGCGAGTTGTCGCGGATGTGGAACGCCACCCAGCGCGAGGGCATGACGCTTGTCCCGATCGTCATGTATTTCAACCACAAGGGCTTCGTGAAGCTGAAGATCGGCATCGCGAAGGGCAAGAAACTGTCCGACAAGCGGGAAACCGATGCCAAGCGCGATTGGGATCGGCAGAAGGCGCGGTTGTTGAAGCAAAACAGCTGAGGGCGCGCGCGGGGTTGGTGTCGGACGCTCCGCGGGGAGTTTTTTGACCAAGCTGAAACAGCGGCGTGGCGGTGATCCTCTTGCATGGCTTGGGTTGCGGGCGTAGGAATTTCCGGAACTTTTGACGGGGGATTTCTGCCATGGCCGCACTCATCACGGGCGACGATCCGCGAACCTTGGTCTCGACCGAGTGGCTGGCGGCGCATCTCGCCGACCCCGATCTGCGGGTGATCGACGCCTCCTATTATCTGGCCGACATGGGACGCGACGCGAAAGCGGAGTACGAGGCCGCCCACATTCCCGGTGCGCGGTTCTTCGATATCGACGACATCAAGGACGCGCGCAGTGCCTTGCCGCATATGGTGGCGCCGGTCGAGAAGTTCATGTCGCGCATGCGCGCGATGGGCGTGGGCGACGGGCATCAGGTTGTCGTCTATGATGGCATGGGCCTGTTTTCCGCCGCGCGCGTGTGGTGGAATTTCCGCCTGATGGGCAAGATGGATGTCGCCGTTCTGGACGGCGGGTTGCCCAAGTGGCTGGCCGAGGGGCGCGCGGTGGAGGATATGCCGCCGATTATCCGCGACCGGCACATGACGGTGCAACGGCAAGCGCATCTGGTGAAGGACGTGACGCAGGTGGCCGCCGCCAGCAAGCTGGGGGATTGGCAGATCGTTGACGCGCGCTCGCCCGCGCGGTTCCGGGGCGAAGAGCCCGAGGCGCGGCCCGGTCTGCGCTCGGGGCATATCCCGAATTCGAAGAATGTGCATTACGCCGCGCTGTTCAACGCCGATGGCACCATGAAGCAGGGTGCGGCGCTCCGCGCGGCGTTCGAAGCGGGGGGTGTTGACCTTGACCAGCGCATCATCACCACCTGCGGGTCGGGCGTGACGGCGGCCATCCTGATGCTGGGACTGGCGCGGTTGGGGATGCACGATGTGTCGCTTTATGACGGGTCGTGGGCGGAATGGGGCCAGTTCGAGCAGCTCAAGGTCGCCACTGGATGACCCTTCTGCATGCCGGAACCAGGGTTCCGTTCACGATCACCTATCTGGAAATGGCCCAGCGGCCCGCCTATGGCCCGGCGCAATTGCCGGGTGATATCCGGTTGGAGCGGGCGATCGATCCGCCGGTGTGGTTCTTCCTGTCGCTCTATGATGCGGTCGGCCGCGAATATGAATGGCAGGACCGCTTCATTCAGGCCGAAGAGGATCCCGCCGCCCTGCAGGCCTTTGTCCGCGATCCCGATGTGGTGATCTGGACCGCGATGAAACATGGTTGGCCGCAGGGGTTCTTCATGCTCGACCGGCGCGAGGCGGGGGTGTGCGACCTTGCCTATTTCGGCCTTGTGCCGCAGGCGGTCGGGACCGGTCTGGGGCGCACGCTGTTGCAGACGGCGATTGCGACGGGATGGGCGGATGATGGTGTCGCGAAGATGACCGTAAACACCTGCACGCTCGACCATCCCGCCGCTTTGGCGCTCTATCAGAAAATGGGGTTCACCCCTGTGCGCCGCGAAGAACGCATCCGCATTCTCGCCCACGATCGTGAGGTTGCCTGATGTTCGATGATCTCAAAGCGCCAGAGGCCGACAAGATCATCCGCCTGATGGCCCTGTTCGCGGAGGATCCGCGCGCGGACAAGGTGGATCTTGGCGTCGGCGTCTACCGCGACGCGCAGGGCCGCACGCCGGTGATGGCGGCGGTGCGCGAGGCCGAAGCGCGGATAGCGGCGGCGCAGGTGACGAAAACCTATATCGGACTGTCCGGCGATCCCGCCTTTCAGGCGAGTCTGCGCGACCTGATCCTTGCGGACGCCGTCCCGCCCGAGCGGGTGGCGGCCTGTGCCACTGCCGGTGGATCGGGCGCCGTTCGGCAAGTGCTGGAGATGGTGCGCCGGATCACGCCCGACGCGGCGATCTGGATGCCGACGCCGAGTTGGGCGAACCACGCGGCGATTGTCGGGCATCTGGGCCTGACTGCGCACGATTATCGGTACTACGACGCGGAAACCGGCGGTCTGGACCGCGACGGGGTGCTGGCCGATCTGGCGATGGCAAAGGCGGGCGATGTCGTCTTGCTGCACGGCTGCTGTCACAATCCGACCGGTGCCGATCTGCTACCCGATGATTGGCGTGCCATCGGTGATGTGCTTGAAAAGACGGGCGCAATCCCCTTCGTCGACCTCGCCTATCTGGGTTTCGCCGACGGGCTGGAGCAAGACGCCTTCGGCACCCGCCACCTTGCTGGGCGCCTGCCGGAAGTGCTGATAGCCGCGAGTTGCTCGAAGAATTTCGGCCTTTACCGCGAGCGTGTCGGCCTGACATTGGCAATCACGCGCGGACCCGGACAGAAGGCTGCGGCGGCGGGGCTGATGGCGCATATCAACCGGCAGAGCTATGCGTTTCCGCCCGACCACGGCGCGCGGGTTGTTCAGGTTATCCTCGGCGATGGCGCCCTGCGGGAGGTTTGGCGGAGCGAGTTGAGCCAGATGCGCGACACGATCAACGCCAACCGCGTGGCCTTGGCGAACGCCTTGCGCGCCGAGACCGGTTCTGACCGTTTCGGCTTCCTCGCCGCCCATCGCGGCATGTTCTCGCTGTTGCCCTCAAGACCCGAGCAGGTCGAGGTGTTGCGGCGCGATCACGGGATCTACGTTGTGGGCGATGGCAGGATGAACATCGCGGGGCTGACGCCAGCGACTATTCCAGTGGTGGCTCGGGCCGTGGCGCTGGTTCTGGGTTGACGGAGCGCGCCTGCGCGCGTATCCCGCGCGCCTGTCCAATCATGGACCAAGTCTCCGACTACCTTGTAAAAACGGAATGAAATCATGCGGTTGATGCCTGGCGTCCTGGCCATGGCGGCGATTGTCGTCGCCTCCAACATCCTTGTGCAATTCCTGTTCGGCCGATGGCTGACTTGGGGTGCATTCACCTATCCCTTCGCCTTCCTCGTCACCGACGTGATGAACCGCGTCTATGGCGCTTCCGCTGCGCGGCGTGTTGTTTTTGCAGGGTTTTTGGTGGGCGTCGGCTGCTCGCTGATCGGGACGCAGATCGTGGGCGAGTTCGGGCCTCTGGTGACGGTGCGGATTGCGATTGGTTCGGGGGTCGCTTTCCTGACGGCACAGTTGCTGGACGTGGCGGTTTTTGACCGGTTCCGCAATGGCGGTTGGTGGCAAGCCCCTGTAATCTCAAGCATAATCGGCTCCACCTTCGACACGGCGCTGTTCTTCTTCATCGCCTTCTCCGCCGCTCTGACCGGCCTTCTCCCCGGAGATGTGGCCTGGGCGAACGAGGGTCTGCCGCTGTTGGGCATCGGCCCCGAGGTGCCGCTTTGGGTGTCGCTGGCGATCGCGGACTGGGGTGTCAAACTTGCCCTTGTTTTCATCGCTTTGGTGCCATTCCGCCTGCTGACCCGAAAAATCACGCCACATGCTGCGTAAAAAGTTTTGACATCCACAAAATATGTGGCAGCATCACCCTAACAGCAACCAAACTGAAAGGAGGTGATCCAGTGTCTAGAGAGGTATTGGAGAATGGCGTCGGGACAACTTGGGGGGTTAGCGCTTAGGCAACCCTAGGGCGAAAGCCCTGCCCAGGTGGATCAGTCCAACGACGACCCGCCTCCTGATTTCTCGAAAAGGGCTGTCCCACGGGCAGCCCTTTTTCGTTGGGATTGTGCTGTAATGAACCTGTAGTGATCCCGTAGTCTTTCTGTAGTTACACGAGCGTGCGGCCATGACCCTCCAGATCACCGATACCATCGCCCTCGAGGATTGGGAGATCACGGAGCAATTCGTGCGCTCCTCCGGTCCCGGCGGGCAGAACGTCAACAAGGTGTCGAGTGCTGTCGAGTTGCGATTCGAGGCCGAGCGGTCGCCGAACTTGCCCGACGCCGTGAAGCGGCGGCTGCGGCGGCTGGCCGGGCGGCGCTGGACCAAGGAGGGCGCGGTGGTGCTGTTCGTGGAGGAGACGCGAAGCCAGGCGCGCAACCGCGAGATCGCGCGGGATCGGTTGGCGGAACTGGTGCGGGAGGCGACGGTGGTGCCGAAACGGCGGGTGAAGACGCGGCCGACGCGCGGGAGCATCGAGCGGCGGTTGAAGGCGAAGAAGGTGCGGGGGGAGGTGAAGGCGGGGCGAGGTGAGCAGGGGGTGGAGGAGTGAAGTGAGTCTTTAACGTCACGTTAAGTTGTCGTACTGCACATTGCGTAACAAGCAACACTACACATTTTTGTTGTATGATGTAGCGTAGTACAAAAGCGGGAGAGAATGATGGGCTTTGAAGCGGAGCTAGAACAACGCATCAAGGACCTGATCACGGATCGGCTCGGAGAAGACTTGGATGCAATAATTTCGATTGAATCAATCGAAATTATTGAAGCCGATTCAGAGATCAGGATTTTAGTTGAGATCAAGACTGACGAGTCACCAGAGAAACTTGCCAAGCGTTACTTTGGCTTGACTGGAAAAGTGCGTGAAGCGCTCGGAGAAAGATGGGGCGAGTATTTCCCTGTGATCACTCCGAATATTGAACGAAATATAATTCATGCCTGACGCTACGCTTGCGCGAGGATTCTTGGAATCCGCAAAAGGGCTCGTTAGGCTTGAGGCAAGAAGACCTACACAAGCGAACCTCCGAAGGTGCATAAGTACATGCTATTACGCTGTTTTTCACGCTCTTGCAAAAGCTTGTGCGGATGGTCTTGTTGGGGCAACCAAGAGCCGTCGACCAAACAAGGCTTGGGTGGAAGTGTACAGGGGGCTTGAGCATGGCCCAAGCAAGAACGCGTGTAGCCAAGCTCGAGGGATAGCATTCCCAGAGGATCTGAAGGCCTTCTCTGATGCATTCGTCCAGCTACAGGACACACGCCATTTGGTTGACTACGATCCGCTCGTCAGGCCAACTCAAGCGGATGCGCTGTTCTATATTGCACTGGCAGACGAATGTATTGAGGCGATGAAGCGTGTCTCTCTTTCAGACAAAAAGGCTTTCGCAACATGGGTTCTTATCACTTCTCGTGGAGCGGACAATGCGCGCAAAAGGGCTCGCAACGGTTTAGAGCGTCAAGTACGATCCATGCCCCTCTAAGCCAAGGATGTGGTCCGAGCACCACAACCTCTAGACACAGCTATCACCAAACGCATAATATCTAGTAGTGAGCCCCGATTCTATGGTGCATCGAGGAGATGCAATCCGGCATCGCGGGTGGCGGGCCTGACCCGTTTTCTTACTATGGAGGAATCCAATGGCTAAGAACACAACTAAGATCGGGCGCAGCGCCAAAACTGGGCGCTTCACGACGGTCCAGAAGGCTCAGCAACAGAAGAGTACTCATGTTGTTGAGACGATTAAAAAGCCTAAGTGATTAGGTCTCAGGGCGGTCTTTCTTTCCGGGGAGGTCGCCCTGTTTCTTAGAATCATAGCCAAAGCCCTTAGCAACGCAACGATAATTGTTGTCGCATGTCGCCATAATCTAAACCACCACTTCCACCGCCACCTGCTCGCCCACCCCAAACACCCTCTTATACCGCTCGATCTCGCGCTCCGGCCCCATGGCCTTCTCGGGGTTGTCGCTCAGCTTCACGGTGGGGCGGCCGTTCGCCGAGACAGCCTTGCACACCAGAGAGAACGGGGCCAGCGCGTCGTTTTCCACCAGGCCGCGGAAATCGTTGGTCAGGAGCGTGCCCCAGCCGAAGGACACGCGGACGCGGCCGTTGAATTGGGCGTGAAGCGTCTCGATCCTGGCAACGTCGAGGCCGTCGGAGAAGATGACCAGTTTCGAGCGGGGGTCTTCGCCCCGGCTTTTCCACCAGGCGATCGCCGTTTCGGCCCCCGCAGCGGGATCGCCGCTGTCGATGCGCATGCCTGTCCAACCGGCCAGCCAATCGGGCGCGCGGGAGAGGAAGCCGGGGGTGCCGTAGGTGTCGGGCAGGATGATGCGGAGGTTGCCGTCATGCTCCTCGTGCCAGTCGGACAGCACGTCATAGGGGGCGGTGGCGAGGTCGGTATCGTCCTCGGCCAGGGCGGCGTAGACCATGGGGAGTTCGTGGGCGTTGGTGCCGATGGCCTCCAGATCGCGGTTCTTGGCGATGAGGCAGTTGGAGGTGCCGGGGAAATTCGCGCCCAACCCCTCCTGCATGGCCTGAACGGCCCAGTCCTGCCAGAGGAAGGAGTGGCGGCGCCGCGTGCCGAAATCGGAGATGCGCAGGTCGGGGATGGCTTGCAGGCGTTCGATCTTTTCCCAGAGTTTCGACATGGCGCGGGCGTAGAGGACCTGAAGCTCGAACCGGCCCATGCGGTTGAGGACGGCGCGGCCGCGGAGTTCCATCAGGACGGCGAGGGCGGGGATTTCCCACAGCATCACCTCGGGCCAGGAGCCTTCGAAGGTGAGCTCGTATTGGTCGCCGACGCGTTCGAGGTGGTAGGGTGGCAGTTGCAGCTTCTCGAACCATTCCATGAAGGCGGGCGAGAACATCTGGCGTTTGCCGTAGAAGGTGTTGCCGCGCATCCAGGTGCTTTCGCCCCGCGTCAGGCGGAGCGTGCGGATGTGGTCGAGTTGTTCGCGGAGTTCCCCCTCGTCGATCAGGTGGGCCAAGGGGATATGGGTGGAGCGGTTGATGAGGGAGAAGCGGACCACGGTGTCGGGTTTGTTGCGGAACACCGACTGGCACATCAGCAGTTTGTAGAAATCGGTATCGATCAGGGACCGGACGATCGGGTCGATCTTCCATTTGTGGTTCCAGACGCGGGTGGCGATGTCGACCATGGGCTCTCTCCGGGTTGCGGGACGGTTAGAGCAAGCCATGGTCGCTGGTGCAAGGCGGTTGGGGTGGGGAAAGATCCCGCCGGACGGTTCAGCCGCCCCAAAGCTCCGTCCCCGGGTGAAACTGCGACCAGGCGAACCAGAAGGCCTGGTGGCTGCCGAGATCGGAGCCGTCGGCGGCGACAGCGCGGAGGCCGCCGGCATCGAGTTCGAGGCGCAGGCCGTCTACCGCGACCTCGCCGCCCGTCAGCAGGACCGCCATCGCGGCGCTGCGCTGGAAGGCCCAAGGGGTGCCGGAGGGGGCGATGACGCCGACGATATCCTCGTGGACGGGCAGGCGGGGGTCGACATCGCCGACGGGGAAGATCGGGCCGTCGGCATCGCGGCCATTGCGGAAATCAGGATTGCGGCCAAGCGCCAGGGCTTCGACGAGGACGGTGGTATCCGGATAGGCCTCGCGCCAGCTGGCCCAATCGGTGGTGATGACGGTCGCCTGTTCCAACTGCAGGTCACGCGCGGCCAAGGGGCCGGTGACGGCCTCGCCGGTGAAGGTGTCGAAGACCGATCCACTGACGATGTCATACATTACCTTGTTCGACCGGATCAGCAGACCCGAGGTGCGCAGGATCGGGCGGTCGATCCCGAGGGGCAATTCATCGGTAAAATAGGCCTGCGCCGACCCGCACAGCGTGCAGTAGGGAATGGCGAGGTCGCGGCCGCCGAGGGTGTCGTTCACCATCTCGCGCACTTCCATGATCTGGCGCGGGTAGGCGCGGGCTTCGCCGTTGATCTCGATGCCGAAGACGATGTCGTCGTCGGCGGGCCAGGTGGCCTCGGCCGCCGGAACGGTGGCGGGGTCGTCGGCGGCGGGGATGCAGTCGCACGGCGTGTCGGTCTGGCCATAGGGGCGGTCGTCAATCAGCACGCCCCCCCAGGAAACGAGGCGCCAATCAATATCGCCCTCGACCATCAGGGGGGTCCAGCCGGGTTCGAAAAAGGTGAAGATCTCGCGTTTGAATTCGAGATAGCCAGGAAAGGACGGCACGTCCCACGCAATCAGGTAATCGGTCATCTCGGCCCAATGGTCGAGGTCCGTGCGGTCGACCCCCAGAAGCCGGGAGGTGGCGACCGCAAGGTCGAGATCGAAGGGCATGTTGAAGGAAAAGCGCATCATGTCGGTCAGGACCCATGCGGCGCGGGGATCGCCCTGCTGCACGATTACCTCGAGTGCGGCACCTTGGGCGCTGGTCCATTCCCGGGTGTCGAAGAGGTCGATGAAGGCGACGCGCAGCGCGGCATCAAGCTCGGGCGTGATCGGGCCGTCGGGAATGGCGGGCGGGGTGCCGAATTCTTCGACCACGTAATCGGGGAGGGTCTGGACCGAAGCGGGGGCGGCGGCAAGAAGCGAGACGGCGAGGCTCAGGACGGCGAGAAGCGGACGGGGCATTGGATCACCTCTATTGGCGGGAAGGGATGATGCGGTGTAATGCCGTCCTTGTGGCCCGATGCCTCACAATCGCGGCAGGAGCGATCACAATCGCTTGGGGATGGCCGCGCCCCGGTGGACGGTCTAGAGAGCGGGAATGGAGAATCCGGGCATATTTCTGGTGGCGGTTCCCGGCCTTGAAGCGGCCCTGGCGGCAGAGGCGGCGCGCGCCGGGTTCGCGGGCGTGAAAGCCGTATCGGGCGGCGTGATCTGCGGTGGCGGGTTGGCGGAGGCCAAGCGAGCAAATGTGGTGCTGCGGTGTGCCGTGCGCGTGCTGCTGCGGATTGCCGAATTCCGGGTGATGCATCTGGCGCAGCTGGACAAGCGCGCGCGCAAGGTCGCGTGGGGCGACTGGCTGGTGCCCGGTGTGCCGGTGCGGGTGGAGGCGGTGTGCCACCGATCCAAGATCTATGTGAACAAGGCCGCGGTTCAGCGGGTGGCGGGCGCGCTGGAGGCGGCGGGTGCGCCGGTTGCGGCTGAGGGGGGAGTAACGGTGAAAGTGCGGATCGACGACGATCTGTGCACGATCTCGCTCGATACCACCGGAGAGCCGCTGCACCGGCGCGGGCACAAGGAATTTGTCGGCAAGGCCCCCCTGCGAGAGACGATGGCGGCGGGATTTCTGGCGGAGATGGGGTTCGACGGCTCGCAGGCCGTGGTCGATCCGATGTGCGGGTCTGGCACATTCGTGCTGGAAGCGGCGGAGATTGCGGCGGGGCTGGTGCCGGGGCGCACGCGGGGGTTTGCTTTCGAGGGGATGGTGGGGGGAGAGGACAGGAGCCTCCGGCGGGGATATTTGGAGCACATGGATGGGGGGGCCGCGCAGGTGGGCCCGGTGCGCTTCTTCGGATACGACAGGAACGATGGCGCGATCCGAGGTGCGCTGGCCAATGCAGAGCGGGCGGGCATCGGCGAATGGGTCAGCTTCAAGCGGCAGGCGATCAGCGATCTGGTGCCGCCCGAGGGGGTGGCGCCGGGATTGGTGATGGTGAACCCGCCCTATGGCGGGCGCATCGGCGAGCGGAAGCTGCTGTTCGGGCTTTACGGCGCGATGGGCGCGGTTCTGTCGCAAAATTTTAGGGGTTGGCGCGTAGGGATGGTGACCAGCGATGGCGGGCTGGCGAAGGCGACCGGGCTGGCGCTGGAGGCTTTCGGGCCGGTCGATCACTCGGGCACCAAGGTGCATCTTTACAAGGGTTTATTGTGATGTTGGACGGGGCCATCGGTTTTGTCTTTGACGGGGCGGGGGGTGCCGTGGCGATCTCGCCGGATGCGCCCGAGGGCAAGCTGGACGGCCCGCCGTTCGAATGGCGCCACTTTCGCCAAAGCGATCCCGATACGGTGAAGCGGCTGGAGGCGATCGGCCTTGATCCCGCGGTCATCGGGGCGCTGACGGCGGATGAGACGCGCCCACGCTGCACCATCCACGGGCGCGGTGTGGTGTTGAACCTGCGCGGCGTGAACCTTGATCCGGGCGCCGAGCCGGATGACATGATCTCGGTCCGGCTGTGGCTGGAGAAGGACCGCGTGACGGGCGTGTCGATCCGACCGCTTCATGCCATCACCGACATGATCGCCGCCATCGAGCGCGGCGAGGCGCCAGTATCCGTCGGCGATTTCGTGGCGCGGCTGGCGTTGCGCCTTGCCGACCGGGCCGAGCCCTATGTCGCCACGCTCAACGAGAAGATCGACGAAATCGAGGAGGCGGTTCTGGATGCGCATAGCAGCGTGTCGCGGCTTGGACTGTCGGGCCTGCGCCGCTCGGCCATCGTGCTGCGGCGCTATCTGGTGCCGCAGCGCGACGCGCTGACCACGCTGGAGATCGAGGACCTGGCGTGGCTGTCGGACCGCGACCGGATGCGGCTGCGCGAAGCGGCGGAGCGGGTGATGCGGCTGGGCGAGGAGTTGGACGCGATCCGGGACCGGGCGCAGATCGTGCACGACCAGATCATGGATCAGCGCGCCGAGCGGACGAACCGGCAATCGCTGCTGCTGGCGGTGGTGGCGGCGATCTTCCTGCCGCTGACGCTGTTGACCGGGCTCCTTGGGATCAACGTTGGCGGCGTGCCGGGTGCGGGCCACCCGTTTGCCTTCGCCATCGTGACGGTGGCGTTGGTCGTGATCGGGGGCGGGCTTTACCTGTGGGTGCGCGCGTTGGGTTTCTTCCGCTAGCGGGCGCGCGCCTTGCGTCAACTGATCGGCAGGGACAGGCTGAGGATTCCGTATTGCTCGAACGCGAAACCGGGCAAAAGGCCGATATGGTAGACGCCGGTGGCGATGCTGGTTTCGGCATCCATGTCGAGTGACAGGACAAACATGGTGACGGTGCCGTTGGCAAACCCCGCCCGGCTGTCGAGGGCGATCTGGCCGTCGAACAGAAGGCATTCATGCCCCTCGGCGCAGGCGATCGTGCCGTCGTCGAACGTGGGCGCGCGGCCTGTGGCCGTCACGTCGCCGGCAAGGTTGCCGTTGAAGATACCGGTCAGGGAATAGGTGGCGTCCGGTTGCCGGATGAGGTTCAGCGTGACGCCGCCTTTCACCCCGACCGTCACGTTATGGGCGAGGCCGGTCAGAGATCGCGTTCCCTGGGCTTGGGCCAGCGCCGGAAAGGGCATCAGCGCCAGAAGTGCCGACAGGTGAACGAGCGAGAGAAAGCGGGTCATGTCGGGGCCTTCCATTTTGTGGCTGGGACGGAGCGTAGCAGCCGGTGCCCGGTCTGTCTTGCGTGCTGTGTCCCGGCGGCGTGCCGGAGGTGGCAGCCGTCAATAGATGCGCAGCCCGATGGAGGTGCCGACATGCGACAGCGTCGCATCCTCGAACGCGTCTGGCCAGAGAATGTCCCGCTCCTGCGCGTGGGCACGCGCGCGGTGCAGGTAGGCGCTGGCATAGGCGCGGTGCGCCTTGATCACGTCGGTGCGGGTGGGGACAAGCGGCGGCAGGGAGGTGAGCAGATCCCGCTGTTCATCTGTCAGCCGGCGATTGAGGGTCAGCGCGCCACCACGATGGGGAAGGTTGGTCTCAGCGATCAGCAGGGTGCGCAGATGCATCACGCCGGTGACGCCGTTGATGTATTCCGCCCGCCCAATCGCCACGGGCAGGAGGCCGAGAATGCGGATGAACTCCTCGAACTGATGGGCGAGGCGCTTGACGTCCGGTTGCGTGGGCTGGGCGGGGTCTGGCAGGTCGGCGTGGAGCGCGCCGGGATCATGCGAGGATGACGCCTGCCGCGCGCATCCCTTTGAGCGCCCCCGCCAGCGAGCCGTCGAAGTCGATGGCGCGGCAGAGGTCTTGCCGCACCGAAACCCTGAAGCCCGGTCCGGCGGCATCCACCGCCGAGTAGTTGACGCAGAAATCGGTGGCGAGGCCGACCAGCGTCAGGTCGGTGATGCCGCGCGTGCGCAGATACCCCTCCAGCCCGGTGGGCGTGGTGTGGTCATTCTCGAAGAAGGCGGAATAGCTGTCGATGGCGGGGTTGAAGCCCTTGCGCAGGATCAGGTCGGCGCGGTCGATCGCAAGGTCCGGGTGGAACTGCGCGCCGATGGAGCCCTGAATGCAGTGATCGGGCCACAGCACCTGCGGGCCATAGGGCATCTGCATGAGGCTCATCGGCGGGGCGTCATGGCTCGACGCGAAGGAGGAGTGGCCGGCGGGGTGCCAGTCCTGAGTCAGGATCACGGCGGTGAAGTCGGTCATCAGGGCATTGATGCCGGGCACGATGGTGTCGCCCTCGGCAACCGCCAGAGCGCCGCCGGGGCAGAAATCGTTTTGCACGTCGATGACGAGAAGGGCGTGGGACATGGGGTTGGTCCTTGTGCTGCGCATCTTACCCTAAGGCTTGAGGGCGCGCATGCAACGACGTATCTGGGCCGACATGTTCACTGTCGCCGCCCTGTATCACTTCACCCGGTTCGATGATCCTGCCGCGTTGATCGCGCCGCTTCGTGCGGTGGCGGAGGGTGCTGGGGTGCGCGGCTCGCTGCTGATCGCGCCCGAGGGGATCAACGGCACGATTGCGGGAAGCCGCGCGGGGATCGACACGGTGCTGGCCGCGATCCGCGCC
>JBBQHZ010000099.1:0-14655 GCA_038324445.1 Rhodobacterales bacterium | reverse complement strand
TATCGGCGCCGCAAGCGGTGGCTGTCATGAGCGCGCCTGATCCCGGCAAGGTCCTGTGCCGCAATCCGGACCCGACGAAAGCCGGTGTCTCGATTGCGTCGGACAAGTTCGACGCGGTCCGGCAGGCGATCCTTGACGTGGTGCGGGACAGCCCGGTGCCGCTGTCGCAGATGACCGCAGCGGTCAGCGACCGGCTGGGACCGGAGGGCTGTGCGGCGATTGGCAGGATCGGGTGGTACATGATGGCGGTGAAACTGGAACTGGAAGTGCGCGGCGAGATCGCGCGGCTGAAGGGCAGCCCGCAACGGCTGGTGCTGGGGGAGGGCAAGGCATGAGGGGCGACGGCGAGAGCCACTTCTTCGACGCGCTCGAAACGCGCAGCGCCGATCAGCGCGCGGCCGAGCACTTGAACGCTGTCAACGCGCAACTGGCGTTGGTGGCGGCGGCGCCCGTCGCCTGCCGGATCGACGGCGCGGCCCTTTCCGATCTGGGCGAGCTGGCGCACCTGCCGGTGTTGCGGAAGTCCGATCTGGTTGCGTGGCAGGCCGACAAGCCGCCCTTTGGCGGCATTCCGGTGCGCAATGCGGCCCATATCTTTCAAAGCCCCGGCCCGATCTACGAGCCGGGCGGCATCACCCATGACTGGTGGCGGATGGGGCGTTTCCTGCATGCCGTGGGCATCGGCAAGGGCGACATCGTGCAGAACTGTTTCGGCTATCACCTGACGCCGGCGGGGATGATCTTCGAGAGCGGGGCGCGCGCCGTGGGGGCGGCGGTTCTGCCCGCAGGCACCGGCCAGACCGACCTGCAGGTGCGCGCGGCGAAGGATATCGGCTGCACCGCCTATGCGGGCACGCCGGATTACCTGAAGGTGATCCTCGACCGCGCTGACGAGATGGGCGAACACCTGTCCT
This sequence comes from Rhodobacterales bacterium, assembly GCA_038324445.1. GTDB lineage: Bacteria > Pseudomonadota > Alphaproteobacteria > Rhodobacterales > Rhodobacteraceae > Gymnodinialimonas. Next base: position 13,741 of record JBBQHZ010000099.1, on the reverse strand, counting down.
TCACGCGGGCCGCCGTGGGGGGCGGTGCGCTGTTCCCCAGCCTGCGCGCCGAATACGCGGCGCGGGGGATTGCCTGCCTGCAATGTTATGCCACCGCCGATCTGGGCAACATCGCCTATGAGAGTGCGGCGATGGAGGGGATGATCCTCGACGAAGGGGTGATCGTGGAGATCGTGCGCCCCGGCACCGGCGATCTGGTTGCCGATGGCGAGGTGGGCGAAGTCGTCGTCACCACGCTCAACCCCGACTATCCGCTGATCCGCTTCGCCACCGGCGATCTGAGCGCCATCCTGCCGGGCCAAAGCCCCTGCGGGCGGACCAACACTCGCATCAAGGGCTGGATGGGGCGCGCTGATCAGACCACCAAGATCAAGGGCATGTTCGTGCGCCCGGAACAGGTGGCCGAACTGGTTGCCAAGGCGGGCGTGGCGAAGGCCCGCGTCATCGCCACCCGCGAGGGCGAGGCAGATGTGATGACGGTGCAGGTCGAAGTCTTGGGCGGCGCAGGGGGCGGCGCCGATGCCGGGGCGATCGGCGACAAGGTTGCCGCCGTGCTGAAGCTGAAGGGCCGGGTCGAGATCGTGGCGCCTGGCAGCCTGCCCAATGACGGCAAGGTCATCGACGACCGGCGCAGCTACGACTAGGCGCTATTCCCGCGACTCGGCCGCGCGCAGTTCTTGCGGCGAGGCGAGGCCATCGTTGTTCGCATCCACCCGCCCGAAGGCGATCCGGTAAGCGGCGAAGTTGCGGATGCGGATCGACATCGGCGCGCCGGAGTCGGCCAGTATGCCCACGAAGGTGCGGAATTCTGCGAGATCTAGATGCTCGTCCCCGTTGGCGTCGGCGGCAAGGAAGGCGGCAACGCTTTCATCCTCGTACTGGGCGGCGGCAGGCAGCGGCGTCAGCGCGGCCATCAGGGTGAGGGTGGGAATGGAATGGCGGAAATGGAGGGACATGGGCGGGGAAAGCTCCGGATGAGGGGGATTGATACCGACCCAACGCTTCCGGGCCGCCAGACGCCCAATGCCGTTTGCGTGAGGCACTGTGGTCGGCGCAATCGCGCCGCTTTCCCGGTGGGGTGTCATTCGATGACGGCCGGTTTGCGCCGGTTCCGGCCGTCTTGGTTATCGGTTGACGCGGCTCTTCCGTGTTACGCCTCGGATCACGCACCGATTCTTTGACGGAGTTATTGACCATGCGCGTCTTTTCCTTTGCCCCCCTTGCGGCGCTTTTCGCCGCCTTCACCGCCCAGATCGCCTGCGCCGACACGGCGCTGTTGCTTGTCAACGACCGCTACGACAACGGCCAGAACCTGCGGCAGGGCCGCTCGATCGAGGCGCTGCAAGGCCCGCTTCAGGCGGCGGGCTTCGATGTGATCGTCGCCAATGACGCCAACGGCGCGCAGTTGCGGCTGGCGCTGAACCAATTGCTTCAGGCCGGTGAGCAAGAGCGGATCGTGATCGCCGTGATCGGCCATGTGGTGCGCTCGCGCACCGATGACTGGCTGGTCGGGCGCGATGCCGACAGGCCCACCCTTGCAACCATCGGCGGCGATGGCCTGAGCCTTTCGGCGCTTCTGGAGGTGGCGGCAAGTGCGCCCGGACGGTCGGTCGTGTTGCTGGGGCTGGAGCGGCGCGGAATGGACCTTGGCACCGGGCTGAACCTTGGTCTTGGCCTGCTGGAGCCGCCGCAAGGCGTCACTGTGCTGACCGGCGCGCCAGAGGATCTGGCCGCTTTCGCCACCGATCACCTGCTGGTGCCGGGCACCGATCTGACCCGCGCCTTGGCCGAGGCGCAGCGCCTTCGGACCTACGGCTTTGTGTCATCCGCCCTGCCGTTCATTCCCGCAACGCCCGTTGTCCCCGGTCAGGTGCAACCCCTGCCCCCGGTGCCGACGCAGCCGTCGGCAGAGGAAACGGCGCTGTGGAACGCGGCCACCGAACTTGATACCGCGGGCGCCTATCGCGCCTATCTGGCGCGGTATCCGGCGGGCTTCTACGCCGCCGATGCGCAGACGCGCGCCACCACCATCGAAAGCGATCCGCTGGCACTGGCGCGGGCAACGGAAGACGGCCTGAACCTGACGCGCGAACAGCGCCAGCAGATCCAGCGCAGCCTGTCGATCCTTGATTATGATACGCGCGGCATCGACGGCATTTTCGGCACCGGCACGCGCACCGCGATCCAGGGCTGGCAGACGGCGCGAGGCTATCCGGTGACGGGATATCTCGACGCGCCGCAGGTCAATGCGCTGGGCCAGCAATCGGCGCAGCGCGCCGCCGAACTGGAAGCCGCCGCCCGCGCCGCGCGCGAGGAGGAGGAGCGCGCCGACAGCGCCTATTGGCAGGTCACCGGGCAGGGCGCGACGGAGGCGGGACTGCGCCTCTACCTCGACCGATACCCCGATGGCATCAACGCGGAACTGGCCGAGGCGCGCCTTGAGGAATACGAGCGTGCCGCAAGGGCCGAGGCAGAAGCGCGCGACCGCGCGGCGTGGGACGTGGCCCGCGCGGCCGATACCGAGGCCACCTATCGCCTGTATCTGTCCAACTTCCCCGACGGCGCCTTCACCGAACAGGCCACCGCGCGGATCGACCAGTTGACCGGTTTCGGCAACGGCCTGACCCCGCAGCAGATCGCCCAGTTCGAGGCGCGCGAGACGGCGCTGAACCTGCCGCCAATCACCCGCTCGCTGACGGAACAGCGGCTCGAGGCGATGGGGCTGGAGCCGGGGCAGGTCGATGGCCGCTTCGACGACCGCACAAGGCGGGCGATTCGCCGCTATCAGGGGGCGCGGGGGCTGGACGTCACCGGCTATCTCGACCAGACAACCGTGGTGCGTCTGCTGGCCGAAGCCGTGGGCGGCATCATTCGGCTGGATGGAGTGATCAACCGGTGATCTCGAACCGATACGAGGCGGCATTTCTGGCCGCCCTTTTGGCCATCGCCCCGGCGGCGCCCGCGCAGGCGCAGGACGCTGCCGAACTGGCCGCCGCGCGCGGCGTCCTGTTGCAGTTGCAGGCGCGCAGCTTTGCCGAGAACGTCGAATATTGCGGCTATATCGGGCGGATGCCCGATGGCCGGCTGACGGCAACAGAGGTGACGCGCGGCGATACCTGGGGCTGCCTCAGCCGGGGTGACCAAAGCCGCTTCGTCGAGGTGGTCGCAAGTTTCCACACCCACGCGGCCCATGACCGCTCTGCCGACAGCGAGGTTCCCTCCACCGACGATGTGCGGGGCGACATGGATGAGCGCACGAACGGTTACATCGCCACCCCCGGCGGGCGGCTCTGGTTCGTCGATTGGCAGCGCGGCGTGGCCACGCAGGTCTGCGGTCCGGGCTGCATGGGGCAGGACCCCAATTTCATCCCCTCCGACAGCGGGCCTGTCGCGCAGACCTACTCCCTGCGCGAATTGCAGGCGCGCGAGGCGCGATAACGCCCTGTTTCCGAAACAAAAAAGCCGCCCCGAGGGGGCGGCGTTTTTGCCTGCGTTGCTCAATGGATCTCAGCCCTGGCGGGCTTTGAACCGGCGCTGCGTCTTGTTGATAACGTAGACGCGGCCCTTACGGCGCACAACGCGGCAATCGCGATGGCGGTTTTTGAGCGAGCGGAGCGAGTTCTTGACCTTCATCGGCCGTCTCCTTCGTCGCGGCGCGTCAGAAGCGCCTGATTGATCCATGGATCTCGGGATGAGATCCGGCGAAATATCCTGCCCTTGTTGGGCGTTCCCGATTTCAGACCTTGCAAGCAAGGTCGAAACTCGGACACCTGACATCTTGCAAGCAAAATGCAGGTTGGTGGGCGATACTGGGATCGAACCAGTGACCCCTTCGATGTCAACGAAGTGCTCTACCGCTGAGCTAATCGCCCGAATTTCCCGTTTGACCTGTGCCCGAAGCCCTGCCAAACGGCAAGGCCCATGGCGCGGAGACCGCGTGGGTGTGCGGTCGTATAAAAGGTTGCCCCCCTGACCGCAAGGGCTTTTGGCTTGGGAAAAACCCGCTATATCCATTGAACAGGTTTCGGGAATGGAGAGCCGATGCACCCCGCATTTCGTCTGGATCAACCGCGTCGGGTGACAAGCTCGGTTGTGGTGGCCTCGCCCCATTCGGGCCGCCACTATCCGCCGGCCTTCCTGCGCGCGTCGGTGCTGGACGAACGCACGATCCGTTCTTCCGAAGACGCCTTCATGGACCTGCTCGTCGCCGCGGCCCCGGCGCTGGGCGCGCCGCTTCTGGCGGCCGAATGGCCCCGCGCCTATCTGGACCTGAACCGCGCCGAGGACGAGCTCGATCCCGGCGTGATCGAGGGCGTGGGCCGCGTGGTGCAGACGCCGCGGATCAATTCCGGCCTTGGCGTGGTGCCGCGCGTGGTGGCCAACGGGCGCGCGATCTATCGCGGCAAGCTGACCCATGCCGAGGCGCAGGCGCGCATCGAGCAGATCTGGCGGCCCTATCACACCACGCTGGACGGCCTGTTGCTGCAGGCGCGGACCGAGTTCGGCAAGGCCGTGCTGCTCGATTTCCACTCCATGCCGCACGAGGCGCTGGATGCCGTGGCCCGTCCCGGCACGCCGCGTCCGCAGGTGGTTCTGGGCGACCGCTTCGGCGCATCGGCGGATGGCGACATCGTCGATGTGCTCGAGGACGGCTTCCTTTCGGCTGGCCTTGTCGTCAGCCGCAACGCGCCTTTTGCGGGCGCCTATGTGACCCAGCGCTATGGTCGGCCCGCCAAGGGCTATCACGCGATCCAGATCGAGATCGACCGCGCCCTCTACATGAACGAGCACATGGTGCAGCCGAGCGCGAATTTCGACACGATGCGGCGGGTGATCAGCCAGGTTCTGGCGCGGGTTATCAACGCGCTTCCCGGCCGCGTCGATCTGGCGGCGGAGTAAAGAGGGGGGGACGCTGCCCCCCGTCCTTCAGACTCCCCCCCGGAGTTTTTCGCCAAGCTGAAATCCACAAGGGCGCGCGCCCTGGTTCCCGCCCGCAGCCCCGCCCTCTTGCCCATTCATCTTGGCAGAAAAACTCCCGCCGGAGGCTCCTGAACCCGCAACGGGCGCAGCCGCCCGAATTCTATCGCAACGCCCGGCCCTTCACGATCGCGTCGGCCCCGAATCGCTCGCGGATGGCATCGGTGGCGCGTTCCGCCTTCAGCCGCGCGGCCTCCTGCGGATCGAGCAGGTTGCCTTCGCGGTCGGCCTGATCCTCGGGGATTAGGTCGGACACACCCACCCCCAGAAGCCGGTAGGGCGCCGGGTGCTCCATGTGATCGAAGAGGGCGCGCGCCGCCTTGTAGAGGCGGTCCGCCGTCTGCGTTGCGTCGGGCAGGGTGGTGCGGCGGGTGATCAGCTTGAAATCGGCGCGTTTGAGTTTCAGGGTCACGGTGCGCCCGGCAATGCGCTTGGCCTTCAGGCGGTCGGAAACCTTCTCGGCCATCCGCCAGATGTGGCCATCCAGCAGGTCGGTGCTGGAAATGTCGCCGTCGAAGGTCGTCTCGTTCGATACGCCCTTGACCGCGCGGTCGCGTTTCACCGCGCGGGTATCCTCGCCGCGCGCAAGGTGCCACAGGCGGTCGCCGGTCGCGCCGAAGCGGTCGGACAGCGCCTGCCTGTCCCAGCGTTGCAGGTCCGAGAACGTGTGGATGCCCGCCTTGTTGAGCGAGATTTGCCCGACCTCGCCGATGCCCCAGATCATCCGCACCGGCTTGTCGGCGAGGAACGGGATCGTCTCGGCCTTGCCGATCACCGAGAACCCGCGCGGTTTGTCGAGGTCCGAGGCGATCTTGGCCAGGAACTTGTTGTGGCTCAGCCCGATGGAGCCGGTGATGCCGATCTCGTCGCGCATCCGCCTGACCAGCCGCGCCAGCATCGCGGCGGGGGGCTTACCGTGGAGCCGCGCCGTGCCGCCGAGGTCGAGGAAGGCCTCGTCCAGCGACAGCGGCTCGATGGCGGGGGTCAACTCCTCCATCATCGCGCGGATCTGGCGCGAGACGGCGACGTAGACATCCATCCGCCCGCGCACCACCACCGCCTCGGGGCAGAGCTTGAGCGCCTGAAACATCGGCATGGCGGATCGCACGCCCTTGATGCGCGCGATGTAGCACGCCGTCGACACCACGCCGCGATGGCCGCCGCCGATGATGACGGGCTTGTCGCGGAGCGCCGGGTTGTCGCGCTTTTCGACGCTGGCGTAGAAGGCGTCGCAATCCATGTGGGCGATGGACAGGTCGTAGAGCTCGGGATGCGACGTGACACGGGGCGACCGGCAGGCGGGGCAGCGGCGCCCTTCCTCGAACATCTCCAGACAATCGCGGCACAGGGCTGGCATGGGCCAAGGATACGCCTTTTGCGGGCGGGCAAAAAGGGTGTGACGAGCTCGGGCGCGGCGATTCTTGCGGGCTCAGGCCATGGCCACAGGGCGCCGCGCGACGGCGCGAAAGAGGGTCAGCGCGCCGATGCCAAGCGCGATCAGTCCCGCCCCGAGGGTGATGGCCAAGGCGGGTTGGCCCGACCCTTCGGCGAGGGAGCCGGCGAGGGTCGGGGCCACCATCATCGCGCCGTAGTAGATCGAGAAGAACACGCCCATCCCGAAGGCGCGCGCCTGTGGCCGCAGCACCGCCGAGGGCAGCGACATGATCGGCCCCGCCGCCCCGCCAAAAAGCGCCGCCACCGCCAGCGTGATGCCCCAGACGGCCCAGACCGGCATCGGTAGCGCCATCAGCAGCAGCGCGAAATAGCTGGCCATGCTCAGCACGATCACCGCATCGCGGCGGCCCGTCCTGTCGGCGATCACGCCGCCGAACGGAAGGAAGACGGAAAAGACCACCATGAAAGCACTGACCAGCTTGCCGGCCTCGGCCAGTGTCCAGCCGCGCGCCACCAGAACCTCGGGCCCGAAGGAGAAGACCATCGCAAGGCCCGCATTATAGAACGCCCAGACGAGGCTGGCGCAGATCAGGGCCAGGATCGGCAGGCTGGAAACGGCGATCTTGCCGCTACGCTCCTCCGCGCCGTCGGGCGGGCGGTAGCCCAGCGCGAACAGCACCAGCCCCGCAGCGATGACGCCAACGATCAGCGTCCATGCCGCCGCAAGGCCCGCCGACGTCGCCACCAATGGCAGCACCAGCAGCGCCAGAGCGATGCCGATGGGCCACGAATTCACGAAGATCGCCAGCGCCGTCGACACCTCGCGCCCGGCGAACCAGTCGACCAGCATCTTGGTCATGACGATGTTGACGATCACGCCGCCGATGCCCGCCACCACGCGGCCCGCGATCAACCAGCCCCAGCCCGGCGCCAGCAGCACCATCACCGCGCCCAGCGCCATCAGGCCAAGGCTCGCGCCCACCACGCGCTTGTCCCCGAAGCGCGCCGCGACCGCGCCGCCGGGGATCGCCACGATCACGCCGGGGGCAAGGTAAAGGCCGATCAGGAACCCGATCTCGGCCAATCCGACGCCATAGGCGTCGCTGACGAAGGGCGACAGGGCGGCGATGGACTGGAACTGGAACGCCATGGTCAGGCGGGCAAGGAACAGCACGCCAAGGATCAGCCAACGGTTGTTCATGCCAGACCCCAGCGCGCCAACATCGCGGGCGCGCGGGACCCGTGACGATGATCAGATCATGTCAAGGAAAGGCCCCTGCCGTCTACTGCAACGAGGCGACGGCGAACAGCACGCTGAAATCCTCGCACCAGATCACGACCGAGCCATAGGCCGAGACGTCCACATCGGCAGGCACCTCGTAGGTCTGCGCGCCACTGGCCGATTGCAGCGCCCCGAGCGAAACCCACTGGCTGCCCAGCACGGCGGCGGAGGTTCCGGGGGCGGCATCCGCCACCAGCCAGACCTCCAGATCGGGCCCGCGCGTCACCTCGAAGTCGGTGAATTGCAGCACCACGCGCCCGTCCGAGGTTTGCGCCAGCGTCGCGGTGCCCGCGCCCTGATGGCTGCGGTCGGCGTCCTGAAACGCGCCGGAGGCGATGGCGGTCGCAGTGACCTGAGCCATGGCGGCGGGCGCAAAGCCGCCGAGGCCGACAAGGCCGATGCAAAGGGCTGTGGCGGAAGCAGAAAGGAGGCGCATGGGGGAAACTCTCCGGTGGGATCAGCGTTGGCGCGATCATATCGGGGGAGAGGCTGTGCTGGCCATTCACTTTGGCGACAGGTTCGCGTGAAGAACTGGCGCGTGAGAAGGAAAGGGGAGGAAAGGCGTGCTGTTTCGGAAGAAAACCCGAACTCGGTGCGTTGAAATGCCGGTGCGTTGAAGTGCCGTTGCGTTGAATTGTAGGTGCGGTGAATTGAAGGTGCGTTGAAATGGGGGATCCCGACCCCTCAAGGACCCCCCATCCACCCACTTGCGGCCTCGCTCCGCTCGTGTACCTGAATTCGGGTCCGCCATGCTGGCCAGACAAGTAAGTAATAGGGTCAAGGCCGCCGCACACGCAACCAAATTGCCCGTCACATTTGATCCAAACTCTTAGCGATCCCTTGGGGCTCAGCGATCCTTTGGCGCCACGTCCTTCAGCGCCTTGGTCTGGGCCTGCACCTCGGCCAAGGTCCAGCGCGAGTGCTTGCGGGTGGTGCTGGCGGGCTGATGCGTCAGGCCCAGCGTCAGTCCGGCCCGGTGCGCGCCCTTGGGGCGGATCGGACGCGGGCTGAACCCGCCGCCGCAGGTCGGGCAGACATTGTGCAGCACGGTGTCCACACAGTCCGCGCAATAGGTGCATTCATAGCTGCAGATCCGCGCATTGCCCGCCTCGGGCGGAAGGTCGACATCGCACCATTCGCAGTTCGGCCTCAGTTCCAGCATCGCCGCCCCCCCATGAAAAAGGCCCGCCCTTGATGAAAACACCCGCCCCATGAAAAAGGCCCGCCCCGGTGGGACAGGCCTCGCCGCGTCCTGTCCGGGCGCCTTACTTGTAGACGCTTTCCTTGCCGAAATGTTTGGTCAGCATGTAATAGAACACGGCGCGATACTTGTTGCGCTCGGACTTGCCGTAGGTCTCGATCACCGAATGGATCCCGGACATCAGGTTCGGCCCATCCGCCAGCCCTAACTTCTTCATCAAGAAGTTCTTCTTTATCGTTTCCAACTCGGCCGCCTGACTGGCAGCCACCGTCTGCGCGTCGGCGTCATAGATGGACGGGCCGCAGCCGATCGTCACCTTGGTGAGCAGAGCCATGTCCGGCTCCATCCCGCATTTCGTCCGCAGGTCGCTGGCGTATTTTTCTATCAGATCGTCACGTTTGCCCATGGGCTGGTATCTCCCCCGTTCGTTTCGTTTCTAAACCCTGCCGGCAGAATGGCGGAGCTTGCGTCAAATGTTAACTGCACGCGGCCCTTGCGGGGAAGCAAAAGTTGCAGGGAAAAGCGGGTGGCCCGTCCCCGTGGGACTAGATAGCCCCGTCCCCGTGCGGCTATGCCGTCCCGAGCGGCGAGACATAGCCTTCCCGCACCACATCCGCGTCGTAGGCCTTGCGCGCAAAGACGCTTCGAACCAGCGGCTCGAAATGCGCCAGCGGACGGGCGGCATAGTCCGGATCGAAACTGGACTGATCCCAGCGCTCGCAGAAGGTGGCGCAACTGTCGAAACAGGGATGATCGCGGAAACGGTCGCGGGCGTTGCGGTCCCAGTTATAGTGATGTGCATAATAGAGCATCTGGAAGATGCCGTGATGCTCCACCACCCAGGCCACATCCCGGCGCACGAAGGGGCGGATCACCTCTGCCGACATCCGGTCGTGGTTCTGCGGCGCCAGACCGTCGCCGATATCGTGCAGCAATGCCGCGACGATCCAGTCGATATCCGCCCCGTCGCGCTCTGCCCGCGTGGCCGATTGCAGGCCGTGTTGCAGGCGGGTGAGGCGGTAGCCTTCCAGTGTCACATGCTCCTGCCGGCGCAGTTCTTCCAGCACGCGGTCGGCGGTAAGCGCCAGAAACGGCTTCTCCAATTCATGGAGCAACGCATATTCCTCCTGCGTGCCGTCCTTCATCTGGGTGAAACTGACCGTCTTGCTCATTGCGTGGCTCCCTTGGCGTAAAGCGCCATGGCGCGCGGCTTGGTCCCGCCATTCCAGCCCCCCGCTGCATTGGCTAGAAGGCTCATCCTCTGGCGCGTGCCCGTCTGTCCCGAATTCGACGGCGTGCATGTCGCATTCCAGCAGCCATCCCCGCCCCCGCCGCACCACCAGACCCTTACGGCCAAACGCAAGCGGCCGGCCCCAGGGGGACCGGCCGTGATGCGCAGGATGTGCGGCGTCTCAGTAGCGGTAATGCTCGGGCTTGAACGGCCCCGCCTGCGGCACGCCGATGTAATCGGCCTGTGCCTTGTCCAGCACGGTCAGCTTCACGCCGATGCGCGCCAGGTGCAGGCGTGCGACCTTCTCGTCCAGATGCTTGGGCAGGATGTAGACGCCGGGCGTGTATTCGCCGCCGTTGTTCCACAGCTCCAATTGCGCCAGCACCTGATTGGTGAAGCTTGCGCTCATCACGAAGGACGGATGGCCGGTGGCGTTGCCAAGGTTCAGCAGGCGCCCTTCCGACAGCAGGATCAGGCGATGCCCGTTGGGCATCTCGATCATGTCGACCTGTTCCTTGATGTTGGTCCACTTGTGGTTCTTCAGGGCAGCAACCTGAATCTCGTTGTCGAAATGGCCGATATTGCCGACAATCGCCATGTCCTTCATCTCGCGCATATGCTCGATGCGGACGACGTCGCGGTTGCCGGTGGTGGTGATGAAGATATCCGCCGTGGATACGACATCCTCCAGCAGCACAACCTCGTAGCCATCCATCGCCGCCTGCAGGGCGCAGATCGGATCGACCTCCGTCACCTTGACGCGCGCGCCCGCGCCCGACAGCGACGCCGCCGAGCCCTTCCCGACATCGCCCTACCCCATGACGACCGCAACCTTGCCCGCCATCATGGTGTCGGTGGCGCGGCGGATGCCGTCGACCAGCGATTCCTTGCAGCCATATTTGTTGTCGAACTTCGACTTGGTGACGCTGTCGTTCACGTTGATCGCGGGGAATGGCAACTGGCCCTTCCTGTGCAGATCATAGAGGCGATGGACGCCCGTGGTCGTCTCTTCCGAGACACCCTTGATCGCCTTGCGCGTCTTGGTGAACCAACCCGGGCTGGCGGCCATGCGCTTGGCGATCTGCTTCTTGATCACCTCTTCCTCTTCACTGGTCGGCACGGCCAGGATTTCCTCGCCCGCTTCCGCCCGCGCGCCCAGAAGCACGTACAGCGTCGCGTCGCCGCCATCGTCCAGGATCATGTTCGCGCCCACGCCGTCCGCGTTCTCGGGGAACATGAACGAGCGGTCGAGGTAATCCCAATGCTCTTCCAGCGTCTGGCCCTTGACCGCAAAGACGGGCGTGCCGCCCGCCGCGATCGCCGCCGCCGCGTGGTCCTGCGTCGAGAAGATGTTGCACGATGCCCAGCGCACATCCGCGCCCAGTTCCACCAGCGTCTCGATCAGAACCGCCGTCTGGATCGTCATGTGCAGCGAGCCCACGATCCGCGCGCCCTTGAGCGGCTTCTTCGCGCCATATTCCTCGCGCAGCGCCATCAGACCGGGCATTTCCGTTTCGGCGATGTTCAGTTCCTTGCGGCCGAAATCTGCCAGCTTGATGTCCTTGACGATATAATCTTCCATGGCGTCGCCTCCTCGGGCTCGTATCGCGATTGTGCTTTGCGGCCCCCATAGCAGGCGGGTCAGGCGCGGGCAATGCGACGCTCAGGCCATGGTTCACAACGGAAAACGGGCCGCCCGTTTGGCCCGGGCGGCCCGTGTATTTTTCACGCAGGGGAAGGTTTACTTGGAGCCGCCCTTGGAGCCGCCCTTGCCGCTGGTGGGTTTCACCGGAGCGCCCTTGGCGCCGCCCTTAGTGGTCTCTTTGGCCATCGGAAAAAAATCCTTTTGTTGGATGCACGTCGCAGGGTCAGAATATCTCATCTCAACCCCGTTCTCCTAGAACTTTCACGGGGCCATTTGGGTTCCCAACATGGATTCTCATCGCGTCTGCTCGGCTGCCTCAGCGGTGCTTCCACGCCCGCCGCCCGCCGGGCGTCTTGGAGTGGAAGCCTTCGGGCCGCTTGCCGACCCAATTCGCGAATTTCGCCAGCCGGGGATGCGCCCGCAGAGCGTCCATGGTCGAGAAGGCCCGCGCCAGTTCCGCCTCCGACAAGGTCGCGTGAATCTCGTTGTGGCAAATCTGATGCAACAAAACGACCGGCCCGCCCTTGCCCCCGCGCAGCTTGGGGATCAAGTGGTGAAGACTCTGCCGGGCATCCCTCGGGATGGCGCGCAGGCACAGGGGACAGATCGGAGCATCTTCCATGACCGCAAAGAATGGCGCGTCCACGCCCGCAGGCAAGACCGACGCCCTGCCGATTGACGCCCTCGTCATTGGTTCCGGCCCCGCTGGCCTGATGGCGGCGGAAACGCTGGCCCGCGCCGGGCGGCGCGTGACGATTGCCGAGGGCAAGCCCTCGGCTGGCCGCAAGTTCCTGATGGCAGGGAAATCCGGCCTCAACCTCACCAGGGACGAGGATCTTGCCGCCTTCACCCGCGCCTATGGTGCGTCTGCTGACTGGCTTGCGCCCATGCTGGCCGGGCTTGACCCGGTCGAGATCATGGCCTTCGCCGAGGATCTGGGCCAGCCGGTCTTTACCGGCTCCACCGGCCGCGTGTTTCCGCGCGCCATGAAGGCCTCGCCGCTCTTGCGCGCATGGCTGCACCGCATCGACGCGACGTTGCTGACGCGCTGGCGCTGGATCGGGTTCGAGGGGGAAGCGCTGCGCTTTGACACGCCCGATGGCGTGCGAACGCAAACCCCCGCCGTCACCGTGCTGGCGCTGGGCGGCGCGTCCTGGGCGCGGTTGGGCTCGGATGGCGCATGGGCGCCGTGGCTGGCTGCCAAGGGGGTGGAGATTGCCCCCTTCAAACCCGCCAACATGGGATTTCTGGTGCCGTGGTCGGAGCATATGCAGCCGCATTTCGGCGCGCCGCTTAAGAATGTCGCCGTCATCGCGGGGACGCAGCGCCAGCGGGGCGAGGCGGTGATTTCCGCGCGAGGGCTGGAGGGGGGTGGCATCTATGCGGCCTCAAGCGCGGTCCGCGACGGCGCGGCGCTGTCCTTCGACCTGATGCCCGACCGGAGCGTTGAATCGCTGGTGTCCCGCCTGCGCAAGCGCCCCGCCAAGCAGACCCTGACCAAGGCGCTCACCGGCCTTGGCCTCGACCCCGCCAAACGCGCGCTGCTGCAGGAATTCGCGCGGCCCCTGCCGGAGGAGCCCGCGGCGCTCGCCGCCCTCATCAAGGCGCTGCCCGTGCTGCATCTGGGCCCCCGCCCCATGGACGAGGCGATCTCGACGGCGGGCGGCGTCACCCGCGCGGCGGTGGATCGGACCTTGATGCTGACGGCCCTGCCGGGGGTGTTTGTCGCTGGCGAGATGCTGGATTGGGAGGCGCCGACCGGCGGCTACCTTATCTCGGCCTGTCTGGCGACCGGCCTCTGGGCCGGGAAGCACGCGGCGCGGTGGTAGCCTGCGGCGCGGTTGGTGGCTGCGGCGCGGTGGTAGCCTGCGGCGCGGGGGGGGGGGGGGAAACCCCCCCAACCCCCATTAGGACCCCACGCCCCCACCCCGAAGGGGGGGTACACCACCCCCCCCCGCGGGCCAGCGCCCCCCCCCCCCCCCCCCAATTTGACCCGGGGGGGGGGAGCCA
>JBBQHZ010000098.1:0-14832 GCA_038324445.1 Rhodobacterales bacterium | reverse complement strand
GCTATGCGCATCATTGGCGTCCTGAAAGGGTGCGCGCGACGGCGTCTTGCCAGCCGGCATAACGGTCGGCGCGGGTCTGATCATCCATCTGTGGCCGGAAGGTCTTGTCCAGCGCCCATGTGGCCGCGAAACCGTCGCGGTCAGGGTAGATGCCGGCGCTATGGCCGGCAATCCAGGCCACACCCAGGGCTGTGGTTTCCTGCACCTTGGGCCGGTCGACGGGGGCGCCCAGAATGTCGGCGAGAAACTGCATGGTCCAGTCCGACGCCGTCATGCCACCATCGACCCGGAGGGTCGTCGAACTCGCCGCGTCGCGAACCTTGCCGCCCTTGTCATCGGGCCAATCGGCGTGCATCGCCTCCAGCAGATCCCGGGTCTGAAAACCGACGGATTCAAGGGCCGCCCGCGCGATCTCGGCCGGGCCGGAGTTGCGGGTCAGGCCAAAAAGCGCGCCGCGCGCTTCGGAATCCCAATACGGCGCACCAAGGCCCGTGAAGGCGGGCACAAGGTAGAGCGTCTGGGCCGGATCGGCGGTCTGGGCCAGCGGCGCGCTGTCGCCCGCGGCCTCGACGATCCGCAAACCGTCGCGCAGCCACTGCACCACGGCCCCGGCCATGAAGATCGAGCCTTCAAGGGCATAGGGCGGCTGGCCGTCGAACTGGGAGGCGATCGTCCCCAGCATCCGGTTTTGCGACGTCACCAGCGTGTCGCCGGTATTAAGCAGGGCGAAGCAGCCCGTGCCATAGGTGGATTTCAACATGCCCGGCTGGAAGCAGGCCTGCCCCACGGTCGCCGCCTGCTGGTCGCCCGCGACGCCCAGGATCGGGAGGGGGGCGCCGAACAGCGTGGTCTCCCCGAAATCGGCGCCGCAATCGAGGACGTCTGGCAGAAGGCTTGCCGGGATGTCGAGAAGGCGCAGGATATCCGCGTCCCACGCCCCGGTGCGGATGTTGTAAAGGAGCGTGCGGGCCGCATTGGTGGCATCCGTCACATGCCGCGCGCCACCTGTCAGCCGCCAGATCAGGAAGCTGTCGATGGTGCCGAAGGCCAGTTTCCCGGCCTCTGCCCGCGCGCGGACGCCGTCCACATTGTCGAGCAGCCATGCCAGTTTCGTGCCGCTGAAATAGGGATCGAGGAGCAGGCCGGTCTTTTCCTGCACCATGCCTTCGTGCCCGTCCGCTTTCAGCTGCGCGCACAAGGCGGAACTGCGGCGATCTTGCCAGACGATGGCGTTGTGAACCACCTCGCCCGTCTCGCGGTCCCACAGGACCACGGTTTCGCGCTGGTTGGTGATGCCGATGGCCGCAACCGGGCCGGATTGATCCAACGCCGCGCGGCAGGTGTGCAGCACGCTGTCCCAGATCTCTTCCGGGTCATGCTCGACCCAGCCGGAGGCCGGGAAATGCTGGGTGAACGCGCGTTGCGCCATGGAAATGGGCCGCAGCGCGCCATCGAACACGATCGCGCGGGAGGACGTGGTGCCCTGGTCGATGGCGAGGATCTGGGTCAAGGGCCTGCCTTTCAGCCGAAGCGGTTCGGGCCAAGCGTGCCCTTGGAGCAGAAGAACACCAGCAGGACGATGGCATAGACGAAGAAGGCGACGGCGAAGATGGGGATCAGCGCGTAGGCGCTTTCCGCCGACGCGCTGGTGCCGTCGCCGTAGACGGCGATGGCGATGCCGACGAGCAGCGCGATGGCGATCCACATGCCCCCGATCCACCAGCCGGAGCGGTTGGTATCGTGAAGCCTGCGCCAACTGACCGCCATCGAGGGCAGGAAGGTGACCAGCGACACCAGCCCGTTGACCGGACCGCCGGTTTCGATGGACCCGGGGAAAAAGCCCGCGTCGATGACGGAGGCGACGATGCCCAGAAGCAGGAGGAACAGCACGAAGAACCAGTACTCCGACCGGCTGGCGCGCCCCGAGAAGGTCACGTATTTCGAGAAGCAGGTGGAAATTGCCTCACCGAAGGTGCGGGACGGGGCGTTGATGTAAAGGCCGTCGGGGCCTGTATCGCCCTGTTGCATCGCCGGGGATCGGGAGGGGGACTGGGATGGTTGAGCTCCGACAGGGGGAGCGGGCGACAAGGGCGGCGGCGTGGCTGCACCGCCGAAGGCGAAATGGGCCGATGCCGCCTCCCACCCGGCCAGACCGTCGCGCCAGACCAGCGTTGCGGCGGTGATGGCACGGGTGGCGACCAGACGCGCCATCTCGGCCTCGGGGACGGGGCCGTGGCGGGTGTCGTTCTCGGCGTAATACCACTCTGCCATCGCGGTGCGTCCTTCCGTCAATATCGCCAAGCCATTGATCTACGTTTCGGATTTGAGGTCAAGCTTGGGTCGCGCCAGCGGCCATGAAAGCGGCGATTCCGACGACCTCGGCGGGGCTGAGGCGCAGACCCAGTTTGGAGCGACGCCAGATCACATCGGCGGCCTCGCGGGCGTATTCCTTGTCCATCAGCCAGCGCAGTTCGGCCTCGGTCAGGTTGGCGCCGAAATCGCGGCCAAGATCGTTGGCGGTTTTGGCGGGGCCAAGGATCAGCCGCGCCTCGGTGCCATAGGCGCGGATCAGGCGCTTGGCCCATGGCCCGGTCAGGAACGGATAGTCGGCGCGCAGGTCGGCGATCAGGCGGGGCACGCCATCAACGGGGAAATCGCCGCCGGGCAGCGGCACGCCCGCCGTCCAGTTTCCGGAAGCCTGCGGGTAGAAGCGCGCAAGTTTCGCCCAGGCGTCCTCGGCCAACACGCGGTAGGTGGTGATCTTGCCGCCAAAGACGTTGAGCATCGGGGCGCCCTCTGATGCGCCCCCTGAGGCGGAGGCATCATCCAGCGACAGCACGTAATCGCGCGTCGCCGCCGTCGCGGATTTCGCGCCGTCATCGTAGAGCGGGCGGACGCCGGAATAGGTCCAGACGACATCATCGGCGCCAAGCTGGTGCTTGAAGTAGTCGTTGGCGAAGGCCAGCAGGTAATCGCGTTCCTCCGGCGTGCAAGTCGGGTTGCGCGGGTCGCCGTGGTGCTCGGCATCGGTTGTGCCGATCAGGGTGAAATCATCCTCGTAGGGGATCGCGAAGATGATCCGCCCGTCGGTTCCCTGAAAGAAATAGCATTTTTCGTGGTCGTAAAGTTTGCGGGTAACGATATGCGATCCGCGCACCAGCCGCACCCCCTCGGAAGAGTTCTGCCGCGCCACATTGCGCACGATGTCGGCGACCCACGGCCCGCCCGCATTGACCAGCCCCCGGGCATGGACCGTGCCTGCCCCCTCGCCCTCCAGATCGATCCGCCAAAGGTCGCCCTCGCGCGCGGCGCTGACCACGCGGGTGCGGACCATGATCCGCGCGCCGCGATCCTCGGCGTCGCGCGCGTTCAGCACGACCAGCCGGGCGTCCTGCACCCAGCAATCGGAATATTCGTAGGCCTTGGTGAAGCGGTCCTGCAGCGGCGCGCCCTCGGGCGTGCCGTGCAGCGACACCCGCGCAGTGCCGGGAAGGATCTTCCGCCCGCCGAGGTTATCGTAGAGAAACAGGCCAAGCCGGATCAGCCAATCGGGCCTGCGGCCCTTCATCCACGGCATCACGGTGCCGAGGATCTTGGACGTCGGCGTGGAATTGTCGAACCGCATGTCCGTGCTGAGCGGCAGGACAAAGCGCATTGGCCAGGAGATATGGGGCATGGCGCGGAGCAGGATCTCGCGCTCGGCCAGCGCGTGGCGCACCAGGCTGAACTCGAAATATTCGAGGTAGCGCAAGCCACCGTGGAAAAGCTTGGTCGATGCGCTCGACGTGGCCCCTGCAAGATCGCCCATCTCGGCGAGAGCGACGCTGAGCCCCCTGCCCGCCGCATCGCGCGCGATGCCGCAGCCATTGATGCCGCCGCCGATGACAAACAGGTCGAACGGCTTGTCCATGGGGAATCCCTCCGCGCGCAGATGTTCGTTTGTTTTCATCTCATGTTCGTTTTGTCAATTTTCTTGTTCGTTTTTGTGCGTTATATCCCGGATATGGGACTTTCACCGCGCCAGTCCGATATCCTTGCCCTCGCCCGCGATGCCGGGCGGGTGACGGTCGACGGCTTGGCGCAGACATTCGACGTCACGACCCAGACGATCCGCCGCGATCTGGGCGCGCTCTGCTATGCGGGCCTGCTGGAGCGCAGCCATGGCGGCGCTTCCGTGCCCGGCGGGTTGGTGAACATGGCCCATGTCGACCGCCGCCGCCTGAACGCCGAGGCGAAAGAGGCGATCGGGCGCGCCGCCGCGCGGCATGTATTTCCGGGCACCTCCGTCTTCCTCAACATCGGCACCACGACCGAGGCGGTCGCCCGCCACCTGCGCGAGGTGCCCAACATCACGGTCATCACCAACAACCTCAACGTGGCGCAGATCCTCGGCAGCCATCCGACGGCGGAGGTCATCGTGACGGCGGGCCGCCTGCGATGGTCGGACGGCGCGCTGGTGGGCGATCTGGCGGTGCAGACGCTGCGCAAGTTCAAGCCGGACCTTGCCATCATTGGCACCTCGGCCATCGACCATCAGGGCGTGATGCTGGACTTCGATCCGGACGAGATCCGGGTGACGCAAGCGATCCTGCAACAGGCCCGCACGCCGATGCTGGTGGCCGATCTGGGCAAGTTCCAACGCACCGCGCCGGTGCGCGTCACCAACATCGCGCGGATGCGCTATTGGGTGACCGAACGCCGCCCCGATCAGGGGATACTGGCGATGTGCCGGGCGGCGGGGGTGCGCGTGTTCACTCCGGCAGGCGAGCTATAAGCGCCTCGACCTGCGGTCCGAGTGTTTCGACGATCAGGGCCACGCCCTCGGCATTGGGGTGGATGCCGTCGCCCTGCAAGAAGTCCGAGACAGGCCTGCCCGCATCCACCGACGGGCGGAAGCCGTTGAAGAAATCACGGTCGAGCAGGGTATCGTATTCGGCGGCGAGTTCGGGATACATGGCGTTGAAGGCATCGCGGTATTCGGGCCCGTAATTGCCCGACGACACGATGCCGACCAGCAAGACCTCGACATCGCGCGCCCCTGCCGCCTGCAGGATGGCCGCCAGATTGGCGCGGCTGACGGCGGGGTCGATCCCGCGCAGGAAATCGTTGCCGCCAAGCGCCACGATCATCGCATCCACCTCGGGCGTCAGGGTCCAGTCCACACGGGCCAGCCCCCCCGCCGTGGTATCGCCCGACACGCCCGCGTTGATCAGCACCACGTCATGGCCGCGCGCATCAAGCCATGCTTGCAGTTGGGGCACGAAGCCCTCCTCCTGCACCAGTCCGTAGCCGGCCGTCAGGCTGTCGCCCAACGCCGCCACGGTAACCGTCTCGGCCTGCGCGGCCCCGGCGAGGAGCATCGCGAGAATGGCTACCTTGCCCCGCCCCGCCAAGGCCCCATATGCCAAGGAACCCAGTGAACGAAAGCGTTTAGCCATGTCTGCGATCCTGTCCCTTGAAGATGTCAGGCTGTCCCTCGACGGCAATGCCGGTCGCGTCGACATCCTGCATGGCATCACGCTGGATGTGGCGCGCGGGGAAACCGTTGCGCTGACGGGGCCATCGGGATCGGGCAAGTCATCTCTCCTCATGCTGATGGGCGGGTTGGAACGGGCCACGTCGGGGTCTGTCCGCGCGCTGGACCATGACCTTACCGCAATGTCCGAGGATCAACTGGCCCGGTTTCGCAGGCATCATATGGGGGTGGTTTTCCAATCATTCCACCTGATCCCGACAATGACCGCGCTGGAAAATGTAGCGACGCCGCTGGAACTGGCGGGGGCGGCGGATGCGTTCGAGCGGGCCGAGGCGGAATTGGCCGAGATGGGCCTTGGCCACCGGATCGGCCACTACCCCGCCCAACTGTCGGGCGGCGAGCAGCAACGCGTCGCCTTGGCGCGCGCCTCTGCGCCGCGCCCCGATATCCTGCTGGCGGACGAGCCGACAGGCAACCTCGATGGGGCCACGGGAGCACAGGTCATGGACCTGCTGATGGGATTGCGCGACCGGCACGGGGCGACGCTGGTGCTGGTGACGCATTCGCCGGAACTGGCGGCGCGCTGCGACCGGGACATCCGGCTGCGCGACGGGTTGGTGGACGACCTGCGGGCGGCGGCGGAATGATTGCGCTGCGGCTTGCCCGGCGCGAGTTGCGCGGCGGGCTGAAAGGTTTCCGCGTTTTTCTGGCCTGTCTGGCGCTGGGGGTGGCGGCGATTGCGGGCGTCGGCTCGGTCCGGGTGTCGCTGCAGGAAGGGCTGGCGCGCGAGGGTGCGGTGATCCTTGGCGGCGATGCGGAGATGTCGTTCACCTACCGCTTTGCCGATGACGATGAGCGCGCCTTCATGGCGAGCATTTCCCAGGCGGTCAGCGAGACGGTCGATTTCCGCTCGATGGCCGTGGTGGACCGCGACTTGGTGGAGCGCGGGCTGACGCAGGTGCGCGGCGTGGATGCGGCCTGGCCGCTTTACGGCGCGGCCGGGCTGGAGCCGCCGATGGCGGTGGCGGACGCGCTGGCGATACGCGATCTGCCCGGCGCGATCATGGCGCCGTTGCTGGCAGACCGGCTGGCGCTGAGTGTCGGTGATACCTTTCGGCTCGGCACGCAAGACTTTGAATTGAGGGCAATTCTGGTGGATGAGCCCGACGGCGCATCCTCGGGCTTCGGGCTGGGGCCGCGCACGATCGTGTCGCTGGAAGGCTTGGCAGGATCCGGCCTGCTGGAGCCCGGAACGCTCTTTGAAAGCCAGTATCGCCTGCGAGCACCCGGTGCCGATCTGGCGGCGTTGGAGATGCAGGCGCAGGCGTTCGAGGAAACAGGCGCGCGCTGGCGCGATGCGCGCAACGGCGCGCCGGGGGTGGCGCGCTTCGTCGAGCGGATCGGGTCGTTTCTGGTGCTTGTGGGCCTGGCGGGGCTGGCCGTGGGCGGCGTCGGCGTCTCGGCGGCAGTGCGGGCCTATCTGGAGGGCAAGATCGCCACGATCGCCACGCTCAAGACATTGGGCGCCGAAGGACGGGTGATTTTCGCGGTCTATTTCATTCAGGTGGGCGTGCTGACTGTGGTGGGTATCGCGATGGGGCTGGTGCTCGGCGCCTTGGCGCCCATCGCCTTCGGGCCGCTGATCGAGGCGCGGTTACCGGTGCCGGTGGCGATCGGCGTCTATCCGGGGCCGCTGTTGGAGGCGGCCTTGTATGGCGGTTTGACGGCGCTGATCTTCACGCTGTGGCCACTGGCGCGGACCGAACAAGTGCGCGCTGCGGCGCTGTTTCGCGATGTAAGCGGCGGCGCGGGTTGGCCGAGGCCGTTGTTTTTGTTCATCATTGCCGGGTTGGTCGCCGTGCTGGTGGGGGCTGCCGTGTGGTTGTCGGGCGTCCCGACGCTGGCGCTTGGGACGGCGGCGGGGCTGATCTTTGCGCTGGCGCTTCTGGCCGGCTCTGCCTGGGGCATTCGCGCGCTGGCGCGGCGGGCGTCGCGGGCGCGCTTCGCGCGGGGTCGGACGGCGCTGCGCACCGCGTTGGGGGCCGTTGGCGGACCGGGGTCCGAGGCGGGCTCGGTGGTGTTGTCGCTGGGATTGGGGCTGGCGGTGCTGGCGGCCGTGGGCCAGATCGACACCAACCTGCGCAACTCCATCCAAAGCGACCTTCCCGAGGTCGCGCCGTCGTACTTTTTCGTGGATATCCAGCCAGATCAACTGGCCGAGTTCCTTGAACGGGTCGAGGGCGACCCGGCCGTGTCGCGCGTCGATACCGCGCCGATGCTGCGGGGGATCATCACCCAGATCAACGGACAGCGCGCCGCCGACGTGGCGGGGGACCATTGGGTGATCCGGGGCGACCGGGGCCTGACCTACATGGACGGACCGCCGCCGCCGGAGGAAATCGTGGCGGGAGAGTGGTGGCCGGAGGGGTATGACGGCCCGCCGCTGATCGCCTTCGCCGCCGAGGAGGCGGGCGAAATGGGGATCAGGTTGGGGGACACGATCACGATGAACGTGCTGGGCCGCGACATCACCGGAACCATCGCGGCATTGCGGGAAGTCTCGTTTGAAAACGCGAGGATAGGCTTTGTCGTGACGATGAACGCGGCGGCCCTGGCGGGCGCGCCGCATACCCATATCGCCACCGTCTATGCCGAGGAAGCGGCCGAAGCGCAGCTTCTGCGCGATGTGGCGGGGGCGGCGCCGAACATTACCGCGATCCGGGTAAGGGACGCGCTGGATCAGGTGGCGGAGGCGTTGCGCGGGATCGCGCAGGCGACGTCTTATGCCGCCTCGGCCACCTTGCTGACGGGGTTCGTGGTGCTGATCGGCGCGGCAGCGGCGGGGGAGCGGGGGCGGGTGTTCGAGGCCGCCGTGCTCAAGACGCTGGGCGCCTCGCGGGCCACGATCCTGTCAAGTTTCGCCTTGCGCGCCGGCCTGTTGGGGGCTGCCGCAGGCTTGGTGGCAATCGCGGTCGGCGCGATTGGCGGGTGGGCGGTGATGACCTTCGTGATGGAAAGCGACTATCGGTTCGAGCCGTTCTCGGCGCTGGCCATCGTGATCGGGGGCGCATTGGCGACGCTGATATCGGGCCTGGTCTTTGCGTGGAAGCCGCTGGCGAGCCGTCCGGCACGGGTTTTGCGGGCGCGGGAATAGGCCTTTGCCCTTGCAAACACATGGCCGAGAGGGCACCTGATAGGCCATGTTGAAATCGATGCGCTCCCTCCTTGGGCGGAAGCCCAGCGCCGCTGCCGGTGCCAAGATGCCGTCGGCAGCAACACAAGATATGCCGCGTCCGACGCAACCTACCTACATCATCGGCGATATCCATGGCCGGGCCGACCTGGTGGAATTGATGCTGGAACTGGTCGATGCGCATATTGGCGGCACCCAGGCCGCCGATCCCAAGCTGGTCTTTGTGGGCGACTACATCGACTATGGCGGGGACTCGGCCGTGGTGCTGGCGCGCCTGCGCGAGTTGCAGAACGATTTCCCCGAGAACGTCACCTGCCTGATGGGAAATCACGAGCGGATGATGCTCGATTTCCTGAGCGATCCAGCCACGCGCGGCCCGCGCTGGATGCGGGCTGGCGCGGCGGAGACGCTCCGCAGTTTCGGGGTGGCGACGGCCGATCTGGAGGAGAGCGCGGAATTCGACGCCTTCCCCGCCGCCGCCCATTCCCTGCGCCGCCGATTGCCCAAAGGAATGATGGAATGGCTGGAAAATCTGCCACTTAGCTGGCATTCCGGCAATCTGTGGGTGGTCCATGCGGGTGCGGACCCGCGCTATGCCATGGCAGATCAGAGCGCGCGCGTGCTGCTGTGGGGGCATCCCGAATTCGACGAGGGGGGTCGCAGCGACCGGGTCTGGATCGCGCATGGGCACACGGAAGTGCCCGCCCCCTTGGCCCATGAGGGGCGCATTGCGACCGATACCGGGGCGTGGCGAACCGGCCGATTGACGGCCTGCGCGGTGCGGCCCGACGGGCGGTATGATTTCCTCCAGACATAGGCCCATATGGGATTATCCCATTTGGGGACGATTGCGGGGTGTTTGGGACGATAGGCCATTTGACTTGCGCCCACATGGCAGCAATCGGGTGGATCGGCCCGACGGGACTTGCCCCCATCCGGGATCATTCCATCTGGGGACGATTGCGGGGTGTTTGGCACGATAGGCCATTCGACTTGCGCCCACATGGCAGCAATCGGGTGGATCGGCCCGCCGGGACTTGCCCCCATCCGGGATCATTCCATTTGGGTGATCCCATATGGGACGATCCCATTCGGGACGATCTCGGGCGGGCGCATCTCGGGCCGGAGAATCTCGGGCGGTCGCATCTCGGGCAGTCGCATCTCGGGCGGGGGATCGGGCGGCGCAGACCGCCGCCTCAGCGGGTCAGCTTCTCGATCGCGCCTTCCTCGATCTTGGTCTTCCACAGCGGCACGCCGGACCGGAACGCGGCGCGACCGATCATGTGGGCGGCGACCGGCGCGGTGATGATCAGGAACACCACCGTCACCCCGGCACGGGTGATCATGGCGGTGTCGCCGAAGTACACCGCGACGGCGATGAAGATGAGGCCAGCGCCTAAGGTGCCCGCCTTGGTCGAGGCGTGCATCCGGATCAGCACATCGGGCAGGCGCAACACGCCAAGGCCCGCAATGAGGCAGAAGAAACCGCCAAGGATGACGAGGGCGGCGAGGGTGTACTCAACCCACATGGCAAACCTCCGGTTTGGCGATCATGGCTTCTCCTCCGGCGGGGGCGGCGCGCGGCGTTGGCTGCGTTCCACGAAGCGCGCGAGAGCCACGGTGGCGAGAAAGCCGATCAGGGCCAGCACGATGGCGACATCGACAAAGGCGGTTTGTCCGGATTGCAGGGCATAGAGGCCGCAGAACGACACGATCAGGACCGTCATCATGTCGAGAGCCACGATGCGGTCGGGCAAGCTGGGGCCTTTCACCAGCCGGATGAAGCCGCCGACGACCCCCAGCATGACGAGCACGAAGGAGATGTCGATGGCCGTTGCAAGGACGGGGCTCATGGCAGGACCTCCGAGCGGATCGGCTGGGGGTCTTTCTTGCTGGCGCGCTGCCCGAGGGCAGCTGCGACGATACCCAGCATGACCAGCACGAAGGAGATGTCGATGGCTGTTGCAAGGACGGGGCTCATCCCATGGCCTCCTTCACAAGCCGCTCGACCCCTTCCTTGATGGAGCGGCGGATTTCGTCGGGGTCGTCCGCGAACATGGCGTGGATGTAGAGGGTATTGCAATCCTCAGTTACGTCGAGGCAGAGCGTGCCGGGCGTGAGGGAGATGTAGTTCGTCATCACCAGAAGCTGCATCGGGTCGTGGATGTCGAGGGGCACGGCGATGATGCCGGGGCGGGCCTTGTGTTCGGGCGTCAGCACATCCCAGACGACTTGCAGCGACGAGACGACCAACTCCCATAAAAAGGTGACGATGAGGATGATCCAGCGCCAGGCGCGGGTGAAGTAGCGGTCGGAGCCGGGAAAGAGCGGTCGGGTGACGAAGAGTGCGGCGGAGCCAAGGGCAAAGCCGATGCCGAGGCCGCGCAGGGTGATGTCGCCGGTCAGGGCGGCCCATGCCATGGCGAGGGCGATGTTGAGGCCGAAGATGTTCATGGGCGCGCCTCCGGAAGGGCGGCATCGGGGGCGGGCTCAGGGGCGGCACCGGGGGCTGCACCGGGGGCTGCACCGGGGGCTGCATCTGGGCCTAGGACGGCGGAGATATAGGCCTGCGGGTCGAGAAGCTGGTCGGCGGCCCGCGTGGCGAATTGCACGAAGGGCTCGGGGAAGAGGCCGATGATGCAGGTGAGGAGGGCCAGAGCCGCGATGGGGGTCAGCAGCGCGGCGCGGTCCCTTGCGGGGAGGCTGGACAGGGTGGGCTGGAGGCCCGCCGGGTGCGGCTTCCAGAAGGCGGCGCCCCAGATCTTGGTCATGGAATAGATCGTCAGCAGGCCCACGATCAGGGCCACGCCGGCGATGACATATCCCCCGTCTTCAAGGGCCGCCTTGACCAGAATGAACTTGGCCCAAAACCCGGACAAAGGCGGGAAACCTGCAAGGGAGAAGGCCGGGATAAGGAACAGGAGCGCCAGGAAAGGCGCGGTTTTGTAAAGTCCACCGATGGCGCTGAGGTTGGTGGACCCCGCGATGCGGCGCGTGACGCCCGCGACAAGGAAGAGGTTCGCCTTCACGATGATGTGGTGGACGAGGTAGAACACCGCGCCCACCATGGCCAGCGGCGTGAAGAGCGCGAGGCCAAGGACCATGTAGCCGATCTGGCTGACGATATGGAACGACAGGATGCGGCGGAAGTCGTTCATGGCAGCGGCGCCGAGGACGCCCGTGACCATGGTGAAGCCAGCGACCCACAGGAGGATCGTGTGGGTATAGGCGATGTCGGTGGTGAAGATCAGCGTGAAGGTGCGGATCAGGGAGTAGACGCCTACCTTTGTAAGCAGCCCGGCGAAGATGGCGGAAACGGAGATTGCGGGCGTGTGGTAGGAAGCGGGGAGCCAGAAGAACAGCGGAAAGACGGCGGCCTTCACCCCGAAGGCGATCATGAACATGACCGCGATCGTGACGAGGAGGCCGGGGTTTTCGACCTCTTGCACGGCAAAGTGGAGGTCGGCCATGTTGAGGGTGCCGGTGATGCCGTAGAGCAGGCCGATGCCGGTGAGGAACATGACGGTCGAGACGAGGTTGAGGGTGACATACTTGATGCCGCCATCCAGTTGCTGGCGGTTGCCGCCCATGACCAGAAGGCCGAAGGAGGCGATCAGCATCACCTCGAACCAGACGTAGAGGTTGAAGAGGTCCCCTGTCAGGAACGCGCCGCAGACGCCCGCGAGGAGGACCTGATAGAGGGCGTGGTAGCCAAGCTGCTCCTTGCGCTCCTCGATATCCGCCAGCGCGTAGATGGCGACGGCAAGGCCGATGATCCCGGTGATGACGACCATGACCGCCGACAGCAGGTCGGCCACCAGCGTGATGCCGAAAGGGGCGGGCCATTCGCCCATCTGCGCGGCGACGACACCCTGATCGAGCACGGCGATCATCAGCATGATGGCCGAGGCCAGCAGGCCCGCGCAGCCCAGCACCGAGATCCAGCGCCCCTCTGGCCCATGGCGGAACAGGAAGGCGAGGACGGCGGTGGCGAACGGGATGATGAGGGGGGTGGCGAGGATCCAGCTCATGGCGTGGTCTCGCGCGTGATGTAGGTTTTGGACGGCTCGACGTCATCGTCCTCGATGGGCTCGGCCAGGCGCATCTCGTCCGAGTTCAGCGTGCCGAGGTTCTGGTAGGTGCGGTAGACCAGCGTGAGGGCGAAGGCGAAGAGGCCGAAGCCGATGACGATGGCGGTCAGCACAAGGGCCTGTGGCAGGGCGTTGGCGACCCCCTCGACCGGGAAATCGGCATCGGACGGGATAAGCGGCGGGCTTTCGGGAGTGAGGCGGCCCGAGACGAAGATGGTGAGGTTGGCGGCGTTCGAGATCAGCACAAGGCCGAAGAGAAAGCGCAGCACGTTGCGGGCCAGCATCAGGTGAACGGACGCGGCGACAAGTACACCGACCATGAGGGCGACAAGGAGTTCCATCTACACCTCCTCCTCCAGCGCGAAGACAAGGGTCAGGATCGCGCCGAAAACGACGAGATAGACGCCGATGTCGAAGACAAGGACGCTGCTGATCGGCAGGCCCTTCTCGGTCTCGGTCGCGCCGATGAACCACCATTGGCCGGTAAAGAACGCCTCGTTGAAGAAGGCGGCAAAGACGCCGGCGGCCAGCGCGATGCCTAGGCCGATCATGGCGATGTTCTGCGGCTCGTATTTCAGGGCGGCGCGGGCGGGGCCGGCACCTTGCGCGATGGCGAAGAGGATGAAGCCGGTGGAGCCGATGAGGCCACCGATGAAGCCGCCGCCCGGCTCGTTATGGCCACGCAGCAGCATGAACACGGAGAACAGCAGCAAAAGCGCGGTGAGAAGGCGCGTGGCGGCGTTGAGGATGACGGAGTTGACCATGGTCTAGCGGTCCTCCCCTGCCCGGCCAAGGCCTTGGCCCTCGCTGCGGAAGGTATCGGATTCCTCGCGGATGGTCCCGTAGCGCGTGCCGCGCAGCAGGGCATAGGCGGCAAGCGCGGCAATGACGATGACGGCGATCTCGCCGAAGGTATCAAGCGCGCGGAAGTCCACGAGGATGACGTTGACGATGTTGCGGCCATAGGCTTCGGGCCAGGAGGTGGCGTTGAAATACTCGGTCAGGCGCAGGTCGAGGTCGGCTTGCAGGACGGCGACAAGCACCAGCGTGGTCAGCGCGCCGACCGCAATCGACAGGGCGGCATGGACGGGGCGGTGCGGCTCGGCGGTGCGCACGCCGATATGGGGCAGTTTGAGCATGGCGACGGCGACGAGGACGACGACGAGTGTTTCCACCAGCAATTGGGTGATGGCGACGTCGGGGGCCGAGAACATGATGAAGATAAGCGCCACGCCGATGCCCACGACGCCCAGCGCCACGATCGCGGTCATCCGCGAGCCGGTGAGTGCCGTCAGCAGCGCGCCCGCGGTGATGAACAGCAGGACGGCCCAGTGCTTGAACGAGAGGGTGTCGAGTTCCGCCGCCCAGCCGACCCGGAAATTGAGGACATCCTGCCACCAGAGCGTAAAGCCGACGGCCAGCGCGAAGGTGGCGAAGATGGTGAAGATGTAGCGTTGCAGGATGCCGTTTTGCAGGATGCCTGTTTGCCAAGCCGCCAGCGCCTTGAGCCCGTCAAGCGTGCGGTCCCAGCCGGGATCGAACTTGACCGGGTTGGCCGAGATGACGGCGGCCAGCGCGCTGCGCAGGCGCGGGTGGAGGAAGTAGAGGACAAAGCCCACGGCAAAGGTGACAAGCGACAGGATGAAGGCGCTGTTGACCTCGCGGAAGAGGTAGAGGTCCACCGACACGTCGGAGCCGTAGACCGCATCGGTGGCGGGGCCGACAAGCCAGAACTCGGGAATGTCGGGGAAGATGCCGAACCACAACGACAGCGCGCCAAGAATCAGCGGGCCGACCCACATCGGGATGGGGCCTTCGGTGGTGGTGGATAACGCCTCGGGCAGGCGGCCGAGGAAGGGGCGCGCGACCGCGATGCCGGCGGCGACGAACATCAGGACGGAGGCCGCGAAGATGGTTCCGGTGATCCAGAGGGAGGCCACCTCGGCCTCGAGCCCCGCCTTGTAGAGGAATTCCTTGCCGATGAAGCCGATGAAGGGCGGGATGCCGGCCATGGAGATGGCGGCCAGCGCGCCCGCGAAGAAGGTGATCGGCATTTTGCGGGCAAGGCCGCG
>JBBQHZ010000097.1:0-14988 GCA_038324445.1 Rhodobacterales bacterium | reverse complement strand
CGCCGAATGGGCGGCGCAGGAGGGCGAGGTGAAGCCGCTGACGATGCCGCATACCCGCTCGGCCAATTCGGCGATCGAGCGGGTCGCGCCTCAACATGCCGAGGTCGCGGCGATGCTGGCAAGTTACGGCGAGACCGACCTTTTGTGCTATCGTGCCTCGGGGCCGCAGGACTTGACGCAACGTCAGGCAGAGGCGTGGGATCCGCTGCTGGACTGGGCCGCCGACCGCTATAGCGCCGCTCTTCGGGTGACGGTGGGCGTGGTGCCGGTGGCGCAAACTGACGAGGCGGTGGAAAGGCTGGCGCAGGCAGTGGCCGATGTGGCGCCGTTTCCGATGACGGCGCTGCACGATCTGGTCACGCTGACCGGGTCGCTGATCCTTGGGCTGGCGGTGGCCGAACGGCGGCTATCGGCCAAGGATGCATGGGAAATCAGCCGAATCGATGAGGACTGGCAAATGGCGCAATGGGGCGAGGATGAAGAGGCATCCGAGGCCGCAGCCGCCCGCGCGGCACAATTGCAGCATGCGGAAGCGTTTTGGCTCAGCTGCTTTGCGACGTGACCCAACGACTGGCAGGCCCTAGGAACTATTGCGCATTTTCTGTGCAACTGCGGAAGCTGCAGGCACCGACAACGCGTTAATGCTTCCCTTTGGGCACAGCGCACCCTTGACCTTGTGGACAGGTTTTGTCCATTTTGGCTGCGGCGGGGGCCAGGATAGGTCCCCCCGGCATATGCCAAAGCTCGATGGGCACGAAAGATGACCCGTCGGGCCATTCCACAGGAAGAGGTAAACAATGAATAAATCCGTATTTCTCGGCACCCTTGCCGTCGCTGCCATCGGGGCGGGTGTCGCATCCGCTCAGGCGACGCTGGAACAGGTCCAGGCACGTGGCACGCTGAATTGTGGTGTGACGACAGGTCTGGTCGGCTTCGCGGCACCTGATGCAAGTGGAGAATGGCAGGGCTTTGACGTCGCGATCTGCCGCGCCGTTGCTGCTGCCGTTCTGGGCGACGGCAATGCCGTCGAGTTCATTCCCACCACCGGCCAGACCCGCTTTACCGCACTGGCCTCGGGCGAGGTCGATCTGCTGGCCCGCAACACCACCTGGACGCTCAGCCGCGACACCGACCTGGCATTCGATTTTGCCGGCGTGAACTACTATGACGGCCAGGGCTTCATGGTCCCCTCCGAGCTGGGCGTTTCGTCGGCCCTGGAACTGGACGGCGCAACCGTCTGCATCCAGACCGGCACCACGACCGAGTTGAACCTTGCCGACTACTTCGCGGCAAACAACATGTCCTACGAGCCCGTGCCGATCGAGACCAACGCCGAAGCCCAGCAGCAGTACCTTGCCGGCGCTTGCGACGTTTACACCACGGACGCGTCCGGCCTTGCCGCAACGCGCGCCACCTTCGAAGATCCCTCGGCGCATATCGTTCTGCCCGAGATCATCTCGAAAGAGCCGCTCGGCCCGCTTGTTCGCCATGGCGACAACAACTGGGGCGACATCGTCGCATGGACGCTGAACGCGCTGATCACTGCGGAAGAACTGGGCGTGACCCAGGCGAACGCAGCCGAAATGGCGACCACGTCCCCGAACCAGGAAGTCCAGCGGCTTCTGGGCACACTGGATGATCTGGGCGCCATGATGGGCCTCGACACGATGTGGTCGGCCAACGCGATCGCTGCCGTCGGCAACTACGGCGAGATCTTCGACGCCAATATCGGCGAATCCACTCCGATCGGTCTGGCGCGTGGTCTGAACGCCCAGTGGAGCAATGGCGGCCTGCTCTACAGCCCGCCGTTCCGGTAGGACCTGACTTTGGGGGGCGCGGGCCAGATGGTCCGCGCCCTTTCCACATCCAGACCACGATATGCCGCTGCAGGGGATAAACGGGCCACCACACGAGCCTGTCTTGCGCGGTCAGGGACATGCAACAAGCGACAGGGGGCCACCAGATGGCAATCATGACCGATCCGCCGGCACAGGCGTTTCGACTAAGCCAGCTTATCTATGACACGCGGTATCGATCGATCACCATTCAGGTCGTCGCGTTCATCCTGATCATGGCGGGCCTGTTCTGGTTGGTTAACAATGCCATTGAAAACCTTGCGGTGCTTGGCAAGGATTTCGATTTCGGGTTTCTGGGCAGCCGCGCCGGGTACGACATCAACCAGCGCCTGATCGAGTATACCAACAACTCGACCCATGGCCGTGCTGCCGTTGTCGGCATCCTCAACACCCTTCTGGTGGCCTTTCTGGGCTGCATCACCGCCACATTCCTGGGCGTCATCGCGGGCATCCTGCGCCTGTCGAAGAACTGGGTCGTGGGCCGGTTGATGACCGTCTATGTCGAGGGCTTCCGCAACATTCCGTTGCTGCTGTGGATCATCGTGATCTTCGCGGTGATGACCGAATCCATGCCGCAACCCAGTGATTTCCGTGGCGACAACCCGTCCGCGACGATGATCCTGGGCGACAGTGTCGCGGTCACCAACCGCGGCGTCTACATCCCGAACGTCGTCTTTACCCGGTCGCTCGGCGGCAACGAGATGTCCGCGGCCACCGACGGCGTCCCCGCTGCCATCATTCCCGCCGTCAGCGTTGGCGATTGGGCGCTGTTTCTGGCAGTTCTGATCGCCGGTGTGGTGGGCTCGGTTGCCATCGGACGCTGGGGCAAGGCCAAGCAGGAGAGGACGGGCGTTCGGCCTGTCGGCCTGTTCTGGATGCGCGCCGCCGTCATCCTTGTGCCGGCCGCCATCGTCCTGATCGCGCTTGGCGCGACGCTGGATTACCCGCGCCTGCAGGGTTTCAACTTCGACGGCGGCATTCAGTTGCGCAACTCGCTGATCGCCTTGTGGTTCGCGCTGTCGCTTTATACCGGCGCCTTCATTGCGGAAATCGTCCGCGCGGGCATCATGTCGGTCAGCAAGGGCCAGACCGAGGCCTCGGCAGCGCTTGGCATGCGGGCCTCGTGGACGATGAACCTGGTGATCCTGCCGCAGGCGCTGCGGGTGATCATCCCGCCGCTGATCTCGCAATTCCTGAACCTGACCAAGAACTCGTCGCTGGCCATCGCGGTCGGCTACATGGATGCGCGATCGACCCTTGGGGGGATCACGATCAACCAGACGGGACGCGAGTTGGAGGGGATGCTGCTTCTGGGTCTGTTCTATCTGGCGACGTCGCTGATCATCTCGGGCGTGATGAACGTCTACAACTCTTCCGTCAAACTGAAGGAGCGGTGATATGAGCGAGATACACTCCGAAACCGCCCTTCAGACGGCCTATGTCCGCCGAGAGATGCTGGATCAGCAGACCCCGCCGGTAACGGCCGCGGGCCCGGTGAAATGGATGCGCGAGAACCTGTTTTCGTCCATTCCCAACGGGATCATGACTGTCCTGTCGCTGTTCGTGATCTATTACATCCTCAGCCATCTGTTGGGCTGGTTCGCGAACGGCATCTGGGACGCCGGTTCCCTGACCGAGTGCCGGGCGATCCGGGATGAACGCATTGCCTCGGGCGTCTGGAGCGAGGGCACAGAGGTTGCCTGCTGGGGCGTGCTTGCCGACCGGTGGGACCAGTTGCTGTTCGGCTTCTATCCCAGCGATCTCTACTGGCGCCCGATCCTGGCGGTTGTGCTGTTTCTGGCCGCGATGGCGCCCATCCTCTATGACAGCCTGCCGCGCAAGCTGCTGATCCTGACGCTGGTCGCCCCCTTCCTGTGCTTCTGGCTGCTGTGGGGCGGCTCGATCTGGTACCCGTACATGGTGGCTATGGGCTTTTTGCTGGGCTGGGCGATCATCAAGTTCGCGTCCGTGCCGCTGGGCAGTCTGGTTGCGAACCTTGCGGCGATCGTGCTTCCGCTGCTGTTCTGGCTGTTCGCGGCCGGGCCGCTGGCATCGGCGCTGACCGATATTGCCCCGATCGGCATCCGCTCGGTCAATTCCCGTGAATTCGGTGGGTTCCTGTTGGCTGTCGTCATCGGTGCCTCGGGCATCATCTTGTCGATGCCGCTGGGCATCGCGCTGGCGCTGGGACGGCAATCGGACCTTTTCATCATCAACAAATGCTCGGTGATCTTCATCGAGGTGATCCGCGGCGTGCCGCTGATCGTGTGGCTGTTCACGGCGCAGCTGTTGCTGGGCTACTTCCTGCCGCCCGGCACGAACTTCGACCTGATGCTGCGTGTGATCATCATGGTGACGCTGTTCTCCAGCGCCTACATCGCCGAGGTCATCCGCGGCGGTCTGGCGGCGCTGCCGAGGGGGCAATACGAGGGTGCGGACAGTCTGGGGCTGAACTACTGGCAGGCGATGCAGCTGATCATCCTGCCGCAGGCCCTGAAAATCTCGATCCCCGGTATCGTGTCGTCGTTCATCGGCCTGTTCAAGGACACCACGCTGGTGGTGTTCATCGGGATGCTGGACCCGATCGGGTTCTCGAACGCGATCCGGGCCGATACCGACTGGAACGGCATCTACTGGGAACTGTTCATCTTCATCGGGCTGTGCTTCTTCATCTGCTGCTTCAGCATGTCCCGCTATTCGCAATATCTTGAGCGCAAGCTCGCAACCGATCATCGCTGAGGAGAGCGCAATGTCTGACGCTACATCAATGACCGCGCAAGAACGTGCGATCGACCGTTCGAAAATGACCGTCTCGGACGAGGTCGCCGTCGAAATCCAGGGCATGAACAAGTGGTTCGGAACCTTCCACGTTCTGCGCGACATCAACCTGACCGTGCGGCGGGGCGAGCGGATCGTGATCTGCGGGCCATCCGGTTCGGGCAAGTCGACGCTGATCCGCTGCATCAACGCGCTGGAGGATCACCAGAAGGGCCGGATCACGGTGGATGGCACGTTGCTGTCGAACGACCTCAAGAACATCGACAAGATCCGGTCCGAGGTCGGCATGTGCTTCCAGCACTTCAACCTGTTCCCGCATCTGACGATCCTCGAGAACTGCACGCTGGCCCCGATCTGGGTGCGCAAGACGCCGAAGCGGGAAGCCGAAGAGACGGCGATGTATTTCCTCAACAAGGTGAAGATCCCCGAGCAGGCCAACAAGTATCCGGGCCAGTTGTCGGGCGGCCAGCAACAACGCGTGGCCATCGCGCGCAGCCTGTGCATGCGGCCCCGGATCATGCTGTTCGACGAGCCGACATCGGCGCTTGACCCCGAGATGATCAAGGAAGTGCTCGATACCATGATCGCGCTGGCCGAAGAGGGAATGACGATGCTGTGCGTGACCCACGAGATGGGCTTTGCCCGTCAGGTCGCCAACCGCGTGATCTTCATGGATGCTGGTCAGATCGTCGAGCAGAACGAGCCGGAGGAATTCTTCACCAACCCCCAGAGTGATCGGACGAAGCTGTTCCTGAGCCAGATCCTGGGCCACTAGGTTTCCGGCACTTTGCCCATGCCAGTCAAGTGGCCGGTGCCACGACATATCGCCGCCCGCATCGCGTGATGCGGGCGGTTTTTCTTTGAGTATTTAAGAAAAGGTGAACGGGGGGCGGGGCGCGTCAGTCCGGCAGATCGTGCGGGGTTGTGAAGGCGCGGAGCTTGCCTTGGCCCGGCCCTACCTTCGCCCAGTCGGGGACGTCGAAGGTGAGGACGGTGGTGGCACCGGTGGGATAGCGGGCGAAGTCGGTGTGGTCTGGTGGGATCTGGGCGAGGGCCCAGGCGAGGCTGCCGATGCCGGGGTTGTGGCCGACAAGGGCGATTGTGGCGTCCTTGGCCTGCGTGATCGCGTGCAGCATCACCTCGGGCTCGGCGTGGTAGAGGGCGTGGGAGAGGTGAAGGCGGGGTTTTCGCGGCAGGTGGTCGGCGATGCCGGCCCAGGTTTCCTGCGTGCGGCGCGCGTCCGAGCACAGCACGCTGTCGGGGATCAGGTTCTGCGCCGTGAGCCATGTGCCGATCCGGGGCGCGTCGCGGCGGCCGCGCGCGTTCAGGGGGCGGGCATGGTCCGAGGCAATCCCGGCCTCCCAATCGGATTTGCAGTGGCGGATCAGGATCAGGGTCAGGGTCATTTGTGGAAGCTTTTCATGTGGAAAGCCGATTGCGCCGGGGCGCGCGGGAAGCCTTGGCTGACCGGGCAGGCGCGGCGGGCCTTGCAGCCGTTCTGCATGCAGTCCTGCCCTGCGGGCGTGTCGAGGAAGGCATGGCAGGCGGCGGTGTTGTAACCGTCCTCGGACAGGGCATCGACCGGGCAGGCGTCCTCGCAAGGTGCAGGACAGAGCAGGCAGGGGCTGAGCGGCGGGGGCGGCAGGTCCATCCGATCGGCAAAGGCCAAGGCGCCGCGAAACGAGATCATCAGGCCCTGATCATCATGGACCAGCAGGGAGACGGGGCTTTTGTGGATGCGGCCCGTTCGGGTGGCGTAGGAGATGAAGGGCAACCAGGGCGGACCGCCGAAGGGAAAGAGCGCGGTTGCGTCCAGCATGTCGGCCAGCGCGGTGACGGTGCGGGTGGACCAGCGATCCATCGGGTCGGGGGCGCCGTCGAGGTATTCGGGCGAGGATGTGAAATGCGCCCAGAAGCCGGGCTCGAACGGGGCCAGAAGCGCCACGGTTCCCGCGCGGATATCGTCAACGCGACCGGGATGGAACGCGCCCGCGATCGTCAGGTGACGGGCGCGGGCGGCGTGTTCCAGCGCGGCATAATCCATCAGGCGCGGATCATGGAGCCTGCACCGTGTTCGGTGAACAACTCCAGCAGGACCGCGTTGCGGACGCGGCCATCGACGATGGTGCAGGCACGCACGCCGTTGCGCACGGCATTCACGGCGGTTTCGGTCTTGGGGATCATGCCGCCGGAGATGGTGCCGTCGGCTGTCATCGCCTCGATCTCGGCGGCGGAGAGGTTGGTGACCAGATCGCCATCAGCGTTCTTGACGCCCGCCACATCGGTCAGCAGCAGCAGGCGGTCGGCCTTGAGGGCGGCGGCGATGGCACCGGCGGCGGTGTCGCCGTTGATGTTGTAGGTCTCGCCGTTGCGGCCCATGCCGATGGGGGCGATGACGGGGATCATGTCATCCTCGAAGAGGTTGGTGATGACGGAGGGATCAACCGCTACGGGGTTGCCGACGAAGCCCAGTTCGGGGTCGGCCGCCTCGCAGATCATCAGGTTGGCATCCTTGCCCGACAGGCCCACAGCGCGGCCGCCTTCGGCATTGAT
Organism: Rhodobacterales bacterium; assembly: GCA_038324445.1. Lineage (GTDB taxonomy): Bacteria > Pseudomonadota > Alphaproteobacteria > Rhodobacterales > Rhodobacteraceae > Gymnodinialimonas. The sequence continues at coordinate 7,801 of JBBQHZ010000097.1, read as the reverse complement.
CGCCTGAATGATGCGGTTGTTGACGCGGCCCGAGAGGACCATCTCGACCACCTCGACAGTTGCGGCGTCGGTGACGCGCTTGCCCCTGATGAACTCGGACTTGACGCCGAGCTTGGCCAGCATCTCGTTGATCATCGGGCCACCGCCATGGACCACGACCGGGTTCACGCCGACCTGCCGCAGCAGGACCATATCGCGGGCAAATGACGCCATCTCGTCATCATCGCCCATGGCGTTGCCGCCGAACTTCACCACGATGATCGCGTCATTGAAGCGCTGCAGGTAGGGGAGAGCTTCGGACAGGGTGCGGGCGGTGGCGAGGTAATCACGGGTCATTTGTTTTTTCATGGGTTTGGGGCCGGTCAAGGGGGCGGGTGCACCAGCAATAAGGGCAGGGCGCGCGAGGGGAAAGGTTGGAATCGGGGGCTGGCCCGCTTTCTGGGGCTTCAGTCCGTCGCTTGGGCTCGCCCGGAGTGTCGAGATGAAGGGAGGGGCCGCGCGGCGGGGATGCGGCGAGGACCACAAGGAAGGAGCGTGCGCGGCCCGGGCGCGGAGCGCCTAGAGCGCAGAGTGGGGAGCGCGGGGCACCTAGAGCGTGGCGATGGTGGCGCGGAGCGTCGGGATCCCCTCGCCCTTCTCGGACGAGGTCTCGACGATCGTCGGGTAGGCGGCGGGGTGTTTGGCGAGTGCGGCGCGGGTGCGGGCGAGTGAGGCATCGCGGTCGGCGCCCTTGACCTTGTCGGACTTGGTCAGCACGGCCTGAAACGGCACGGCGGCAAGGTCCAGAAGGCTCATGATCTCGTCATCCACGGCCTTCACGCCATGGCGCGCATCGATCAGCACGAAGGCACGGCGCAGGTTGGCGCGGCCCCGCAGGTAGGCTTTCAGCAGCGCCTGCCATTGCGCGACAACGTGGACGGGGGCTTCGGCAAAGCCGTAGCCGGGCAGGTCGACGAGATAATGGCTTTCGGCGAGCGTGAAGAAGTTGATCTCTTGCGTGCGGCCGGGCGTGTTGGAGGCGCGCGCAAGGCCCTTGCGGCCGGTCAGCGCGTTGATCAGCGTGGATTTGCCGACATTGGAGCGGCCGGCAAAGCAGACTTCCAGCCGGTCACCGGGTGGCAGGCCGTCCATCGAGACGACGCCCTTGAGGAAATCTGTATTGCCGGCAAAGAGCTTGCGGCCGCGTTCCGAGGTCTCGTGATCCGGTTCGTCGGCGAGGGGAAAGGGCAGGACGTTCATTGGATGGTGACCGTGTCGCCAAGCGCGACGGGGCCGCCTTGGCGCACCATGGCATAGACGCCGAAATCCTGGTGGCCCCAGCCCGCTTGCAGAGCCTGCAGCGTATTGGCGTCGCGGCGGCCGGTATCGGGATTGGCCTCTGTCGCGCGGCAGCGGGTGATGATTTCCTTGATTTCGAGAGTGCTCTGGCCGATCGTCAGTGTCTTGCCCACAAGGTCGAACTCCTCCCACGGGGCCAGACCGTTGAGCCAAAGATTTCCACGAAACCGGCGTGGGTCGAGATCCTGGTCAAGCTTCTGCGACAAAGCGCGGAGGGAGGCGAGGTTGAGGACGGCGACGGAAGCGAAGGGCACGTCGGACATGCCTTCAGGCGGGGATTTCACCAAGGTGGCGGCGGGCTGGCGGTCGGCGGGGTAGATCGGCGCGAGCCAGTCGAAAAGGGTGGCATCGTTCTGGCCGGGGGTGATCGTGATCGCGGGGCGGTCCGGGTGGGTCAGGTGGATGCTGTCGCCCGCCACCTGCGCCGTGATCGCCATCAGCGACGGCCCCTTGGCACCGCGCAGGAAGTTGCGGCACGCGCGCCAACCCTCGGACGCATCGCCGCCCGCCTCCAGCACGGCCCAGGCGCGGTCGAGCGGCAGGGGCAGGCCAGCCGCCAGGTCAACCCGGTCCAAAGCCTCGGCCCCGATCCCCTTGATCGGATGCCGCCAGATCTGGGCCAGAGAAAAGGTCATTTGCCGGCCGGTTTCTTCCGCTTGAAGCCTTTGGTGATGTTCCCGAAGAGATCCGGTTTGTAGCCTTGGCTGCGCATGATGAGGTATTGCTGTGTGAAGGTCAGAGTGTTGTTGGCGATCCAGTAGACCAGCAGGCCCGAGGCGAAACCGCCCAGCATGAACATGAATACAAACGGCAGCCACGCAAAGACCATGGCCTGCGTCGGATCGGTGGGCGCCGGGTTCAGCTTTTGCTGCAGCCACATGGTCAGGCCCAGCAGCAGGGGCAGCACGCCGATGAAGATCAGCGCCATCGTCGTGCCCGGTTCGGGTGCCGCGATGGGTAGCAGGCCGAAGAGGTTCAGGATCGAGGAGCTGTCGGGTGCCGAAAGATCGTTGATCCAGCCGAAGAACGGCGCATGGCGCAGTTCCAGCGTGACGAAGATCACCTTGTAGAGCGAAAAGAAGATGGGGATCTGCAGGATGATCGGCAGACAGCCCGAGGCGGGGTTCACCTTGTTCTTCTTGTAAAGCTCCATCATGCCCTTCTGAAGCTTCTCGCGGTCGTCACCGGCGGATTCCTTCAGCTTTTCCATCTCGGGCTGCAGTTCCTTCATCTTCGCCATGGAGACGTAGGACCGGTAGGCCAGCGGGAAAAGGATCGCTTTGACGGTCAGGGTCAGGGCGATGATCGCAAGGCCCATGTTGCCAATGGTGGCGTTGAGCCAGTGCAGAACCCAGAAAATCGGCTTGGTCAGGAAGTAGAACCAGCCCCAGTCGATCGAGTCCATGAAACGCGGGATTTCGGGGCGGGACGCGTCGTGTTCGGCGCCGAACAGGCCCGCGATCAGGCCGGGTTCGGCGTTTTGATAGGCGCGGATCGCCTCGGCTTCCTTGGCACCGGCGAAGAGGCTGGTGGTCACTTCGGCGGTCTCGCCGGCGGCGATCACCATGTAGGGCAGGCGCGCCTCGGTCTGGTAGATGTCGGCGCCGGGCACGTATTTCACGACCGAGACGAAGGGTTGATCCTCGCCCGGGATCAGGGTGGTCATCCAGTATTTGTCGGTGAAGCCGATCCAGCCGTTGGTGGCGACGTCCAAAACCTCGGCGGGGACGCCTTCGCGTGCCGCCACGTCGAGCTCTGGCATGTCGGCATAGTTCACTTCTTCCAGCGTGCCGTCGGAATTGCGCACCACGCCTTCATGCAGGATGAAGAAGTTCTGCAGGTCGGAGGGCAGGCCGTGGCGGGCCACGATGCCGTAGGGCGCGAGCGTGACATCGGCGGTGCCGGTGTTCTCGACCGATTGGGTGATCTGGAACATGAATTGGTCATCGATGGCGATGGTCCGGCGGAAGATCAGGCCGGTGGTATTCTCCCAGACCAGCGTGATCGGCGTCTCGGGGGTGAGCGTCTCGCCACTTTCCAATGTCCAGGGGGTGGAGGAGGTGGGGACGTCGTCATAGCCAAGCTCGCCCGACGGGGTCCAGCCATAGAGCGCATAGTAGGGATCGTCGGAGCCGACGGGCGACAGCAGGCGCACATGCTCGTCGCCGCCCAGAACGGTGACGTAGTCGGTCAGCGACAGGTCGTCGATGCGGCCGCCCAAGAGCGAGATGGAGCCGGAGACGGAGGGGGTTTCGATGGGGATGCGGGCCGATTCCTCGACGGCGGCCTCGGGCGGGGTGCCGATGTCGCCGCCGGCGGGCGCAAGGCTGCCTTCGACCGGAGGCGTCAGCGCGATATCGGTGTCGGTTGCGGGCACGCCGGTATCGGTTGCGACCGGCACGGCGTTGGGATCTTCCACCACATCGGGAGGCGGGAACAGGAGGAACCATACGAGGATGACCACGAAGCTGAGGCCTGTAGCCAGGATCAGGTTTCTGTTCTGATCGTCCATATTGCCGGTTTCCCTTTGCGCGGGTGACCTTGAAAACAAGGCCCTTAGGACCGCGCCATGGGTGGCGCAGCCAATCCACCGGGGTTCAACAGATTGGGCGGTCAAAGGTCAAGGGGCGAAATCCGCGCGGGGGACGGACCGGGCGTAGGGTTGGGCCGGTTCTGGCTGTGTCTCGGCGGGTGACGGGGCCGGCAGATCGTGGGCGCTGGCGCGGGTCGGGTGGGTGCCACATTGCGTTGGGCAAGGCACTTGCGTTGCGCCCGGCGCGAGGATGCAGGCGGGGTGTCGGTTGCCCTGCACCATCTTCCGGTTCAGCCGTGGCGGCGGTCTTCCAGCCGGATCGTCTTGCCTTCGGCCATGCGCGCCCGCGCCCAACCGGCGACGCTGTCGCCACGCATCGGGCGGGCGATGCGGAAGCCTTGCAGTTGGTCACAGCCGAGCGTTGTCAGCATCAGCATCTCCTGCGGAGTCTCGACGCCTTTTGCGAGGGTGCCGATGCCGAGGGCTTTGGCCATGGCGACAATCGCGGTCACGGTCTTCTGCTTGGCCGCTTCCCCGTCGATCCCGAGAATGAAGCTGCGGTCGATCTTTACGCGGGCAATGTCGAATCGCTGCAATGTCAGCATCGACACCGGCCCGAGGCCGAAACTGTCCAGATCCATCGGGTGACCCGCATCGCGCAGCGCGGTAAGGGTGGCGAGAACGCTGTCATCCTCGGTCTGGGTGGCGACCGTGTCGGTGATTTCAAGCGCTAAGCGATCCGGGGTGATGCCATAACGCGTCATCTCGGCGTGCAGAATTTCCGGCAGTTTCGCGTCGCGCAGTTCCTGCACCGAGAAGTTGAGCGAAACGCCCGGCACGCGGGCCTTGGCCGCATCCCAATCGGCCAGCGCTTTTAGCGCCTGATGCATCAGGGTCTGGCCCAGAACCGGCATCAGGCCGGAGGCATCGACGGCGGCAAAGAACTCCCTTGGACTGAGGAGGCCCTGTTTAGGATGATCCCAGCGGGCCAGCGTTTCCATGCCGGTCAGCGCGCCAGTCCGAGCGCAGATCTGGGGCTGGAACCAGGCACTGATGGCGCCGGAATGGAGGGCGGCCGAAACCTCGGTGCTGAGATTGGTCTGCAGGACGCGGTCCCGCCCCATGCCGGGGGCATAGGCGCGGATGGCGCCGGGGCCGTGGAGCACCGCGTCCGACAGCGCGGCCTCTGCCGCCTTCAGGGTGGCGTCGGCGGGATCGAGGCCGCGCCGGATCAGGGCGGTGTGGCCGATGGAGGCGGCAAGGCGCAGGGTGGCGCCCCGCACGGCCATCGGTTCGGCAACCGCCCCGGCGAGGCGGGAGACGACGACTTCGCGCAGGCCAAGCCGTGCGGCGGGGACCGCGCTCAGCGCGATGCCGAACCGGGCGTCGCCAAGTCGCGTCAGGAGATCGCCATGGCGCAGCGCGGTCTGCAGACGTTCCTCCAGCCGCGCCATGATATCTTCGGACGTGTCGTGGCCCCACAACTCGGCGATCCTGTGCCAATCGTTGATCTGGAGCAGGATGCAGGCGGTATCGCGCCCCTGGGTGCCGGAAATCCGGTCCAGTTGCGCAAGAATTCCGGCGCGTCCTGTGGGCAGGTCGGGGGTGGCAAAGGCCGAAGCCGGCTGGTTGCGTCCCCAGATCGTGCCGATGGCAAGAAGGCCCGACAGCGCGAAGGCGGTGACCATGGCAAGATCGTTGAAGCCGAACCATGCAGCCGTAAGGACGACCAGGGGAAAGAGCGCCAGAACCTCGACCCGGCCAAGCGCGCCGTTGACGCCAAGGGCCGCCTTGCGGCGCATCGAGAGAAGGGAGCCAGCCGTGCCCGTGCCCGTGCTGTTATCCGCCATCGAAGAATCTTCCCGTACCCTGACCTGACCTATCGCCAGATTCTAGGCCGATAGCCGCTGACAGAAGGTTAACCGCACGGGATCAATCCGGCGATTTCGTTCCTTTTCCGGGCGCGAGGCCGGCAAAATCGAACAAGGCGGGGTCCAGCAGATGCGACGGGCGCGCGTTCATCAAAGCCGAGAACATCTTGCCGCGCCGTCCGGGGCTGCGCGCCTCCCACGTATCAAGCATGCCCTTGATCTGCTGGCGTTGCAGGCCGTCCTGGCTGCCGCAGAGGTCGCAGGGGATGATCGGATACGCCATCGCGCGCGCGAATTTCTCACAATCGACCTCGGCCACATGGGCGAGGGGGCGCAGAACCATCAGGTCGCCCTCGTCGTTCACCAGTTTGGGTGGCATGGTGGCCAGCTTGCCGCCGTGGAAGAGGTTGAGGAAGAACGTCTCGAGGATATCGTCGCGGTGATGGCCGAGGATGACGGCGGTGCACCCCTCCTCGCGCGCGACGCGGTAGAGGTTGCCGCGGCGCAGGCGCGAGCAGAGCGCGCAATAGGTGCGGCCGGCGGGCACCTTGTCCATGACGATGGAATAGGTGTCCTGGTATTCGATGCGGTGCGGCACGCCCATACGCTCGAGAAACTCGGGCAGAACGGTGGCCGGGAAACCCGGCTGGCCCTGATCGAGATTGCACGCAAGGATATCGACGGGGAGCAGGCCGCGCCATTGCAACTCGGTCAGGGCGGCGAGAAGGGTGTAGCTGTCCTTGCCGCCAGAAAGGCAGACGAGCCATTTCTGACGGGGCGCGGACGCGCCGGGAAGCGCGCCGTCGGCGTCCCGCAGGACCATGCCATACCGCTCGATCGCATCGCGCACGTCGCGGATGATCCGCTTGCGCAGCTTGCGGAACTCGGTGGTTTTGGGCGCACCGTGGAACAGGGGGTGGATGTCGTCTTCGGTGTCGAGCATGCGCCGAGGTAGGGCGCGCGGGGGGCTGGCGTCAAGATGGCTTGAGGCGGTGCGAGGCGCGCGGGGGAAGTGGAGAAAGGAAGATGAGTATTTGAGAAAAGGTGAAGGGGGGCGTTGGAGCCTAGTCCGGCACGTTGTCGATGCCCGAGCCGCCCCAGGGGTGGCAGCGCGCGACGCGGCGGGCGGCCAGCAGGGTGCCCTTGAGGGCGCCGTGCTTGTGCAATGCCTCCATCGCGTAGGTGGAGCAGGTGGGCGTGTAGCGGCAGTTGGTGCCGATCATCGGCGAGATCACCAGCCGGTAGAACCGGATCGGCAGCGAGATGACGAAGGCCAGCAGGTTCATCCGTGGATCTTTCGCAGGGCGGCGGAGAGATCGGATTTGAGCAGGGCGAAGTCGCGGGTTGCCGTGGCGTCGGCGCGGCCGATCAGGACGTAGTCCCAGCCGCTGTGCCCCTGGGAGGGCAGGATCGCGCGGGCGATCTCGCGCAGGCGGCGCTTGACGCGGTTGCGCGCGACGGCGTTGCCGACCTTCTTCGAGCAGGTATAGCCGATGCGGATGCCGGGCGCCGCTTCCTCGGGCCCGCGCAGGCGGGCTTGCAGCAGGAACGCGGGCATCGCGGCGCGGCGCGCGCGGGCGGCTGCGAGGAAATCGGCGCGTTTGGTGAGGACGGTGAGCGGGGGCACAACGGACAAAACCCCCGGCGAGGCGATGCTCGGCGGGGGTGTTTCAGTCAGCATCGACGTGAATTCAGGCGCAGAGATTCTTCCGGCCGCGGGCGCGGCGGGCGTTCAGAACCTTGCGGCCGCCCTTGGTGGCCATACGCGCGCGGAAACCGTGGCGGTGCTTGCGAACCAGGTTCGAGGGCTGGAAGGTGCGTTTGGACATGGCTGTCGCTCCGTCAGTCTGGGCCGGAGGGCATGGTCACATGCACCTATCACGGCAGGAATCTCCGATGAAGGCTGGGCAATAGGCGGGACCGGGCGCGGTGTCAACAAAGGGCTGCCTCAACGCGCCGCATTTTCTGCCGTCTCGACGGCATAAGCGAGGTCTGCCAACTGATGCTGGGCGAAAACCGCGATGCCGGCGGCGCGCAGGCGGGCGGTGACCACGCCCTG
>JBBQHZ010000096.1:0-15020 GCA_038324445.1 Rhodobacterales bacterium | reverse complement strand
CTCTTTCCACGGTCGCCCTTTGTTGCGGATCGGGATTTTCGGCGCGGCCTGCCGGTAGATGATAGTGGTGTGGCAACAGCGCGTGTCACAGGCGCCCTCCACTGCCTGGCAAGGCATGTTTACTTGCATGAGAGGGGGCGGTCACGGTTGCGATCTGTTCGCCTTCGGGCATCTGGCCGAGAAAATCTGGCAGAACAGGACTGTTACCATCAGTGCTGGGGATGGTTTCCACCGCGCGGATGTCTGAAGTTGCCGTATCCATCGCGAGATGCACCTTGCACCATTGGCGACGCCCCGGCACGCCGTGCTTGCGAGCCTGCCACTCGCCATCACCAAGGAACTTGATCCCGGTGCTGTCCACCAGCAGGTTCAAGGGACCCTCGCCGCGACGGTACGGGACCTGGACGACGAGCGTCTTCTGCCGACGGCACAGACTGATGTAGTCGGGCACGGCCCAATCCAGGTCCGCCATCTTCAGCAGGCTGGCCTCCATCCCAGCGGTTTGTTGCAAGGGCAGTTTGAACAGAACCTTGATCGTCTAGCAGAACTGGATGGCGGCATCCGAGAACACCGCAGGGCGACCTGCACCGCCGTCATGCGGCGCAAGCCAGGTCATTTCCTTGTCCAGCCACATGAGCAGGGACCCGCAGTTGCGTGGCGACGCAGTGTAGCTGGACCAGTTCGTTGCGCGGCAGCGGGCGGGTGTTGGCTTGCTCCTTCAGCCTGTCTACCCGCATGAATTCAAGATTAGAATCCTTCAAGGTCAGAGTGGTGCAACAAAGCCTGTCATCGGCCCCCTTCAGCCGGTTTGTCTAACGAAAGCCGAGGGTCAGATTTGAACTCTGCCGCTAGATAGTCCGAGAAGGCGCGGACGCGGGCCGGCACCAGACGTCGCGATGGAGTGACGGCTTGTATCGGCAATGGGTCAGGTTCGAAATCCGTCAGCACGCGCTGAAGGACGCCAAGTTCTATTTCGTCGGTGAAAAGCCACGTGGGCACAACCGCGACGCCGAGCCCTTCCAGCACCGCCGAGCGCATCCCCTCGGATGCGCTGACACGGACGCGTCCCTTGACCTTTACGACTTCGGGAGACCCGTCAAGCGCCTGGAAGTGCCATTCGTCGACCGTCGCGAGGCCGGTGTAGACGATGCAGTCATGCAACTTCAGTTCTGCCGGGTGAGTTGGCCGACCATGCTTCAGCCAGTAGACGGGCGTGGCCACCGTGATGCGCCGCATCTCTCCGATACGCCGCGCGATCAGGGACTGATCAGTGATCCGCCCGATACGGATGGCCAGATCGACGCCCTCCTCGACAAGATCAACCGGCCGGTCGCCCAGAACCCAGTCCGTCGTCAAGGCCGGGTGCGCGTCCAGAAATCGTTGCATGCGTGGCATCAGGTGCAGCCTCGCGAAGGCCAAGGGGGCAGCGATGCGCAACTGCCCGGTAGCGGCGGCAGTGCCGGGCCGGACCGCAGCGCCCGCTGCTTCGACGGCCTCAAGGATCGTGCGAGCGTGATCGTAGTATGTGCGCCCCTCGTCCGTCAGGGTCAGTGCGCGGGTGGTCCGTTGCAAAAGCCGCACGCCCAGATGCTCTTCCAGCGCCGAAATCTGTCGGCTGACCGTCGGCTGGCTTTGCTGCTGCTCAAGTGCGACGGCAGTGAAGCTGCCGGTTTCCACCGCGCGGGCAAAGGTCCGGATATGTTCAACAAGGCCCGCGTTCATTCCTGCATCCAGCGTATCAATCGCATACAGAAAGGCATCACTATCAGGGTCTGCAAACGGGTCCAGTCTTATTCCATCGAAACACGACCTTGGAGAGACCCGATGCAGATCACCGTTCCCACCCGCGACGCCGTCAGCCCCGCCAACCAGACCATGTTCGACGCGCTGGAAGGCCAACTCGGCATCGTGCCGAACCTCTACGCCACCCTGCGCTGAGCGAAAATGCACTTGGCACCTACCTCGCCCTGCAATCGGCCAAATCGTCGATCACCGGCAAGGCGCGTGAGGTGGTGAACCTCGTGGTCAGCCAAGTGAACGGCTGCGAATACTGCCTTGCCGCGCATACAGTCATCGGCAGCATGGTCGGCTTCAAGCCAGAGCAGATCCTTGAAATCCGGGGTGGTGGCGTGTCGTTCGACGCCAAGCTCGACGCGCTGGCGAAGATGACCAAGGACGTCACCCTTAACCGCGGCCACGGCGATGCCGGGCTGGTCGACGCCTTCTTCGCCGCAGGCTGGACGCCCGAAAACCTGGTCGATGTGATCGTGACCATCGGCGACAAGACCGTGACGAACCTGCTGCATGGGACGACTAAAGTGCCGGTCGATTTCCCAGCAGCTCCGGCGCTGAGCGCGGGCATCGCGGCCTGACAGCCTTCAATCACAGCTGGGGCGATAATTGCCCTCGCGTAACTGAGAGGATTGCCGATGACCCTCGATACCTCACCTCTGTTCCAGCCCGTCCGCTTTGGCGCGCTTGAGGCGCCGAACCGCATCATCATGGCTCCGCTAACCCGCACCCGCGCGAATTCGAAGGACGCGCTTCACGCGCTGCAGGCCGAATACTAGGCCCAAAGGGCAACCACAGGGCTGATCATCTCCGAAGCCACCCAGATCTCGCTGCAGGGCAAGGGCTATGCGGGCGCGCCAGGCATCCATACGCAGGCGCAGATCGACGGCTGGCGCGGGGTTACGCGGGCGGTTCATGCGGCGGGTGGACGGATAGTGCTGCAACTTTGACATGTGGTCCGGATGTCGCACCCGTTGCTGCAACCGGGTCGGGCACTACCCGTAGCCCCCCTCGGCCATCCGGTTTACGGGGCACGCCGATACCTATGACGGCCTGCAGGATTTCGTGGTGCAGCGCGGCATTGAAACGCACGATATCCCCGGCATCGCCGCGGATTGCGCCCGGGCCACACGCAACGCGCAGGCCGCAAGTTTCGACGAGGTCGAGGTGCATGGGACCAATGCCTATCTCTTGGATCAGTTCCTGCGCGACGGCACCAACCACCGCACCGACCACTATGGCGGTTCGATCGAGATCCGCGCGCGCCTGATGCTCGACGTCACCGATGCCGTGGTGGCCGTCTGGGGCGCCGACCAGGTCGGCATCCGCCTGTCACTCTCCCTGACCATCAACGGGATGAGCGACAGCAACCCCGCCGCAACCTTTGCCCATGTCGCAAACTAGCTTGGCCGCCGCAATCTCGCCTGCATCCATGTGGTCGAACCGAAGGATCCGTGCGGCGATACGATGGACCGCCCCGTGAACCCGATGGTCGTGCGGCGCGCCTTTGGCGGCCCTTACATCGGCAACTCGGGCTACGACGCAGCCTGCGCACTCGAAGGCTTGGCTGAGGGGCGGCTCGCTTCCGTATCGTTCGGCCAGACCTTCATCGCCAATCCGGACCTGCCCCGCCGTCTGCGCGAGGGGCTGCCGTTGAACCCGCTGAACGCAAGCCGACATTGTGGCGGCGGGGCTGGCGGCTATACCGACTATCCCTTTCAGCGCTGTGTCGTATCACAACCACATCTGGCCCCGCCCCCCAAAGGCGGGGCCATTTTCATGCTCACCGCATCCACTCATACGTTTGGCGTATCTCAATTATAGATATATGGGTTATTATTAACAGTATAAGCATCAGTTACCTTCTTCCTATCGCAACTGGCTCAGTGCCACCGACAGGAGAACGACAAATGACCCGCACCCCTTCCCTCACACCTGCAGCCGCCTTACTGGGCAGCGCCGCTTTCGCTGCCGACCCCGCCTATTTCACCGCCGCCAGTGGCCTCGCGATGGAGCGGGACGAAAAGGGGGTGCTGCTTGTCACCATCAATGACGGCCAAGGTGGACCGATCACCTTTACCGCCCAGCATCACACGGAATTCACCGAGGCGTTCTACCGGATCGCGCAGGACCGCGACAACAAGATCGTCATCCTGACCGGTGCGGGCGACTACATGGCCGCCATCGACTTTTCGACCTTCGGCAACGTGGGCGATCCGGATGTCTGGAGCCGGGTTCACGACGAAGGCGTGCAGATCGTCGAGAACATCGCCAACATCCGCGTGCCGATGATCGCGGCAATCGAGGGCCGCGCGCATATCCACAGCGAATACGCCCTGATCGCGAACGTCATCATCGCAGGCACCAGCGCGACCTTCAGCGATCTGCCGCATTTCGCGGGCGGGATCGTGCCGGGCGACGGCATCTTCACCACTTGGGCCTATCGCGCCGGACCAGGCCGCGCCGAGAACTGGCTGCTGAACCCGACGCCGATTAGCGCCGAGACGGCGCAGGACTGGGGCGTGGTCTCCGAAGTGGTGGCAGACGGCACTGCCGTCGCCCGGGCGCGCGAGATCGCGGACCTGTATCTTGCCAAGCCCGAGGTCACCCGCCGCAACACACGAATCCACTTCATCCAGCCGCTTAAGGAAGCGCTGGTGCGTGAGGTGGGCTACGGCCTCGCCCTGGAAGGCGCATCCGCAGCGGCCCTGGTGAAGTCGTTCCAGTAATGACCGGCAGCCCCCTGGCCCTTGATCAGGGGGCGCCCTTTCGCCCCCCCGGCAATCCAAAGAAACGGGCAATCCAAAGGAAAAGACCATGGCCGTCGTCGAATACATCCCCGCCACTCACATGACCCCCGAAATGAAGACACTGGTTCGCGGTGTTGCGGTCGGTCTCGCTGCCGCCAGTATCGGCGCACTCTATGTCGTCTTCGCCCGCTGGGGCATCGGTCACGGCGCGAGTGCGATGGACCTTACCGCTCTGCGCTTCGGTATCGCCGGGCTCTTGCTGCTGCCGGTCCTCATGTATCACGTCCACAAGGATGCCCGCGTCCTGACCACCCAATGGCCTGTCTGGCTGGCTGTGAGCGTTCTGGCCGGCACGCCCTTCGGCCTGCTGATGTTCGGCGCGCTGCAATTCGCCCCCGCAAGCCATGCCGCCGTCTTTCCCTTCGCGGCGATGAGCATCATGGGCATGGTGTTGGGGGCATTCGTCTTGCGCGACAGGCTGACCGTTCGCCGGCTGACCGGGATCGGCGTGGTGCTGGTGGGGCTTGTCCTGATTTCGGGCATCAGTGCGGCGTCGTTCAGTCCCGAGGGGCTGGTCGGGGATGCGATGTTCCTCGTTGCGGGCACATTCTGGTCCGGATTCGGCATCCTACTGCGCAAGCACCGTCTTGACCCGTTGCTCGCATCGGCTGTCATCGCCTTCTCGGCGCTCGTGACCTTCGTTCCGGTCTATCTGTGGCAGACCGGCGGCGCCGGACTTCTGGCGCTCGCGCCCCACGTTCTTCTGACCGAGGCGCTGGTCCAGGGCGTGATTGCCGGTGTCGGCACCCTTCTGACCTATGCGGCGATGGTCAAGATCCTCGGTCCGTCCCGCGCTGCGATCTTTCCGGCCCTGGCGCCCGGCCTTGCAGCTTTGATCGCATGGCCGGTTCTGGACGTGGTGCCAGGACCGGTGGAACTCGCAGGCCTCGCGACGGTGATCCTCGGGCTTCTCTGGGCGGTCAGCGGCAAGCGCGTCGCGTGACGCGCCGCCAACCGCGCGGGTCAGGCATTTATGCGCCGGGCGTATGCTGATCATCAATCCGCACTCGATTATTCCGCATGGAGTTATGTGTCATCGCATCTTCACAAGAACCGGCTCGTGAACCCCAAGGCCGCACCCGCCCCAACAGACAGGACAAGCCATGACCCTCGCTTCCGACCTTTCCGCCTTCCGTGCCGAGTTCATGGGCAACGCCCCGGCGGAAATCGTCGCCATGATGAAACGAGCCGACTTGGCCCTAGCCGCAAGTGGCACAATCGAATCCGCCCTTCACGCGGGCCAAACTGCGCCCGGCTTCGACCTTCCGGACGCCGAAGGCGCGCAGGTTCGCCTCGCTGATCTGCTGGCCAAAGGTCCGGTCGTCGTTAGCTTCTATCGCGGCGGCTGGTGCCCCTACTGCAACCTGGAACTGCGCGCGCTGCAACAGGCATTGCCAGAGATCAATGCCGCCGGGGCAAGCCTTGTCGCCATCTCGCCGGAAAAACCGGACGAGACGCTGTCACCGGCCGAAAAGAACGCGCTGGCCTTCCCCGTTCTGTCGGAACACGGGTCCGCCGTCGCAAAGTCCTACGGCATCGCCTTCGATCTGGCCGAGGAGCTGCGCCCGATCTACGCCCGCTTCAACCATGCACTACCAGACCGCAACGGCCACGACAGTTGGGCGCTTCCAATCCCCGCCACCTTCGTCATTGCCCGCGACGGAACCGTCGCCTTGGCTTTTGTCGAAGCTGATTACCGCATCCGGCTGGAGCCAGCCGATATCATTGCCACCCTGAAAACCCTCAACTGAAGGACCAAGATCATGCTGACCGTATATGCCTTTGCCACCCCGAATTCCGTCAAGGTGCCCGTCGCGCTGGAGGAACTGGGCCTTGCCTACGACCTGCGCCCCGTCAACATCCGCAAGGGGGAACAGAAAGCCCCTGCCTATGTCGCGATCAACCCGAACGCGAAGGTGCCGCTGCTTGTGGATGGCGATTTCGTGCTGTCGGAGTCTGGCGCGATCCTGATCCATCTGGCCGAAAAGACCGGACGGTTGCTGCCGACCGATGCCCGCGCCCGGGCGCGCACCTTCGAATGGCTGATGGTGCAGATGTCGGGCACCGGCCCCGCCTTCGGACAGTCGGGCTTCTGGCAGAAACTCGCGGAAAATCGCAACGACCCGGCGATCCTCCGCTACCAAAGCGAGGCTGACCGGCTGGCGGATGTGATCGACGCGCATCTGGGCGCCCACGAGTGGTTCGCGGGCAACGACTACACCATCGCCGACATCGCGCATTTCGGGTGGTTCTGGCGTCGCGAGTTTGCGGGCGTCAGCTTCGATGCTCGCCCGAACCTCGCCCGCTGGTATGCCGCGATGGAGGCCCGGCCCGCCGTGCAGCGTGGCGTCGCCGCAACCCTCGCCCTCGCCGAGGCGCCCGCAAAGGCCGCCTGACGCGCGCTCTGCAAACGCCGTCCGCGCGCCCTCCGGGCAAGCGGTGCCAGCAAAACCAGACAATCTCGTGGCTGACATCAACACCGAGTTCGTGCAGCAAATCCTCGATGTTCCGACGGGATAGAGGGAACCGAACATACAACATCACTACCAGGCGGATGACCTCGGGCGACGTTTTGAAGTATTGAAAGGGACTGGAGTTGGTGGTGTGCGGACGCTGGCGGACGCCCTGCCCCGCCTCAGGTCTGGTTACTCTGACGGGACCATAGGAACCGGTAATGCCTCAAACGCAGATCTTACCTTCAGAGATCATCGGCCGTCCGTCCAGATAAATATTAGCGTCACGCAGACACAAGCCGAGGTGCGCACGACTGCGGATCTGGCCGTCAAAGCAGACGTCATCGTTGCTGCCAATCTGCACTTGAACGGTGCCGGCATAGCTCTCGATGTCGGCGCCACCGCCGCCGGTGTCGGGGGTCTGGGTTATTGGCTGGGTCCAGCGCGCACGCGGATCAACGCCCCAAGCCATGTGGCCTGCCAGAAACGCGTTCTCGCCCTTCGAGTCGAGTTCGTCGCGGATCAGCCGGGCGTCGAGCCCACCGTCGATGCTTACAATCCTGCCCTGCTCAAAGTCGATCGTCACCGGGGAGGCGATGTGGCGTCCGAGGTGGAACACGCAATCGCCCACATCCAGCACCAACCGCCCCTCGGTCGTGCCTTCGAGTTGCGCTGCTTGAACCGCGCCGAGACCCCAGAAATCCAGGTGTCCCGGCATATCGGCGGCGCCGTAGTTTGCAAGAGCCCCACGGCCGCTCTTGTCCATCGTCAGATCGGTGCCTGCGGCCGAAGTGATCCGTACCTGCTTCGTTTTGCCAAGCTCCTTTGCCCCAGCAAGTGCGCGCTGTCGCACGTCCGGGTCGAAACGCAGGCGGTCGAGAACATGGGGCGGCTCCATTGTGCACAGGACCCTGGCTCCCCGAGCCAGAGCCTGACGGATCTCGTCGGTATAGTGGAGCGCGTGGGTCGTCATATAGACAATCAGATCGGCTGCCTCGCAAGCCGCCCGCAAAGGCCGCGCAGGGGGGGCTGCGTTCCAGCCGAAAACCGTCTGGAACGTCTGTGCCCCGAGACTGGTAGCCGCGCTCATACAGGCCGCCGCATACGCAGGTGTCCAGGCCGTATCGGTAATGCAGGCGCATATTTCGTCCTGGGCCAAGGCGCAGGCCCGCAACTGACGTCGAAAAAGGTCTGCGAGATCGCCAGCGAAGGCAGGGTGGTCGTAGCTGCGTGCATAGGCCATTACATCGTTCCTTCGGCTCCGATCATGAGGGGTGTCCCAAATGCCAACAAACACTTGGCCAGGCACTGTCACATTAAAGAGACTGGCGCATCGCCTTCCGTGTGGAGCTTCGCTCTTCGGTGAAAACTACTTGTTTTGCTTGATTGTCACCAGGCAGCGCGACGCAAAGGCAGCTGAAATTCCCGACCCCAACCCTAACATATCTGCTTAATCTGACAACGCCTTCGAAAGCCTAAAGTCGAGCGGTTCAAGCCATCAGCACGACGTCTTGCGCCGTTAGGCACGGGGCCCGCAGGGAATGCGCCACGAGTCCCACAGCCCACCCGGCGTGATGCGGCAGGAAGGCCGTATCTGACGCCATCCCGACAGACCGAATATGTACCCGCGACCTGTCATTGGGCGGCATGCTGAATGCGCCCAGTTCCCACATCTTCGGCCGCGACGGCGATGGATTTGATGAAAGCATGGCAGGTCTGGTCGGCGGTCAATCCGGTCGCCTCGACCGAGCGGCGCTTGATGCTGGAGGTCATGCAGCGGCTCCTCGACGTCCCGAAGCGAAAGCAGGAACCGGACGCACAGCATCACCGGCAGGCGAATGATCTCCGGACTGGTTTTGAAGTACTTAAACCGGGAGCGTTTGGTCATCGGCGAACGCTACGAAACCTCCTTGCCCCACTCAAGCTGGTTTCCTCTGACAAGACAAATTTAGTTGCTGAATTCCAAGTGCGATGGGTTGGGCACCCAAGCCCAAAAAGCCACCTACATCAATGATCACTTTGGTACTCTGGCCTGTGCCGTGAACATGAGCGACGGAAACGATATTTCGGTCATTGGAGTCGTAGACATTCGCCCCTTCGATGGTTGCAGCGTTGAGTTCATCTTGCCGAAGCGGTGTATGCGTAGAATATTACATTCGAGGATCCTCCATCTGTCAATTTCGATTGCACCCAATCAAACCGATCTGTGCTCTAACAGATCCGTTACATCCGACAAATAGAGGGCCTCCTTCCACGACTCTGCTGAGCGGTACCAGAATCTGCCGCGTCGGGGTCTTGCTTTGATTTCTTTAGGCCGCGTTGGCCGATAGAGGAAATCGGCGATTTCCAAAAATTCAGCGATTATTGGTCTCTGCCTCGGAACTATTCTGATCTTCAAACGGTTGATCTGATTGAAGTCGCCGCACTGTGCGCGCGACGTAAATGAGGGAATAAAGCAATGGGCGGAATAATCTATCTTGTTGGTCTCGTCGTCGTCGTCATGGCTGTCTTGTCACTTGTTGGTCTCGGCTGACTGCGCGTCTTGAAGGAGCAATCTTATGAATACACCCACTTCAACCCTGCCCAAAGACGGGTCGTATATCGATTGGCCCGCAATCGTAGCAGGCTCAGTCGTCGCCGTGGCCATCGCTATGCTGCTGGCGACCTTTGGCGCTGCGCTCGGACTTTCGAGCATCACCCTTGATGGCAGTGACGAATCCCCGACATTTGAGCTCATCCTGACTGCTCTCTGGTTGGTTCTGACACTGACCGCTGCGTATCTGGCAGGTGGGTATATCGCGGGACGCATGCGCCGCCGGCTTGAGATAGGCCGAGACGATGAGGTGACGACACGCGATGGTATCAACGGTCTGGTCGTCTGGGGCCTTGGGACTATCCTGTCGGCCGTTCTTTTGACGAATGTGATCAGTTTCGCTGCCAATACAGCCGGTGCAGTAGTCTCGGGTGCTGGCGAAGCAGTCGGGACTGTGGCGCAGACCGTAGGCGACGTGGCTGGAAGTGCCGCGGCGGGTCTGGCTACCGTCGCGGGTGCCGCTATTCCTGACGCGGCCGTGGAAGATCCGACTGAATACCTTTCTAATCAACTGCTGCGTCCGACTGAAGTTGACCCAACCGGTCTTGACCCCGAACAACTGGCTCAACAGGCGACAAGCATTGTCGCCAATGTCTTTCGCACCGGAGAGGTCAGCGACGAAGATCGCGCTTATCTGGCCAGCGCCGTTGCAGCCAGCACTGAATTGAGCCAGCAGCAAGCTGGCGCGCGTGTCGATCAAGTGATAGCTGACGTCCAACTGGCCCGAGATGAAGCTGCGGCAGCCGTTGAGGCGGCTGAGGCCGAGGCACAGGAACTAGCCGACCAGGCGGAAGCCGCCGCGATTGAAGCGGCACGGGTCGCACGAAACGCCGGGATACTGACCGCTTTCGTGTTTGCCGCCGCTGCCCTTATTTCAGCCGTTGCTGCATTTTCCGCAGCTATTCATGGCGGTCGTGACCGCGATGAAGGTCGCACAACTTATGGTCTGCGTTATCACGGCTGAAGAGTGGTGCAATTAGGCCCCCCGGCCGCAGAAGCCGCCGGGGGGCAAGAGACGGACGGCGGTAGAAAACGCCTAGGGTCGGGACACATTGTTGGGCTAGTGGCACTCATGGTGCTGGCGGATTAATTCGAACCAATCTCAGCAAGGACAATGACGCTGTCCCTTATGCCGCGCAAAGACCGCTCGATTCCCTCGACAAGGGCAGCGGTGCTGTTCAGCTTGAGGCAGGGTCGGCTGGAGAGACTGCGTTCCTGGTTGAAGTGGTTGCAGACCGAGGCGTGGTCGGATTCGAATTTTTGCAGACTTCGCATTCGCCGGAACCGCAGCATCACCCGTTCGCGTCGTCGGAACGGCAGGTGCTGAGGAAATTGCGGCGGTGCCAGAAGACAGAAACCGGAAAAGGCCTGATATCCAGCGGGGGCTCTACCGTTACAAGACCGAAAGCTGGGCAGAATGCGAACGCAACCCGTTTCGGCAAGGTCACAAGTGCATCGGAGCCGGCGACCGCGGCAAGAGTCGGCAGAAATCCGGGCAGGCCCAGCACTACGTTGCGTGATCGGCCGATCGCCTTGATGTGGGTATCGACGATCCAGTGAAGATCGCCTCCCGGGGCGACCAGAACGTGATGGGCCGCACAATAGGCATCGAGATCGAAAGTCTGGGACACGGAAGTCGGTAGTCCCGCGACGAGATAGGTCTCCTCAAATAAGCGCTCGCTGGAGAATGTCTCAGGAATGTCCCACAGCAATCCAAGCGACAGATCTACCGACCCTACCTTCAGTGCCTCTACGGCGTCACGGCGCACAAGCGGAAGCACCGACAGGCGCAGTCCCGGCGCCTGAAAGCGCAGCCTGGCTGCCAGAAGCGGGGTCACGACGGCCTGCTGGGCATCGAGCGCAGCAATCCGCACAGTGCCCGCGGCCGAAGCAGCATCGAAGCATTGCGCCGCGCCCAACGCTCCTCTAGGCGCCTCGAACGCTTTAGCAATGGGCCCTTCCAACGCAAGCGCGACCGCCGTCGGCTCCATTCCATGGGGACGGCGAAGGAACAGTTCGTCCCCGAAAATCCCGCGCAGGCGTTCTAACGATTGGCTGATCGCAGACTGCGTCAGGCCGAGTTCGCCAGCAACCGTCAGTGCATTGCGATGCCGCAAGAGGCCGAGAAAGACCAAGAGCAGTGTAAGGTCCAGACTCCTGAGTTCAGAAGTACTCAAGTCAGACATCAATTCAATTCGTTACTCTGCCTTTCCTCTTTCGCAGATCTCTGAGCATCAGAATGCAGCAACAGGAAAGTGCGTATGCGGATCGCAATTAACGGGACCGGTGCTGTCGGCAGTGCGATTGCGACAGATCTGAAGAACAAGGGCCACGAGGTGATCCTCGGCAGCCGTGATCCATAATCCACATCCGTGGCCGTCCTCGCAGCCGCGACTGGCGCAAGCGTCTTTACCGCGGCCGGTGCACCTGCTGGTGCCGACATAGTGGTTCTGGCGTTGCCATGGCGGGCAATGACGGATGTGGCTAGCAGCCTCGGTGATTTGGCGGGCAAGATCGTGATCGATTGCAGCAATACGCTCGGCATGATTGACGGCGCGTTGATGCTGACAGTCGGTCATGACACCTCCGGCGGCGAGGCGGTACAGGACCTTCTGCCGACGGCTCGTGTGGTCAAGACGCTGAACCAGGTCGGCGCCGAAATCATGGCTAACACCACGGGTCTGCTCGCCCGGCCGGTGATGGTCATGGCCGGAAACGATCCAGCAGCCACGGACGTCGTTGCCATGCTGCTTCGGGATCTAGGCTTCGCGCCACAGGATGCCGGGGACATTGCCATTTCGCGCCTGCTCGAGCCATTCGGAATGATTTGGATCAATCAGGCCATCAGGCGCGGCAAGGGCCGAGAGTAGGCGTTTGCCGTCATCGAACGAATGGAAAGGATTGCTACTTGACCGACAACACCGAAACGCACTTGACGGGCCGTTGTCACTGCGGCGCCGTCACCTTTTCTCTTCCGCGCGCGGCTGCAGGCATCCTCGCTTGCCATTGCGAGGATTGCCGGCGGATGCACGGAACTTTCAACGCCTTCCTCGCCGTCTCCAAAGCCGACGTGCGGATGACGGGCGCTCAGGGAATGGTCTGGAACCAGTCGTCCGACGCCGCTCGCCGGGCCTTCTGCGGCACTTGCAGCGCACGGGTGCTGAAGGAAGTAACTGCTGCTGGCCGCTGGCTGATCTCTGCCGGGCTGGTCGACGGCCATACCGCAAAACGGATCATCAAGAACCTCTGGGAACAGTCGAAGCCCGATTGGTACGACCTGCCCGCCACTGCAACCAAAGAAACCCTTGCATGAGAGATCTCCTCGCGCTGCCGCTACTTGTCGCTCTTTCTTTACCCGCGCCGACGCAGGCCTAGACCTTCGTATTGGTGCATGGCGCCTTCCAGACCGCCGCCGTCTGGGATGGCACCTTTGCGGCCCTCGTCGCTGCCGGACATGAAGCCACCACGGTCGATCTGCCTGGCCGATCCGGTGACGGTCGCGTGCCCGGTGAAGTCACGATGCAAGCCATGTCGGAGCGGTGCTTGCCGCCATCGACGCCACCGGCACCGGCCCGGTCGTCCTTGTCGGCCACAGTTTCGGCGGCATGACGATTTCAGCCGTGGCCGAGATGGCACCCGTGCGGATCGCCACACTCGTCTATGTGGCGGCCTACCTTCCAGCGGTCGATGCGTTCCTTGGAGAGTCGATGCAGGATCTTGCCCTGTCGGACCACCATGGTGGCTGGCAGACTGTCAGCTTCGTGATTGCCGCTGACTATGCCACCGCATTGGTCAATCCGCGCGACCGGGCGGCGCTTTTCGCCAATGACGCGCCAGAGGAATTTGCGACAGCGGTTGCGGTTGCAATGGTCGACGAACCACTCGCTCCGATTGCAACGCCTGTCGCGCTGACAACATCGCGTTTCGGTCAGGTTCGGGCCGCCTATGTCGTCACGACAGCCGCAGAACACTTTCTGCCACATTGAGGTCACTCGCGGCCTGCGCCACCGCCACACTACGCTCCGTCACCAGCCTTCCGGCCTCGATCTTGAACTCACGGCTGAATTTCCGTCTCGTCGTATCCACTCTCCGGTTCCCCGGTCACGATCTTATCTTCGTGTCCACGAAGTAGGCAGCAGGCCAAAACTCCGGAGAGCCGGTCACGCGCGACCCACGCAGGGCCTTAACCCGTTTGGCGAACGTCGGGATCCTGTTCAGGCAGGCCCTACAACTTCTTCCCGCAGCTGGTGGTGTGGCCGGCCGATCAAGGTGGCAACGAGGTGATGCAGGGTCGTGCGGGCGTGACGTAATTTGACCCGAGGACCGCCGACAGCATTACTGTTGTGCCCGGATCGAACGGCCGGGTCAGGGTATGTGCGCCATTCATCCGGGCGAACGGCACATCCCATGTGATCACGGTCCCCTCGGGCAAGCTGGCGGTTCCGCTGTTGCGCAGGGTTATCTCATAGCCGCCAGGCTGGCAGGTGATCCCGGCCAGATCGGCGGCAAGCACGGCTTGCGCCGCTGCCTCGGCCAAAGGGTCCTGTGCCGTTTCCTGTGCCAGGGCCGGAGAGGCGGTCAGCAACGCTGCGGCCAGCATCAGCCTCATGGGGCCGGTCCGATGCGGATCAGGGCCAATTCCTCAGGGTCCAGCGACAAGGGCGTATCGCCGGGGGGCGCGCCGGTGGTGGCGAGCATGTGGGCGATGATCGCGAGGTAGTCCTCTTCCGGCAGGAAGCCCGGATTGCTCTGCGGCATGGTCCAGTGCGAATAGGATTGCAGCATCCCCAGCGACCGCCCGTCCCAGACCCGCAGGAAATTGGCCCGGGCCAGCGGCGGAGCCGGGCGCATGTCCTGATCGTCGGGGGCACCGTTCAGGCGGCTGCCATGACAGGTGCCGCAAGGGCTGTTGAACACCGCAGCGCCCCGGTCGGCCTGTTCCTGGGTATAGACCCCGTCCCAGATCGAGCGCACCTCGCCCGGCGGGTCAAGGTCGGCGCGTGCCGTCGCAACCTCAGGCTCGGTCACGCCGCCAAAGGAATTGCCGAACGAGTTGCGGACATAGGTGGCCAAGGCCGCAATCTCGGCATCGGCCAGCCAGGGAAATGGCGGCATGATGCCACCGCCAGCGTGCACGGTGATGACGATATTGCCCGAATCGGCCAGCGACTCAGCTCCGGCGAGTGCCGGAAAGACGCCGCCGTTGCCCTGCCCGTCGGCACGATGACAAACGGCGCAATACTGGCCGTAAAGCGCGCCGCCCTGCTCCATCATCGTCGCGTCGGCACCGGCTTGCGCCAAGGCGCCGCCAGCCGTCAGGACCAAGATGGAAAGGGCGCTAGGCCCAGATATCCGCATCGCTAAACTCCCTTT
>JBBQHZ010000095.1:0-15132 GCA_038324445.1 Rhodobacterales bacterium | reverse complement strand
ATTTGCCCGCATTTGTGGCTAAAATCATAGAAGAAGTAGAAGAAGGCCGTCACGAGCGCGACGCGGCCTGAGGCGTTTTTCGCTACGTGAATGAAGGTGCAAGAATCGCGTGGGGCGGGGTCGGAAACGGCCCCGCCCCGTACCGTTTCGAGGGACGCAACATCGGAAGGTTCGGCGGAAACCAGCCGTTTTCAAGGGGGTGTGACGCCCCCGGACTTGCGTTGCGGGGGCGGAATCGAAATGACCGGCAAGTCTGCAACAGTATAAGTTTTTACATATGCCCTCCTTGCCCTTCAAAATGGCGCGCCTGACGGCGGGTCTTGCCCTTGTCCTCGGCCTTACCGCCTGCAACGCGGTGTCCGATCTGGGGCTGCCCCGCTTCGGTCGCGCCGAAGCTGCAGTGGAGCCGGTCATGCGCTGGGATCACCGGCCGGAAGCCAGCGAATGGACGCAAGCCGCCTTCGCCGCGATGGACTCGGAAGCCAGCGGTCTGCCGGACACCGTGCCTGCCGATATCGACACGTGGTGCCCCGAATACCGCGCCGCCGAAGAGGCCGAACGCGAGGCGTTCTGGGCCGGGCTGCTGTCGGCCTTGGCCCGCTACGAGAGTACGTGGAACCCCGAGGTCGTGGGTGGCGGCGGGCGTTATTTCGGCCTTGTCCAGATTTCGCCTGCAACGGCGCAATATTACGGCTGCGAGGCGACCGATGGATCGAGCCTGACAAACGGGTCGGCCAACATATCGTGTGCGTTGCAGATCTGGGCCCATACCGTGTCGCGCGACGGCGTCGTGGCAGCGGGTCAGGGCGGTGTCGCGGCCGATTGGGGCCCGATGACGCGCTCGGACATGCGCGAGGAAATGCGGGCCTGGGTCTCGACCCAGCCCTATTGCGCGGGCTGATGCGGCGCGGTCGGGCCGGGTGCCCGGCCCGACGCTGACCCCGCCCTGAAACAGTTGCCTGCCTTGCCCATTGCGGGCAGGATGCAGGCCACAAGTCAGACCCGGGGGGGACAGGCAGCCGATGGGTGCCTTGCAAGTCATCTGCTTGATTGCTGGCCTTTTTGGCGCGAATGGCTGCGCCTCCGGTGACGAATCGGGGCATGTGACCATCGAAGCGGCCGGGGTAAGTCTCGGGACGCGGGCAGGGCTCTGGGCCCCGGTTTCCACCGACCTCAGCGCGATCGACACGCCCGATGAGCGGCCCATGGCCGATGCGCCGGTCGCCCTCGCACCCGTTCCGACGCTACGACCCGTTGCGCGCCCGGATCGGGCGGTGGCGATTGTGGCCGACCCATCCGACCTGCCAGTTCTGACAGTCATTGCCGCGACTGCGTCGCCCTCGATGCTGGCCGACCTGCTGCCGCCTGACCCCGCGCCGTTGCCAGCGATCCGTCCCGCTCTGCGCCCCGTCGCGCCGGAGGGCGTCAACCCGCCCCCTGTTCTGGACGTGGCGGCAAATGCGCCGATCTTCTTCCCCGATGCGGGCGTTCTTGCGCCTGCCACCAGCCTGCGACCGCAACCGCGCGACAGTTGGGCCGTGCCCGTGGCGCAATGGGATGGAGAGCCGAACGGCCCGCGCTGGACGGCGGCGGTGCTGTCGGCACTGCGGGGACCGGGCGCGCCGCTTCTCGACACCGTTCCGCGTGATATCCATGCTTGGTGTCCCGGTTACGAGAGCGCCACGCCGGCGCAGCGCGCGGCGTTCTGGACGGGTCTGATCTCGACCCTCGCCTTTCATGAAAGCACCCACGAGGCGGACGCGGTGGGGGGCGGCGGGCAATGGTTCGGGCTGGTGCAGATCGCGCCCGGCACGGCGCGCTGGCGCGATTGCGACGCGGAGACCAGCGGCGAGCTGATGGATGGCGCGGCCAATCTGCGCTGCGGCATCCGGATCATGTCCGTGACCGTGCCGCGCGATGGGGTGATCGCCGAGGGCATGCGGGGTGTCGCCGCCGATTGGGGGCCGTTCCATTCCGAGCGCAAGCGGGAAGAGATGCGCGCCTGGCTGCGGGAGCAGACCTATTGCGCGCCGCCGGCGCCGCAGATGCGCCCGGTCATGCGTCCGGCGGGTTTGGGCGAGGCGGCGGTGGCCTTGGCCCAATCCGACGCGTCTTCCTTTGGCGCTTCCTCATTCGGCGCGGTGCGTGGGGCGGAACCGGATAGCGACATGGCGCAGCTGGTGCTGCAACCGGTGCAGCGACCGAGAGAGCCATAGACGCTCGGATGTGGCAACGCTGACCCGGATCAGGAGACTTCGCGCACCGGGATGCCATGGGTTGTCGCGGCGCGGATCAGGTGCGACGGATCGGGCAGGCTTTCGACCGGCAGGACGATCTCGGTTCCGTCGCGCAGCATCAGGCCGATATGGCGGTCTGCGCCCCGCTCGAGAATGCTGAGATAGGCGATCTGTCCGGTCGGAATGACCAGATCATCATAGCCGCCCAGAATGTGCCACGACGTGGGGGTGATCTTGATGCCATAGGTCGGCACCCGCGTCATCTGCCAGAGGCAGGCAGCCAGCGCCGGGATCATCAGCAAGAGCACATAGCCGGGCGCGATCTGCCACAGGATGGCGGCAAGGGCGGCCAGACCGACAAAGGTCACAACGCTGAGGCTGGCACTTCCGGGGCGGGAGGAATGTTCGAAGGTGTGTGCCATGATGGTGCCCTGCGTGTTGCTTGCGATGAGATCGACTTAGCCGCCCAATTGCGACCGGAATGCGGAACGCGTCGGGAAATTGCGCGGCACGGGTGGCGTGTTTTTGGGACGCTGTATGGGATGTGCTTTTGGGGCTGGGGCGGCAGGCCGGTATTCAGGGCCGGCTTGCGGCGCAATCCGTCGGTTCGGGCGTTCGGGCGTGAAACGCCGATGGGCATCCCCGCGCGGCGCTGTTAGGGTCGGGCGGACCCGCTCCGATCCCGCTCCGTTCCCGCCCCGATCCCGAAAGCTGCGATGACCGACGCCTCCCTGTTTCCGACCGCGCCCCTCCGCAGCCCGGTCCGCATCCCGGCGCTTGATGTGGCGCGCACGGCGGCGCTCTGCGCCATGGTGCTGTTTCACTTCGTCTTCGATCTGGAGATGTTCGGCCATGTCGCGCCCGGCACCTCGACCAGCGGCGTGTGGCGCGCGCTGGCGGTGGGCACGGCGGGATCGTTCCTGTTCCTTGCCGGGGTGGGCCTGTGGCTGGCCCATGGCGCGGGCATCCGCTGGGCCGCGTTCTGGCGGCGCTTCGCCAAGATCGCGGCGGCGGCGCTGGCGGTGACGGCGGGCACCTACGTGGCCTTCCCCGATGCCTTCGTCTTCTTCGGCATCCTGCACGCCATCGCGCTCTGCAGCCTGCTGGGCCTTGCTGTGCTGCGCCTGCCGGTCCTGGCGATTGCAGCGCTGGCCGTGGCGGTGTTCTTCGCGCCCGATGTGGCGCGATCGGACACGTTCAACGCGCCGTGGTTCTGGTGGACCGGCTTGCAAACCGTGCAATTGCGCACGGTGGATTACGAGCCGATCTTCCCATGGTTCGCTCCTTTCCTTGCCGGGATCGTCTGCGCCAGGCTTGCCGCCCAGGCTGGCCTTCTAGCGCGTTTGTCCACGCCAACCCCCAGCCGCGCCGCGCGCCTTGCGGGCCTGCCGGGCCGATACAGCCTGCTGGTCTACCTGATCCATCAGCCGATCCTGATCGGCCTTGTCTGGAGCGCCACGCAGATGCTGCGCTGACGCCCCCCTTCACCTTTTCTCAAATACTCACCTGTGCTGAGCCAGCCAAGCGCGCTCCACCTACCGCAGCGCCCCTTCCACTCACGTCAGGCACGCCTGCGCGCCCGCAGTAACACGCGCATGCGCGCGCTTTTGGTCATGCGCGCATGCGCGTTCGCAATTCACGCGCGCATGCGCGCGACCATCTCGGACAGGTCCCGGCTCAACCCCGGGGCCGCGGCCATCCGCGCCAACTCGCCCTGGATCAGGTCCTGGCGATCGGCGTCGTATCGCTTCCACGTCTCGAAGGCGGTCGACATGCGCGAGGCGGTCTGCGGATTGGCGCCATCAAGGCGGATCAGCCAATCGGCTACGAAGCGATACCCCGCGCCCGAGGGATCGTGGAAGGCGGCCGGATTGCCCGCCGTCAGGCCCGACATCATGGCGCGGAAGCGGTTGGGGTTCTTCCAGTCGAAGAGCGGGTGGTCGCAGAGCGCCTTGGCCACCGCCACGGCCGCGTCGGGGGCGGCCTGCGCCACCTGCACCATGAACCACTTGTCCATCACGATCCGGTCGCCCTGCCATTGCCGGAAGAAGACCTCGGCGGCCGCGACGCGGCCTTCTCGCAGCAGGATCTGCAGCGCGTCGAACTGATCGGTCATGTTGGTGGCGCCGTCGAACAGCGCCTGCGCCCGGGCAGGCCCCTCGTGCCACGCCAGAAGGCTGATGCAGGCATTGCGGAGCGCGCGTTTACCGGCCTGATCGGCGGCGGGGGAATAGGCCCCGGGCGTCGCCATGGCATCGCAGAGCGTGGCCAGCGGCGCCGCAAGGGTGGCGGCGATGGCGCGGCTGAGAATGGCGCGGACATCGTGGATCGCGGTCGGGTCGGGCACCATCCCGGCATCAACTGCTGCCTGCGCCATGTCATCCTCGGACGGCAGCGCCAGCGCAAGGGCGCAGAAGGCGGGATCGAGGCGGTCGTCGCCCACCAATTGCCCCAGTGCCGCCAGATAGGCGGGCGAGGGGGCGGCGCCGTCGGCCAGCATCGCCAGCAGGGTCTGGCGCGCCAGCACGCGGCCCGCCTCCCAGCGGTTGAACGGATCGGTGTCGTGGGCCAGAAGAACCAGCCTGTCGGCCTCGCTGAGCGGTGCATCGAGAACCACCGGGGCAGAGAAGCCGCGCAGCAGCGACGGCACGACCTGCACCGGCGCGCTGCCCCCGGCAAGCGTCGCCAGATCGAAGCGCAGCGTCCTTTGTGGCCCGTTCAGATCGATCAGGGTGGAGGGCAGGATCTCGGTCCCGTCGCCGGCCAGAAGGCCCAACACAACGGGGATCTTCGCATTTTCCTTCATCGGCTGGCCCGGCGTCGGCGGCACCTGCTGGCGGAGGTCAAGAAGCAGCATGTCCCCCTCGCGCCGCCAGTCCGCGCTGACGCGCGGGGTGCCCGCCTGGGAATACCAGCGCTTGAACTGGCTGAGGTCCATGTCGGCGACTTCCTCGAAACAGGAAAGCCAATCCTCGATGGTGCAGGCCTGCCCGTCATGGCGGTCGAAGTAGAGGTCGACGCCGGCGCGGTAGAGTTCTGCCCCCAGATAGGTGCGCAGCATGCCGATGATCTCGGCCCCCTTCTCGTAGACGGTGGCGGTGTAGAAGTTGTTGATCTCGATGTAGGATTCCGGGCGCACGTTGTGGGCCAGCGGCCCGGCATCCTCGCGGAACTGGCGCGCGCGCAGTTGCAGCACATCCTCGATCCGCTTGACCGGCGCGCTGCGCATGTCGGAGCTGAACTGCTGGTCTCGGAAAACGGTCAGCCCCTCCTTCAGGCAGAGCTGGAACCAGTCGCGGCAGGTGATGCGGTTGCCGGTCCAGTTGTGGAAATACTCGTGCGCCACGATGGCCTCGATGAAGGCATAATCGCGGTCGGTGGCGGTTTGCGGCGAGGCCAGCACGTATTTGGAGTTGAAGATGTTCAGCCCCTTGTTCTCCATCGCGCCCATGTTGAAATCGTCGACGGCGACGATGTTGAACACGTCGAGGTCGTATTCGCGGCCATATTCCGTCTCGTCCCAGCGCATCGAGCGTTTGAGCGCGTCCATGGCATAGGCGCATTTGCCCTCGTCGCCGCGGCGCACCCAGATATGGAGATCGACGGGCTTGCCGGACGCGGTGGTGAAGTGGTCCGAATGGGCCACCAGATCGCCTGCGACCAGCGCGAAGAGGTAGGCGGGCTTGGGCCAGGGATCGTGCCACTGGCCGGGGCCCGTCGGGTTGCCGTTCGACAAGAGCACGGGCAGATCGCTGTCGATGGTCACATCGAAGGGGGCCATCACGTCCGGTCGGTCGGGGTAATAGGTGATCTTGCGAAAGCCCTCGGCCTCGCACTGGGTGCAATACATGCCGCCCGACATGTAGAGGCCTTCGAGGGCGGTGTTGGCGCCGGGATTAATCTCGACCTCGGCCTCCCACACGAACGGCGCGTCGGGGACCTCGGCGGTCAGGCCGGTATCGGTGACGATAGCCCCCGCCGCCGCGCCGTTCACGGTGGCAGAGATCAGGTTCAGGCCCTCGCCATGGAGGGTGAAGGTGCGGTCCGTGGTCGCGGGATTGGGCCGGAACGTGATGGTCGAGCGGACGCGCGTGGCGGAGGGATGGAGGGTGAAATGCAGTGCGACATGATCGACAAGAAAGCCAAACGGCGCGTAATCGGCCAGGCGCACCGGATGCGGCGCGGGGGGGCGCGTGTCTTGGCTGGCATCGAGCATGGGAATCCTCCGGCAATGGGTCGGCGGAACGGTAGGCCCGCGGGGCGGGGGCCGCAAGGTTGGGCGGGCGGGTCGCGAGAACGGGCGGGACGCAAGGATGGGCGGGCGGGTCGCGAGGGCGGGCGGGGGCGTAAGGATGGGCGGCGGGCCGCGACGACGGGCGGGACGCAAGGATGGGCGGGACCCGCCCTTGCAGGCGGCAAATTTTCTGCTACTTGTGCGGGCATGAAAAACGTTCTTGTTTTGTTCAAGCGCGATCTGCGGGTGCAGGACAACCCGGCGCTGGCCCTTGCAGCGTCGCGCGGGCAGGGGGTGCTGCCGGTGTTCGTGGCCGAACCCGAGGCCTGGGCGCAGCCCGACGCCTCGGCCCGGCAATGGCGCTTCGTGGCCGAAAGCCTTGCCGGATTGCGCGCCGATCTGGCCGCGCTGGGCGCGCCGCTGGTGGTTCGGCGCGGCGAGATGGTGGCCGTGCTGGCCGATCTCAGTGCCGCACATGGCGTGGGTGAGATCATCTCTCAGGAGGAAACCGGCAACCTGTGGAGCTACGCCCGCGACCGCCGCCTTGCCCAATGGTGCAAGGCTTCGGGGGTGCGGTGGACGGAACTGCCGCAGATCGGCGTGCAACGCAGGCTTGCGGGGCGCGACGGTTGGGCGCGGGCGCGTGACGCCGTGATGCGTCAGGGCGTGGTGCCGGTGCCGCAGGGCTTGCGCGGGGTCGAGGCCGAGCCGGGGGCAATCCCTGATGCGCGCGCCATGGGGCTGGCGTTCGATCCCTGTCCGGGGCGGCAGGCGGGCGGGCGCGATGCCGCCCTGGCGCTTCTCGGGTCCTTCCTGAGCGAGCGGGGGCAGGACTATCGTCGCGCCATGTCATCCCCCCTTGCCGGGGCCGAGGCGTGTTCGCGCCTGTCGCCGCATCTGGCCTGGGGCACGGTATCGGCGCGTGAATTGGGCCATGCCACGGCTGCGCGCCGGGACGAGTTGGTGGGCACCCGCACCGGCTGGCTCGGCGCGCTGCGCAGCTTCGAGGCGCGGCTGGCATGGCGCGATCACTTCATGCAGAAACTGGAGGATCAGCCCGGCATCGAGATCCGCTGCCTGCATTCCGCCTACGAGGACCTGCGCCCGCGACAGCCGGACGCCGCGCGGCTGGCGGCGTGGCAGGCGGGCGAAACCGGCATTCCCTTCGTCGATGCCTGCATGCGCTCGCTGGTGGCGACGGGATGGCTCAACTTCCGGATGCGCGCGATGCTGGTGGCGGTGGCCTCCTATCACCTCTGGCTCGACTGGCGCGCCACCGGCCCGCATCTGGCGCGGATGTTCACCGATTACGAGCCGGGGATCCATTGGCCACAGATGCAGATGCAATCGGGCACCACGGGGATGAACACGATCCGGGTCTACAATCCGGTCAAGCAGGGGCTGGATCAGGACCCGACCGGCGCCTTCACCCGCGCCTGGTGCCCGGAACTGCGCGAGGTGCCCGATGCGCATCTGCAAAGCCCTTGGACATGGGAAGGAGCCGGTCGGCTTCTGGGCAAGCGCTATCCCGCGCCAGTGGTCGACGTGGCCGGGGCCGCCCGCGCCGCGCGCGAACGCGCCTTCGCGGTTCGGCGCGGGGATCGGTTCGTGACCGAGGCGGCGGGGATCGTCGAGAAACATGCGAGCCGCAAGGATGCTGGCGCGGGCCGTTTCTTCGTCAACGACCGCGCGCCGAAGCGACGGATCAAGGCTGTCGAGAAACGGCAGCTTGATCTGGGCCTCTGACCTCTGCCCGCGCCCGACTGGCGCTGCGCGCGCCCGAATGGAGCGCCGCTTGGCGGCGATGACGCAAGGACGCTCCTCCTTTCGCCCCGCGAAGCTCCCTTGCGCGATGGCCAAGCGGGACGCTTGCCCCTTCAACTTTTCGAAAATACTTCGGGGGAGGCCGAAGGCCGGGGGCAGCGCCCCTTCTTTGCCCGTATCACGCACGAACCGGCAAAGGGCGCACGACCTGCGCCCATTGCCCTCAGGCATTCCGCCTCAATAGGTCCGGATCAGCCCGACCAGCTTGCCCTGCACCTTGACCTGATCGTCGCGGAATACCCGCGTCTCGTAGGCCGGGTTGGCGGCTTCCAGCGCGATCATGCCGCCCTTGCGGCGCAGCCGCTTCAGCGTCGCTTCGTGATCCTCCACGAGGGCCACGACGATATCGCCATTGTCGGCGGTATCGCCTTCCTCGATCACCACGATGTCGCCATCGTTGATCCCCGCGTCGATCATCGAGTCGCCCTGAACCTCCAGCGCATAATGGTTGCGTCCCTTGCCCAGCATCTGCAGCGGCACGGCCACGTGGGCCGCGACCTGGCTGATCGCCTCGATCGGGACACCGGCGGCGATCTTGCCCATCACCGGCAGATCGACCGCTTCGGCCGCGTGAACCGGCATCGCACCGCTCGGTTGGGGCCGCTTGTCGCCCTCGATCACGCGGGGCGAAAAGCCGGTGCCGCCCATCGCCTCGGGCATCTTCACGATTTCGATGGCGCGGGCGCGATGCGCGAGGCGGCGGATAAAGCCGCGCTCCTCCAGCGCCGTGATAAGCCGGTGGATGCCGGATTTGGAGCGCAGATCCAGCGCCTCCTTCATCTCATCGAAAGACGGGGGAACCCCATCCTTCTGCATCCGCTTGTGAATGAACTCCAGAAGATCGCGCTGTTTTCGCGTTAACATCCCCGTACCCCTCGATTATCAGGGGCACTGAGCCCCATTTTCCGATCTCAGGGGCCTCGCGCCCCGTTTTCCGATCATTGACTGCCCGGCGCGGCGGCCAAGGCGGCAACTGTTCCTTCTATGTTCTATACTTGTTCTGAACAATTTGTCAACGAATCACGAAAACAGGCCTGATAGTGGCACGAACTCGACAACATCCCCTGCCCGGCGGCGCGGATCGTCGATCGGCCGGACCAGCAGCGCCGACGCGCCTGAGAGCACCGTCAACAGCGAGCTGTCCTGATTGCCGAAGGGCGTGATCGTCGGCAGGTCGTCGCCCTCGGCCAGCTCGGCGCGCATGTAATGCGCCCGCGGGCCGTTGGCGTCGAGGCTGACCGACAGGCGTGCGCGCAGGCGGCTCCGCGCGCGGGGGGGCAGGCCCGACATGGCGCGCAACATCGGGACAAGGAACAATTCACCGCAGACCATGGCGGAGACCGGATTGCCGGGCAGGCCCAGCAGCACCGCGTCGCCCAACCGCCCCGCCATCAGGGGCTTTCCGGGCCGCATAGCGATCTTGTAGAAGGCACGCTCCATCCCCAGCCCCTGCGCCACCTCGCCCACCAGATCGTGGTCGCCGACCGAGGCGCCGCCGACCGTCACGATCAGGTCGGCGCCCTTGGCGAGGGCAAAGACCTGCTGCAGGCTCTCGCGTCGATCGCGCGCGATGGGCAGCAGACGGGCAATGCCGCCCTCCGCCTCGATCAGGGCCTTCAGGCCATAGGTGTTGGAGGCGATAATCTGGTCTGGGGCAGGGCTTTCGCCGGGGCTGACCAATTCGTCGCCGGTGGCGATCAGCGCCACTTCGGGGCGGCGCGACACGGTCAGGACGGGGGCGTTCATCGCGGCGGCCAGCGCCACGTCGCCGGGCGACAGGCGGCGCGGGGCGGCCATCGCGTCGCCCGCCACGAAATCCGAGCCAGAGGGGCGCACATTGCTGCCCTGCGACAGGTTGCGGCCCAAGGTGATCTTGTCGCCCTCGCGCGTCACATCCTCCTGGATGATGACGCGGTCCGCTCCGCGCGGCAGGGGCGCGCCGGTGAAGATGCGCAGGGCCTCGCCGGGGCCGATGGTGCCGGGCCAGTAATGGCCCGCCGGCGCTTCGCCCACAACCCTCAGGCGGCGGCCGGGAATGGCCTCCATATCGCGAACGGCATAGCCGTCCATGGCCGAGGCGCCGAAGGGCGGCTGGTCGCGGAAGGCAGTGACATCGGCAGCAAGGACGCGACCCCCTGCCTGCGCCAGCGGCACGGTTTCGGTGCCGACCGGGCGCGACAGGGCAAGGCAGGCCGCCAGCGCTTGCTCGACGGTGATCATGGGGTGGTCTCCGCGAGTTGGGCAAGTTCCCACTCGGCATAGGTTTGACGTGTGTCCGTCAGCAACCAAGACGTGCGTCCGTTGGCGGGGCGGCCAGAGACCACGGCAGCTGCAGCAGAGGGGCTGGAAAAGGCGTAGTCTTCCGTGAAGATGCCGAATTCGCCATCACGAACGATGACACCGGATGCCAACAGGTTCGCATGGTCCTTGAAGTACCCATCTCTCTCCTGATTCTTGCCGATCCAACTTGCGCGGGCGTGAGAACCGGCCTCAACGACCATTTCGCCTTCCTCAAGGCGTGCAGTGGCGGTGATTCCATGGCGGGGCAGTATCATGGTGAACTGTGCAGTCGGGGCCGATTGGGGTGCAGCCACCGACGCGGGCCGCCGTTTCTGATCGAAATGATCCACCCGGATCGCTGGCAGCACCATCAAAAGTGATTCTAGGAAGCTTTCCATGTTTGCGATGGAGGCTTCGTTCAGGCTGCTTCTTGGCGGCGTGTTTCCGTTCTCCAGCGCACCGACATTCACGCTGCGAGCGATCTCAACGAGGCGCGATTCGAGATATTTCACATGCGCCTTGTGTAGGCTGTCGGCGGAGGTCGTGATCAACACGACGCTGTCCCACCATTCCTTGCTTGCGGAATGCTGCCTGATCCGATCGCGCATGTCCTCCGCTTCCCCGACATAAGCCATGGGCGCGCCGTCGACTTCTCCGATCAGAACGTAGACACCGGTGAACCGCGCGTGGTCTCTGGCAAGGCCCTCCTTCAGGAGTGTTCTGGGAATGCGCAGCACGTGGCCGGTCCAGTTGAACACTTCCGCTGTCAGCATGCCGTCTGGACGCCCGTCGATGAAGTAGAGCTCCAGTGTCCGGCCGAGAGTGCTCATGCCTCATACCGGCCCGATTTGCCGCCGTCCTTCAGGGTCACGCGGATGCCGCCGAGTTCCATCGTCTTGTCCGCCGCCTTGAGCATGTCATAGACGGTCAGCGCCGCGACCGAGACCGCGGTCAGCGCCTCCATCTCCACCCCGGTCTGGCCGGAGGTCTTGACGGTGGCCGTGATCCTGACGCCCGGCAAGTTAGCGTCGGGCACAAGGTCGAGGGCAACCTTGGTGATCGACAAGGGATGACAGAGCGGGATCAGATCGGCACACCGTTTCGCGCCCATGATGCCCGCAAGTCGGGCCGTGCCCAGAACATCCCCCTTCTTCGCCGTGCCTTGCTCAACCAGATCAAGGGCTTGCGGGGACATCTTGATGTAACCCTCGGCCATTGCCACCCGGTCCGTCACCGGCTTGCCCGAGACATCGACCATATGGGCCTGCCCCTCGGCATCGAAATGGGTCAGGTCCGCCATCAGGCCGCAACCGGATCGGCCAAGAGCGCGCGGGTCGCCGCCGTGACATCGTCCTGGCGCATCAGGCTTTCGCCGATCAGGAAGGTCCGCGCGCCATGGGCGGCCATATCGGCCAGATCGGCAGGGGTGAAGAGACCCGACTCGGAGATCACCATACGATCGCGCGGCACCCGCGCGGCAAGGGTGCGCGTGGTGTCCAGCGACGTCTCGAACGTGTTCAGGTTGCGGTTGTTGATGCCCAGAAGCGGGCTCCGGAGGGCCATGGCGCGGTCCAGTTCGGCCGCGTCATGCACCTCGATCAGGGCATCCATGCCCCAGTGGCGCGCCGCATCCTCAAGCTCGGCGGCCTGCGCGTCGCTGACGGAGGCCATGATGATGAGGATGCAATCCGCGCCCCAGGCGCGGGCTTCCGCGACCTGATAGGTATCGTAGAGGAAATCCTTGCGCAGGCAGGGCAGGGCCGTTGCGGCGCGGGCGGCGACCAGATATTCCGGCGCGCCCTGAAACGACGGCGTGTCGGTCAGGACCGACAGGCAGGCGGCGCCCCCGGCCTCGTAGGCGCGGGCCAGGGCGGGCGGGTCGAAATCGGCGCGGATCAGGCCCTTGGAGGGGCTGGCCTTCTTGATCTCGGCGATCAGGCCATAACCCTGCGCCTGTGCATCCCACAGGGCTGCCGCAAAACCCCGCACGGGCGGTGCCGCGCGGGCCGCCTGCTCCACCACGGACAGAGGCCGCGCGGCCTTGGCGGCGGCGACCTCTTCCAGCTTGTAGGCTTTGATCTTGTCGAGAATGGTGCTCATAACGTCGTCTTAGGCCAGTGCCTCCGGCCTGTCGAGACGGAGCCGGACGGCGGCGTCAGTCGCGACGCTTGGGCGCCAGCGCGGTGCGCTTGGCCACGCGACGCTGCCACGCTGCGAAGCCAAGCGCCGCACCTGCCGCGACAACGACGGCGATCGCCAGAAGATGGTCGGGCTGGGTCAGCCAATGCGCCTGTCCGATTTCGCCATGGCCTTCATGGGCATGGGCAGCGGCGGGAAGGGCGAGGGCGAGGGCGGCAAGCGGCAGGGCGCGATGGAACATGGGGTCTCCGACATGGCTTGAAGCGTGACGGGCGCGGCGCGACGGGGCACCGACCCCGTCACGCCACAAGACCCTACAGAGGCCGGGGTGTCAAAGGCAATAGGCGCGAAGCCGGATCGGCGGCTGGCGATGAGGGACAGGGTGAAGGCCCCCGGTCCGCCCGGCGTCGCCGCGCAGCGGTGACAGGGTCCGGTTGTCGTCAGCGCGCCGTCAGCCCGCCGCCGAGGTGATCCGCGCCACCGCCGCCACGGCCGCCTTGGCCTTGCCGCTGTCGAGTGCCTCGCGCGCGACCTCGACGCCGTCGCGCAGTTCCGCCACTCGGCCCGCCACGATCAGGGCGGCGGCGGCGTTCAGCAACACCGCGTCGCGGTAAGCCCCCGGCGCGCCATCAAGCAGCGAGCGGAATGCTTGAGCGTTCTCCTCGGGCGTGCCGCCAAGGATATCGCGGAACGGATGGACGGGCAGGCCCGCATCCTCGGGATGCACCTCGCGGCTTTTCAGCTTGCCGTCCTTGAGTTCCACGACGCTGGTGGTGCCGGAAATCGAGATCTCGTCGGTGCCGTCCGAGCCATGGACCAGCCAAGCGGCCTCGGACCCCAGTTCCTTGAGCGTTTCGGCCATCGGGTAGATCAGGTCGATTGCAAAGGCGCCGGTCAGCTGGCGCTTGACGCCCGCCGGGTTGGTCAGCGGGCCGATGATGTTGAAGATCGTCTTGCAGCCCAGTTCCTGCCGGATCGGCATGACATGCCGGACCGCGGGATGGTGCATGGGCGCCATCATGAAGCCGATGCCGGCCTCGCGGATCGACGCCTCGACCACATCGGCGCCGACCATCACGTTGATGCCCATCTGGGTCAGCACATCCGCCGCCCCCGATTTGGACGAGAGGTTGCGGTTGCCGTGTTTGGCCACGGGCACGCCCGCGGCGGCGACCACAAAGGCGGTGGCGGTGGAGATGTTGAGCGTCCCCATGCCGTCGCCCCCGGTGCCCACGATGTCCATCGCGCCCTCGGGCGCCGTAACGGGAATGCACCTGTCGCGCATCACCTGCGAGGCGGCGGCATATTCCGCCACCGACTCGCCCCGCGCGCGCATCGCCATCAGCAAGCCGCCGATCTGCGCCGGGGTGGCGGCGCCCTCGAAGAGGTAGGTGAACGCCTCCTCGGCCTGGGCGCGCGACAGCGGCCCTTCGGAGGCGGCGAAGATGATCGGCTTCATGGCGGTGAAGCTTGGCTGCTGGTCGGCAGCGGGGGCGGCATCAGGGCCGCGGGCGCGGGAGGTCATGCGGGTTCCTTCAGGTCGATTTTCTTGAGGAAGTTGCGCAGCATCGCGTGGCCATGCTCGGAGCGGATGCTTTCGGGATGGAATTGCACGCCCTCGATCGGCAGGTCGCGGTGGCGCAGGCCCATGATGGTGCCGTCCGCCAGTTCGGCAGTGATCTCGAGGCAGTCGGGCAGGGTGGCGCGCTCGACCACGAGGGAGTGGTAGCGGGTGCCCTTGAGGGGGGAGGGCAGGCCCTCGAACATACCCACACCCTTGTGCAGGATCTCGCCCATCTTGCCATGCACGATCTCGGAATGGCGCACGACATGGCCGCCGAACGCCTCGCCGATGGTCTGGTGGCCAAGGCAGACGCCCAGAAGCGGCATGCCCGCCCCGGCGGCGGCGCGGGTCAGCGGCAGGCAGATCCCCGCCTGTGCCGGATCGCAGGGGCCGGGGCTGAGCACGATGCCCTGCGCGCCGCTTACCATGGCCTCCTGCACGGTGATCTTGTCGTTGCGCACAACGCGCACATCCGCGCCCAACTCGCCCAGGTAATGCACCAGGTTGTAGGTGAAGCTGTCGTAGTTATCGATCAGAAGGAGCATTCGGCGCGGCCTTGGGCTGGAAAGGGATGGCAAAAACAGGTGAACGCGACGCGCGCCCGCTGTATAGGTGTTTCAAAGCAGCGGCCCTGGGTCAAGCGGACCCGTGGCGCGCGCGTCAACAAGCAGCGCCGGGGATCAGCCCCGTGCCGGGCAGAATGCAGACAGGAGCAAGACCATGGGCGGTCTGATGACGGGAATGTTCTGGGGCCTACTGGTGTCGGTGGTGGGGCTGTCTGCCCTGTCGCTGAGCTCTCCATTGGCGCCGAAGGTCGAGGATGTGGCCGCGCCTGAGGCGGAGGTTGAGGGCGA
>JBBQHZ010000094.1:0-15259 GCA_038324445.1 Rhodobacterales bacterium | reverse complement strand
CCCGAGACCGGACGCGGGACGCTGGCGTTTGCAATGGCACCCGAGGACACGGTCACGCTGGACCGCCGCGCGATCCGACCACTGCCACCGGGCCGCGTCCAGGGCAACGGCAGTTCTGCGCCCGACATCGACGCACTGGTCACCGGTGATCTGCTGCTCAGCTGGACCCACCGCGACCGGCTGACCCAGACCAGCCCGGTGATCGTCGATCACACCGCCGCGTCCATCGGGCCGGTAGTCGAGGCAATCCGCGCCGAGGGGCATACCACGCTCCGTGCCATCGGGGGCGAACTCAATGCACGCGGGATGATGACTCGGCGAGGTGGCAGGTGGCATGTGTCGTGTGTATGGAACCTATTGGCGAGATTGGCTTTGTGCCTCAGTCGCCGAAGCAGACATTTGTCTGGATAGCAGCGATCGTGCCCTCCGAGCCCACCTGGAACCTTCATTTCAAGAGCATCGTTCGTCGTTTTGGGCGGTAAGCAGTAGCGGAAACCATCATCGCGATGGAACCATGGTCAATGATGCCCCAACACGCAAACCGGACTACTTCGGTGTTCCCGCGCTATGCCAGCGCCGTATACAGCAGGCATTGGCCATGGATTTGGCGAATGGATACAAACTGCAAGTGTCTTGTAACCAAGGATATCGAACATGACTGACCACCAGCTTCCCGCGACACCCGAGACTGTCCATTGGGGGCGCTTCTGGTCCGACCTTCCACCTGTTCTGCGAGTCGACGCAGGTGACCGGGTAACGATCCAAACCTTTTCGGGTCGCGAAGAGGTTCTGCCAGCCGAGGGATCGGGCATGACTGTCGCGCCTGAGCTGCGGAAGATCCTTGATGCCGATCTGCCCCGCCACGCCCATCTTCTGACGGGCCCGGTGGCGATCGACGGCGCGATGCCCGGCGATGTGCTGAAAATCGAAATCGAGCGGATCGACCTTGGAGCCGATTGGGGGTTCAACGTTGTTCGACCTTTCGCGGGCACATTGCCCGGCGAATTTCCGGTTTCGACCGCGACGATAACGCGAATTCCGATCGACCGCGCCAATCTGACGTGCCGGCTCCCTTGGGGGGCCACTCTACCTCTGGCGCCCTTTTTCGGCGTGATGGGCGTGGCTCCGCCGCCGCAATGGGGTGAGCTGACTTCGATCCAGCCTCGTCTGCATGGCGGCAATCTCGACCTCAAACTGCTGACCGAAGGCACGATCCTCTATCTTCCGGTTCATGCCGAAGGGGCGCTTTTTTCCTGCGGGGACGGACACGGGTGCCAAGGCGACGGCGAGGTCTGCATCACCGCGCTGGAAACTGCGTTGACCGGCACCTTCCGGTTCAATGTACTCAAGGCGGGTACGACCGGCATTGACCTTCCACGAGCGGAAACGCCGACCGAATTGATCTCGATGGGGTTTCACGCAAGCCTCGACACTGCCCTCCAGATCGCTTTGCGGCAGATGATTTCGATCATCGTCGAGCGCACCGGCATCACCGAGACCGAAGCGTATCAGTTCTGCTCCCTTGTCGTCGATTTTGCCGTTACCCAGTCCGTCAACCAAGAGAAGGGCGTACACGGCCGACTGTCCAAGGCATTGCTCGCGAAAGGATAAAGCGGTAGGGCGCTTCTTGTCAGGTGAACTGGGCTTGAGACGGGCATGTCGCACTCGTCGCATCAAGAAATGACCAAACGCACCCGCTTGAAGGACTTCAAAACCAGCCCTGAGATTGACCTGCTCCCCGTTGAGCCCTCGTTTATGAGCTAGCGCTGTTCAAGTTTTGGTCTTCTGCCTCAGTTGGACAATAATTGTAGCCCTGCCGGAAGCATCATGGTCGGGCGTCAGGTTGCCCAGAGACCAGGGATGGCTGGACAGCTACGCTGCAGAATTCACCAGTCCCGCGAGTTGACAGCTGTGGGCCGTTCGAAACCCATGGGCTGTGTGGGGATTATGCACAAGCGTTCAACATTCGACGCGTTCAAGCCTACGCCCGGTCATCGATCCTCGGCAGGAACCACGCCAACACGCCCACCAGCGGCAGGAATGAGCAGATGCGATACACAACCTCTACCCCGTAGCTGTCAGCCATCACCCCCAACAGTGCCGCCGCAATGCCGCCGAGGCCGAAATTCAGTCCGTAAAAGAGCCCGCCGATCAACCCGATCCGGTTCGGCAACAACTCCATCGCGTAGATCAGGATTGCGGCGAAGGCGCTGGCCATGATCAAGTTGATCGCAATGGTCAGCACGCCGGTCCAGACCAGATCCACGTAGGGCAGCATCAGCGTCAGGGGCAGCGGCCCGAGGACCGAGATCCAGATGATCCGATAACGCCCGATACGGTCGCCGAGGATGCCACCGATCAACACGCCGACGGCGGCCGCCAGCAAGAAAACGAATAGCATCATCTGGGACGCGGGGATTGTCAGGCCAAAACGTTCGATGAGGTAAAAGGTATAGAACGACCGAAAACTCTCGCTGTACGCGTTCTTGGTGAACATCAGGATGGTCAGGACAACCAGCCCGATGGCAATGGTCGCGGGCGCATGGCTTGGGGCTTCGACACTCTGTTTCCTGCGCGCGCGCATCTCCGCAAACTCGGCGCTGATCTGTCTCTGTTTACTTCCGATCCACGTCAGCGACATCATCGCCAGCAAGGCGGCGACGGCGAACCAGGCAAGGCTCGGCTGGCCCCATGGCACGATGATCAACGCGGCAAAAACCGGCCCCAATGCGCCGCCCACCTGACCGCCAACCTGAAAGATGCCCTGCGCCAATCCCTGACGTCCGCCCGCCGCATAGCGCGCCATCCGCGTCGCCTCGGGATGGAAGATCGACGACCCGATCCCGATCAGCGCGACGGACAGCAGGATCGTCCCGTAACTGCCCGCAAAGGCGAGGCAGACCAGGCCGGACAGCGTGAACATCATCCCTACTACAGGTGAATAAGGTGCGGGGCGTTTATCCGTCACCATCCCCATCACGGGCTGCAGAAGGGAGCCCGCGATCTGGAAGGTCAGGGTGATCATACCAATCTGAACGAAATCCAGATCATAAGTGTCCTTCAGGATCGGATAAGATGCCGGGATCAGCGATTGCATCAAATCGTTGAGCAGATGCGACAGGCCGAGCATCGTCAGGACGGTCAAATGGGTGTGGGCGCGCAGCGCTACTGCCATATCGAGTGCCTTGAACGGTTCGGGATGTGTCCGGCCATACGTCGAATTGCGCACGCCGGTGGTGTGTCCGCAAGCTGGGAGTCGCGCCCATACCTTCGTTGCCCGATCTGTGACGTATCTTTTGCTCGCAGGAAGCCAAAGCCGGTAGTTGGCGAAGGCCAGTCTATGCTGGGGCTTGCGTGCGATCGAACTGACCGTAATCGCGGTGTAACGTCCTTAGTCGAACCTTCCACATCGAAGGGCCGGGCGAGGTCCAGAGCGGCGGTCAGTCCGGCAGGACCACTGCCGATGACAAGGCAGTCGAGCCTGACCCGAGCTGCCATCAAGTCAACTGTCGCCTTCGGAATCGACGGGTCGCTTTGCGGGTTTCTGGGCACGGCCCTGCTTTTGCGGGTTCATGGCATCGAATTCATCCGGGCGGTGAGCCGACCCCTCGTGGTCGCCTTGGGCGTTTTGGCGCGATGCGGGTTCGGCCCGTTTTTCCTTTGCGTGTTTGGGCTCATTCGGCATTGCGCTCACCTCCCTGCGGGTGGCGCAGATCCTGCCCAGCTTGTTTTGGCGCTCGCTTAGCGGTCTTGTTCAGGTCGACGCGATGTTTTCCGGCGGGATCGATCTGCTGTTTACGCTGATCGATCACGCCGTCCTTCCGGCGCAGTCTCTCGTTCGCGGGTACATCTTTTCCCATGATCTCCTCCTTCTGACGTTAGATCAACGACACCAAGCCAAATGCGTTCCAGTGGATCTCAACTTCTGTGGTCGTTTAGTCGGGAAGCTGTTTTGCACATACGCTCCAAGGGCTCACATCCGCCGACAAAGCCGGACAGGTCGGCCGAAAGCAGCAGGCGATGATGGCCCAAACCAAAAGCACAGCCATTCTGGCCAAGAGCGGAGCTAAATTTGCTTGATCCAGGTCCCCTTCATCACGGATGGTGAACGCCGCCGGTCTTGGCGCAGCAGCGCGCTTTATCCTCGACCTCCTCGGACGGGAACTACAGATAGCGAAACTAGCCGACGCGACCGGCCTCATGATAATCTGGGCCGATATCGATCTGAATTATGTGTTGAGGTTCCAGGAGTGGCACAATTGCGAACATGTGCCCGAACGGATGTCGATCCCGGGGTTCTTGCGGGGTCGGCGCTAACGCGCCCGGGGTGGCAGCCCCCATTTCCTGATGATGTATGACACCGAGACGCCCGAGGTATTGACCTCCGAAGCCTATCTCACCCGCCTGAACGATCCGACGCTTTGGACGCGGGAGTCGCTTGGTCATTTCACCAACCCGTCGCATAGCCTCTTCCACCAGGTTGCCACTGTCGGGACGCCCGGAGTCTTTGCTGCGCCTTGGCTGACCGCGCTGCGGTTCAACGGCGCGCCCGATGTGGATTGGCGCGCTTGGGCAGGGGCCGTGGCCGCGCAACCGGGCGTGACGCGGGCGCAGGTCTGGTCGGTGGACGATGCGGCATCGGGGATTTTGACGACGGAGCGCAAGATCTATCGCGGCACCCCCTCGAACCAGAAAACCCTTCTTCTGATCGAGACCGCCGCGCCGGGTGGGGAGGGCAGCGATGTGCCGGCCTTGGCTGACGCCGCCGTGCCTGCAGCGGCAGAGCGGAAGGATGCGATCCTGCGCCACTACTGGCTCGATGCCTTCCACAACGCCCCAGATCGCGATTAGTGCCGTAGTGCCGCCAGGTCGAGATGGGTCTTGACGGGCCGGGCCCCGCGGCAATTCATCTGTAAAGCTGTGCCAGCCGCATGCTCGCCAAGGCATATCCGGTGATGCCGAACCCCTCGATCTTGGCCTTTGTGGCCTTGGAAAGGTCCTGTCAGAAGAACTAGGGTTGAGCCGGGGCAGGGCGGTGGCTAGCTTCTTACCATGCGCGCAATGCTTCGGTTCAGGGGCATGCGAAGTCTGCAGAAATTTGCGTCCGTCTACGCCTCCGTCACAAACCAATTTAACCAGCAACGCAACCTCTCCAGCCGACCACATTTCAAGCTCAACCGAGTTGCCGCTCTGTCCGAGTGGCGCAGCCTTTGCGCGGGATAAGGGACAGCGACTCTGTCCTAGCTGAGACTGGTTCGAATTCGTCTGACAGCACTGTGGAACCTCTCGCGCAGCACGGCGTTTATTGCTCGGATCAACGTACGGCACCCTGACTGGAACGTTCTTTACACCCTCGATCGAGCGCGGCGCAGCAACTCCGCACCCAACACTAGGTCTCCAGGCAAATGGAAGTGGAGAAAATGGTAGCTGCTACCAACAGACTGTTGACGGCCATTGTCATCCTGATGACCTTTTCCGCACTGTACTTCGCCAAAGATGTGATCTTGCCTGCCGTGCTCGGATTCATGCTAACGCTCACGCTGGGGCCTTGGGTGCGTTGGTTGGCCCGTCGAGGCATTCCCTCGGCGCTGTCCGCCGTAGTTTTGCTTTTCGGTTTCGCTGTCATGGTTGTCATGGCTATCTTGCTGCTCGGCGGATCGGTGACGAGCTGGTTCGATGACATCCCGCGCATTTCGTATGAATTGCGCGAAAAGCTTCGCGGTCTCGCGGAATCCGTGGCTGCGGTTCAGGAGGCCTCCGAGCAGGTCGAGGAACTCGCTCAGGGAAGTGACGAAACCACTGCCACCGTCGTGCTGGAACAGCCTGGTTTGCTGACCACAGCCGTCAGCAGTGTCGTAAGCTTTGCCACGTCACTTGTGGCAGGGTTGATCCTCGCCTTGTTCCTGCTCTCGTCCGGAAACC
Source organism: Rhodobacterales bacterium (assembly GCA_038324445.1). Taxonomy (GTDB): domain Bacteria; phylum Pseudomonadota; class Alphaproteobacteria; order Rhodobacterales; family Rhodobacteraceae; genus Gymnodinialimonas. The sequence continues at coordinate 9,337 of JBBQHZ010000094.1, read as the reverse complement.
TGTTCTACATCAAGATCGTCGAATCCTTTTCCCGCTTCAGCGACAAGAAGCGTGCGCTGACGATTATCTACGAGATCGAAAAACGCATGTCGCATTATCTCGTGACGATCACGTTGATCAACGCTGCCCTTGGAGTGGCCATCGGATCGGCCATGTACCTGCTGGATCTGCCGTATCCATTCGTCTGGGGCGTCGCTGCATTCTTCCTGAATTACCTACCGTTTCTCGGCGGCATCATCGGCACTTTGGGCGTGGCGGCGTTTGCGATCGTCCACTTCGACAACCTCTACTATGCGATGCTCGCACCAATTGCCTACCAGTCGCTGACTTCGATCGAGGGGCAATTCCTGACCCCGATGCTGCTGGGGGTTCGGCTACAACTCAATACGGTGGCGGTATTCCTAACGGTAATCTTCTGGGGCTGGCTCTGGGGCCTCCCGGGCGCGCTCATGGCAGTTCCGATCCTTGTACTGGTTAAGGTGATCTGTGATCATGTGCCGGCCTTGTCCACATTCGGCAATTTTCTGAGCGGGCGCGCTATCGAGGACGAAGCGTCAATCCGCGTTCCAAAGGTGCATGCTTCGGAGAGTACAGCCCTTGCTGCCCCGGACACGGTCAAAGAGGAGGGTTGATGGCGTTCGCATTGCCATGGCTAGCAACACAGCGGGAGGGCGCTCCTGTTGAGCGGCTGATCCATAGGTCCTGGCATACGCAAACCAACGACGCCATCGGGACGATGGTTTCGACCGGAGCAACGCATGGACGATGACGTCGCCCTGAACGCAAACCGAAACGCCGTCATGACCCCGGGGGTCGTATCCGAACATCCGGAGGAGCTACTTCATGGCAGGGGAGTGATAGCCGCGCAGGCCGTTCTACGCGAAGCTGTTCTCAGACTTTGGAGCGACGATGCATTCGGCCTCGCAGGGAACGTGGCGTTCCGTGCGTTGCTCGCCGTCTTTCCCTTCCTCATCTTTACAAGCTCACTCACCGCGTTCATCGGAAACCGCTCGATGGCTGACCAGCTGATCGCGTTCCTGATCGCGATCGTACCGCAATCGCTGGTGGGCCCGATCGTGTCCGAGGTCGAACAGGTGATGACCGTGCAACGGGGCGGGGTGTTGAGCGTCGGCATATTGTTGACGATCTGGTTTGCCGTCGGTGGCGTAGACGGCGTGCGTGTCGGCCTCAACCGAGCGTATGGTATCCGTGAAACCAGATCTCCGATCATGCTCTACCTCGTGCAAGTTGCCATCGTCATCATGACCAGCCTTGTGCTTGTGCTTGTCGGCTTTCTTCTGGTTATCGCGCCGCGGATCGGATCGGTGCTGCACGAAATCCTGCCCGGCTTCGATCCGGCGTCGGTTACTTTTGCGCTGATACGTTATCCTGCCTCTGCGTTCATCTTGATAGCAGCACTGTTCGCGGCGCATCTGTTCCTTCCGGCGCGACGCACACGGTTCTCAAACATCTGGCCGGGCGTGATGTTGACATTTGTCATTTGGGTGCTGCTTGCCATCGGCTTTTCGCTCTATCTGCGCAGCCTCGCCAGCTATGCGATCTACTACGCTGGTCTGGCCGGAATCGTAGCGGCACTGTATTTCGTCTATCTCGCGGCCCTGGTTCTCATCTTTGGAGGAGAGTTCAACCGCGCGCTGCGCATTCGCCGACTTGCGCGCATTCTCAATGACGAGGATCGACCGTCGTCTGCTGACGTCTAGCTTTTGGCTAGTTCTTGTCAGGTCGACCAGCCTTGAGCCGGGGCAGGGCGCCGGCTAGCCTCCTCGCATGACCAAACGTGGCCCCTTCCTCTGGTTCAGGGGGGCCGAGATCATCGGCCTTGTTTGATGCGGTATTTCCGGTTCGCGCTGTCATCGTGGAACGTCGAGAGTCTCCTGCATGGGCACGGATTCTTAACCAAATACAGATCAATGACTTAGTAAGTGGAGAAGGTTGCGCGTCAGGCCCATCCCCTGCGCCACTTACCCTCGCGAAAGTGTTCTCCCCATCCGGCAGCGGCTGGATTTTTCCGATGTTTTCGAGGGTTATGCGGAAAAGGCTGAACACCGCTTTGGCGTCACTACGTTGAAAAGCCTACTCTCAGTGTCGATATTCTCCCGACCTGATGACTGCGGCGGTTTAGTGAATAGCCTTTAAGGCGTTGATTCCTATTCATTTTTCTGGAACGTGAAAAAGGATTTCGATGCCAGTCTCGTTTGGTCAGATGGAACTGAAATCGGAATTCGTTGAATCGCTGCCGGCCAGTAGGCTGGCAAGATCGCGGCAGCACCGCATTCGACGCCAACGGCTGGAGTCGGACCTTCGCCGCGGTCTTCACCGAGGTCCGCTTTGCGGACTTTGCTGCCACTCGACTGAGGACCTCGAAGGTCCGCTCTCTCGGTTGCATATGGACCAGTGGAATGTGGCACGCCCCGCCCCCAGACGGGGCGGGGCTATGGGGGTACTAGCGGACGTTAAGCGCCCTTCGGCCATCGCCCGATGTGATCCGCCACGCGGTCGAGCGTGACCCCAAAGGTCTGTTCTATCTGGGCTGTGTCTACTGCCATCGCATCGCTGTGCATCTTCGCAATCGCGCCATAGGAATCGGCGAGCGCAAAGGCCGCACCCGCGTTGCCGATCGCATTGCCCACCCGAAGGCCGAAAGCGTCGGGCGTCATCGGATCGAATTTGACAGGACGCCCCAGATGATCGCCCAGTACCGCCGCCAAATCGTCGCCGTTCAGCGCGTCGGGCGTGCCGATTTCGTAAGCCTTGCCCGCGAGGTCCGGGCGGTCGAGCGCGGCGGCGGCGATCCGTGCTTGATCGTCAAGCGACGTCCACTGCACTTTCAGGTCGCGCGGCAACGGCGGATAATCCAGCACGCCCTCCGAGCGAAGGCGCGGAACGAAGATCGGAGGCAGTAGGTTTTCGAGATAAACCACCGACTGAAGCACGATCGTCGGGATGCCGCAGCCCAAAAGGGCATTCATCCCCGCCGTGCCGCCGTCGATCACCACGGATGATGGGAAGCGTTCGCCCGTCGCTCCGCCGGTCGTGTAGACCAGCAGGGGCAGCTGGGCTTGATGGGCCGCACCGATGAAGGCCGTCAACCATTTCTGCTGCGCATCCGGCGCAGTGGGCATCGGAAGGTGCAGGAAGGCCGCGTCTACGCCGGTCAGCGCGGCGACGAGCGACGCCTCGTCTTCGAGCGTTGCGGCAACGGCCTCCGCCTGCGGATGAGCCTGAGCGACCTTCGCCGCGTCGCGCGCGACAGCACGTACGGTCATGCCGCGTGCGATGGCTTCCCGGACGACTGGGGCGCCTTGGGCGCCTGTGGCGCCAAAGATGGAAACGGTCTTGGTCATATCGGGTCCTTATCGTACTATGGTTTCAATTGGGAACCACATAGAGGATGGGTGATGAACGCAAAAGGAGGCACTATTTCCGCTGATGGGCACATAGAAGTGCCTGCCCCGCCCGCCGAAGACGCATGGATGTGCGGCGGCTATGCCGGAGCCTGTCCAGTGCGGGACGTTCTGGATCGCGTGGGGGACAAGTGGAGCGTGTTGATCGTGCTGCGCCTAAGCCACGGGGACGAGCGCTTTCGCGCGTTGCTGCGCGCCGTCGATGGTATATCGCAGCGGATGCTGACCCAGACCCTTCGCGGCCTTGAGCGGGACGGCCTCGTGTGGCGGCGCGTGTACGACACCCGCCCCCCGGCGGTTGAATATGGGCTGACCGATATGGGGCGCTCGCTGATCGAACCTATTGCCGCACTTGCCGCCTGGGCCGTCGAAAACGAGAGCCGCATTCGAGCGGCGCAGAGTGCGTATGACGGCATTTGAGAGAGCGAACTATTGGCTCGAAGCGGCCATGCGGCGAGGTTTTCTCGCGGCCCGCGCCGCGCTATCGACCTGTTCGGCCCTGAGCTGCCAGTCGGCGCCAGCGAGGTGCTGCAGCGCAGTTTCCTTGAAGCGGTCACTCGCGCTCCGCGCAGAAAGTGGTTCGGTTGAAACGATTGGTGGAAGTGATGCTACGGTGTTAGCCCTGTGCTATCAATTCCGCCGCAACGAGTAGCTTATCGCGATAGTTTGCGTAAACAGTTACCCTTGGGTTCGTTCTTGGGTCGTCCGCCGTGAGGATCTGGTAGACCGTGATGCCGGCCTGTGGACTTCCAAAAATACGAAGTCCCAGCCCCTCTAGTTTTGCCTTCGTGGTGGACGACATGTGCGCACATGCGTTTCGCATGATTTTCAGATCGGAAAGCTCTTGATTTAGGCTACTTATTGGGGTGTCGAATGGATAACCAGTCTCGAAGTAGAGCCTTGCCAATCTCTTAACGTTCTCGTGATTTGCGTAGTCAAAGTAGGAGTTTATTTGAATGACTATCTTTCCAGAATGATCCCGTGTCGGCGGCTTGATGTATCTTATCGGATGGTTTCCGCCAATAGTCGCCTCGCCGGGGCAGGGCGCCAGCTAGCCTTCACCCATGACCAGACGCAGCCCCTTCCGTTATTTCGAAACGTCGCCCGAGATCATCCGTTTGGCAGTGATGCTCTACGTTCGTTCCCCGGTGTCCCTTCGTAACGTCGAGGATCTGCTCCATGAGCGTGGCGTCGATGTGAGCCACGAAACCGTGCGGTTCTGGTGGCATCGCTTCGGTCCGATGTTCGCCTCGGAGATCCGAAAGCGCCGGCTCGAGGGTATGAAATCCAGCCAGTGGCGGTGGCACCTTGACGAGGTATTCGTGAAGATCATCGGAGAGCGACACTCCTTTGGCGGGCTGTCGATCACGAGGGCTAGGAGCTGGAAAGCTTTGTCACTTAGACCCGGGACAAGAAGGCGGCATTGAAATTCTTGAAGAAAGCAATGCGACGGCCCGGTCGGCCGGAAGCCATTGTGACCGATAAGCTGCGCGCTTACGGCGCCGCACTGAAGGAGATCGGTGCCGGGGATCGGCAGGAAACCGGCCGGCGGCTCAACAACAGGGCGGAGAATTCATATCTGCCGTTCCGACGACGGGAGCGGGCGATGCTGCGGTTCCGGCGCATGCGAAGTTTGCAGAAGTTCGCCACAGTGCACGCCTCCGTCTGCAACCACTTCAATCATGAACGCAGCCTTTCCAGTCGGCCCCTTTTCAAGACCAACCGCGCCGCCGCTCTCGCCGAATGGCGCGGCCTTTGCGCGAAATAACCGGCAGAGCTACTGTCCTTGCTGAGACTGGTTCGAATTCGTCTGACAGCACCGCTGTCGGAGATCATCCGCTGATCAGAGGCTAGCAAGAGGCTTTAAAGAAACCCCAGGAATTTGATGCGTGTCTTTCGCCGGGAATCAGACAAGCACATCAGAAAGAACCGGATCGTGGTGAACGTGCTGACCGCTGGCAAAGACCGGCGAAGTGCGAAGCAGCCCAAGCTGTAGTCCAACCGTCGGCGCAGTTTTTCCCGAAATCCATTTGCGCCGTATGTCTTCCAAGAGTCCGAGCCTTCGACAAAAATAAACTGTGCGTCTGGAACGTATATGACTTCCTCATGAATCACGAAGTCGAACACTGCATAGGATGCAGCGCAAGCCGCAGTTCCCAATGCCACCCAGCGGTCGCGCAAACGCAATTCGCATTCAGAGCGAAATAGGCCGTAAAGCCATTCTGCCGGAAACGTGAGGTTGCGCGGAATTTGTCCCGCAACGTAGTTTTTGGTGAAGTTCGCTACACTTGGGCTGGGGCGCTTGAGACGCTCCCCTTTAATGCCGCCGACCATCTTGGTTGTTCCTCCGGCCATCTGGCAATCAGGCCGGGCATCGAGGGCGGCGACCAATTTCTCAAGATAATCCGGTTCAGCCGTATCGTCGCAGGCGCGCAGCATGAAATACTTGCCCCGGCTGGCCCCGATCCGCATGGCTCTTATGAAATTGTCGAGCACCGGCAGAAGGTCGATTCCATAGTCGATCGAAACCCGCGGATCAGCGGCACGGTATCTCTCGGCAATTGCGATAGTGTCGTCAGTGGATGCGTTCTCGACGATGGTGATCGAAAAGTCCTGGAAGGTCTGATGGAGAAGGTCATCGAGTGTGGCAGCCAGCGTCTTGCCGCCGTTGTGAACCGGAATGACCACGGCAACTTTCGCGTCCCGCATGATATTATAGCACCTCAAGACTGATCGCTGCACGTCGATTTATTGCCTTTTTTTTGCCTATCAGGTCGGGTGGCGGATGGGAAGTCGACAGGGGCGTCGTCATAGTCGCCACAGGCGCGGTTGGGTGATGCCCAGCCCGTGCAGATGGCTGTCACGCCCGGCGGCGACACCCGCGTCCAAGCCGGTGCGCGCCAAACGGTCAAGCGCCTGAGCGGCGGCAAAGCGCATGCCACGCGCTTCGGCGGCCTCGACGGAGGCGCGCCACGCGACTATCGCCTTGGCAGGCCGGCCGCGCAGCCAATGTCCGTCGCCTTCTGCCTGCGCCGCCATCGGAACGCCGGCGCGATACTGGCGCGCGATGCGTTTTGCCGCTGCGGTGACCTGAGCCTGCCGCGCAAGCATGGCGTCGCCCCGGTGTCCGCGTTCCCACAGGGCCCAGATCAGATCGCTGTAGAACGGAGCGTTCTGCGTCATGTAAACTTGAGGGCGCGCCGTGCGCGCAACGATTGCAAGGGCTGCATCCAGATCCGCAAGCGCCGATGCTTCATTGCCGTCCTGCAGGGCCAGCACCGCACGGGTATAATGGAAGACCAGCCTGTTGTTGTCGTTGGCATTCAGCGCATTGGTGGGGTCGTCCAGAAGGCGCTCCAGTTCCCTGACATCCTCGCGCATTTCGTCCCAGCGCGACAGGCACAGCAGATCCCGAGCGCGTCCGTTATGCGACCAGATGATGCCGTGCACGATGCCGCGGTCGCGGCTTGCGGCCAAGGTGACGTCCGACCAGCCGATGGCGTCTTCGAACTGCCCTTCGAGCCGCGTCAGATTGGCGAGCGTGGACGCGGCGGTTTCCCAGGTCTTCCGCTCGCCGCAGCCTATGGCGATGTCCATGGACCGGTGGAAATGCGCTTTGCCATCGGCCCATCCCCCCTTGCCGGTTTCGTAATTGCCCGAGACGAGGTACACCCAAGCCACGGTTGCCGGGTCGTTCAGGCGACCGGCGATGTCCAGCGCTCGGGCCTGAAGCGTGTCGCCGTCCAACGCCCAAGGCAAGGCGGTCGATATCAAGGCCATCCCAATGTAAAGCTTGGCCAGCGTCGCGCTGTCGCCCCCGGCGGCACGGGCCAAGTTGGCGCCTCGGAGGACTTCGGCCAAGGTATAGGGGATCTTGTTCAGCTCATAGTGGATCTCGGACAACATCATGTTGGCATCGGCGGCCAGTATGACAGGCGCACGCTCGGCTTCGGGTCGGGCATCACGATGCGGTCGGAGGCGGTAGGTCAGATACCCGCCCAGCATCCCGCGCGCCGCCTGCCCCCGGGTTTGAGGCGGACGGCGGTCCAGGGCGGAAATGCAGCGATTGAGGAAGTCCTCGGAGCGCTGATATTGACCAAGTTCGCGCAGGGCATGGGCAATGTGGAATTGCCAGCGCGCCCGTGTTATCTTGTCGGCCATCTTACCCTCTGCTGCGCTGAGGGTCAGCGCGCGGGTCAGGAAATCGACCACTTCGAGATTGGCATAGGCTCGGCGCGCACCCTCGGCGGCGGCAGCGATGTATTGCAAGGCTGCGGTGTGGTCGCCAGCGCGCTCGGCATGATGCGCCATCAGGGTCAGGTCACTTTGTTCGGGCGTCTCGCCGGCCTGCCGTGCGATCCGCGCGACGACACCTTTGTGCAGATGGCGGGCCTGCTCGGTGACCAGCGACTGATAAGCAGCGTCCGCGATGATCGCGTGATGAAAAATCCACTGGCCCGGGGTGGTTGGTTCGATCAGGCCCGCATTGTGGATGCGGACCAGATCAGCCTCGATCTGCGGGCGTGTCGCCGAAGGGTGCAGATCGACCAGCGCGTCCGTATCGAAGGCTCGCCCCAGTACGGCTGCCACTCGGATCGTCAGACGCTCGGCGTCGGGCAGCTGGCTGATGCGTTCGTCGATGACGCCCGCGGCGTCTGTGGGAAGGCTCAGTTGCGCAAGCCCGACTGTGCCCAGCTCAAGATGGGCGTAGCCACCGGCCACCGGCACCACACCCCGCGCCACCAGGGCGAGCACCAAGGCTGCGGTGAACAGCGGATGGCCCGCCGCCCGGCTGTGCACGAACTCGGCGAGCGGCGGCGAAACCGCGCGCACGCCCAGCGTCTGTGCCGCCAGGGCGGCGCTTTCCGAGGTATCGAGCGGCGCAATGTGCAGCGTCTCGACCCGTACGGGGTCAAGAAAGCGGCGCGCCTCGGTCGGCAGGTTCCCAGGCAGCAGTGGCCGGGTCACCAGACAGATCGAGATCGGCTCCCGGCGGGTCAGTTCGTCCAGCAACTGCCATGTCGCGGAGTCAAGCCAGTGGGCGTCCTCGATCAACAAAAAGCATTGTTGCGTCGGCAGCAGCTTCGTCAGAAGAGCCACCGAAAGCTCGCGTGTCAACTGGGCGCGGCCAGCCCCCGCGATGGCCCGTGTCGCGTCGGTCTCGGGCAGCTCAGTCGGCAGCAGCGGTGACAACAGCGGTAGCAAGTCGGCGCGTTCGGGGCCGAAAACCCGGCTTACCGCGGCCTGGCAAGCGGAGGCGTCGGCCTTTGGAGAAAGGTCTAGCAGCCGCGCGACCAGCGGCGCCAAGGGTGCCAAGCCGATGGAGCGGCGCATGCTGTCGGCCTGAATCTCGAAACAGGAAAGACCGACCTCGGCCAGATGATCAGAAAACCAGGCTGCAAGCCGCGACTTCCCTAGCCCTGGATCGCCGCTTATGCAGGCTGAAACCACTTCGCCAGCGAGCAGCCGGGTGGCAAGCGTCTCAAGTCGCTCGCGTTCAGCCTTGCGTCCGATCATTGCGCCGTCATGGACCAGACTACGTAGCCGTTCGGCGGTCACGGTATGGATCGGCGCGGGGTCCGCCTGACCTTTCAGTGTCAGCCGTGCCACTTCGCGCGTCTCGAACCGGCGGGCCACCGCTGCACAGGTAGCGGCGTCGAGCGTCAGCGGTGCAGCGGCGGCAACACCCATAGCGGCGGCGCGGTTGATCGCATCGCCGACGATGGTGTGTTGCAAATAGGGTTTGGCACCGACAAGGCCGACAAAGACCTTGCCCGCCGCGACCGCTGCGACAACCGGAAGGCTCATCGTTATGGCCTGCGCGGCGCGCACAGCGCGGTCAGAACTGTCCTCCCAGACGCTGGTCCCCAAACCCCAGGCGGCGATGGCGACCAGACCCTTGTCGTCGCAGC
>JBBQHZ010000093.1:0-15302 GCA_038324445.1 Rhodobacterales bacterium | reverse complement strand
ATATAGAACGTGTCCATCTCGGCCCGGGCCGGGTGGTGGCCGGGAATGTTGAGCGCGTCGAAGTTGTAGAAATCCGTCTCGATCTGCGGACCTTCTGCGACGGAAAAGCCCATATCGGCGAAGATGGCGGTAACTTCTTCCATCACCTGGCTCACGGGATGGATCGTGCCCTGACGGCGGTGGCGGGCAGGCAGCGTCACGTCCAGCCACTCGGCCTTCAACCGTTCGTCCAGCGCGGCGTCGCCCAGACCGGCCTTCTTGGCGACCAGCGCCGCGTTGACCTCGTCCTTCAGAGAATTGAGTGCGGGGCCGGCGACCTGACGCTCCTCGGGTGACATGCCGCCCAGTTCGCGCATCATCAGGCTGATCTCGCCCTTCTTGCCAAGCGCTGCCACGCGGAACGCTTCCAGCGCCGCCTCGTCCGTGGCGCCGCCGATGCGGTCCAGCCAAGCGGCGCGCAATTCGTCCAAGCCGTGCATATTCGTCCGCTCCCGCCAAGGTAAACCGGCCAATGCCCTAAGAGAGCGGCGCGACAATTGCAAGATGAGGCGGGGGCCGCGCCGCAATCTCGCCACAATTAGGACACCTGCCCCGAACAGTCAGGAACGTTCACTGAGAATGGCGGGAAAAATATATGAAATCATCGTCTTAAACGGCCCCGCCAGAGCCCCGGATAACGCCTGAAGGCGGCATTAGTGCAACATCTTTTGACATGTCATTTGCCCGAACTTGGCAAATGATTAACTGAAAACGGGCAAGGCCTCACCTTCGCGTCAAGTCGGGAACAAAATCACCGACATCTAATGGGCAGGAACACGTGAGCAGTTTGGTCACACCTCAGTCGAAGGCTGATCTTCGACGTTTGGCATCCCGCGATGGGATCGCCAACGGCAACGCTCTTGCGGCGTGGTCGCAATCGTCCGCGCTGATGCGCGGTGTCGTCGCCAAACCAACCACCCTGACACCTCAAATTGTGCAGTATACAGACGGCGTCCATCCCCATGGCTCCGTCCAATCGGAGTTGGGTTGATGGCGATCTTGAGAAAACGGGCGCATGACAATTCGGAGCATCAGGATGCCGGCCAGCGCCTGGCCCATGCCGCGCGCCGGGTAGAGCACTACCGCAAACTTGTGGCAACGCCCTCGGTGCTTCTGGCAGCCGGGTTGTTCACACTGTCGGGTGTTGCCGGCGGTTTTCTGGCGACGGGACAGGCATTGCGCCCATCCCAGCAGAACCTGTTGCCGATGCCGCCTGTGGCCGACGTCCAGCCAGTGTCGGCGCCCCGCCCGATCCCCGTGCTGGAGGAAGTGGCCGCCGCGCCGGTAGTAGTAGCTTCACCGGAGCCGGAGATTCTGGATCTGGCACTGGACATCGAAGAGGAAGCCCTTGCCGAGGAAGAGCAGGTCTTTACCTCACTGTCGATCGACGCTGCAACCGGTCGGGAACTGCAGCGTGCAAATGCCCCTGCCCTGACGGAAGAGCAGGCCGAAACATGCCGCACCAACCTGCAAGGCGCGGCAGATCGCCTGTCCATCCGGTTCTCGGCGAACTCGACCGATGCAGCCCCAGAGGATTTGGATGCCGCCTTCTCGTTCGCTGAAGGGGTTTCGACCTGCTCGGGCCTGCGCGTCCTTGTCCGCGGCCATGCCGACGCCACCGGCGACGAGACCCAGAACCTGCTGTTGTCGTGGGAGCGGGCCGAAGCGGTCATCGCCGCCATTGGCGCCGCGGGTCACGACACCGCCATCTATGAACCCGTCGGCTACGGCTCGCGCCAGCTTCTCAGCAACACAACGCCCGAAGATGCCGAAGCCTTGAACCGCCGCGTCGAATTCGCCGTCGTGCCGCGTCGCCAGTAACGAAGAAGGTCCTGTACAATGCCCTTGATTATCAACCTCTCGCTTGTCCTGCTGCTGATCGGCTGTGCCGGTGCCGGTGGCTACCTTCTGGCCCGCGCGCATTTCACCGCGACGATCGCCAACCGGGTGCTGGCTTACCAGTCGCGCCTTGCCCGCTCGCAGCGCGAGGTGCGGCAGGCGCACAAGGACACAGCCCGTCTGATCGAGGAAAAGGCGATCCTTGTGGAAGATCTTGCCCGCACGCGGGACAGGGTGCAGCGCTATGAAATCGCCTTGTTCGAAGGCCCCGCCTCGATGGAGGCGGAGGTCAGGAATGCCTCGACAGAGCAACTTTACCAACAGGCGAACGCCTATGTGCAGCGTGTCGGTGGCCATGACGATCTTGACCGCAACAGTGGACAGGACACATTGGAGCGCCAGCGGCGCGGGGCCGAGCAGATGAGCCGCGCCATCGCCTGATAGCGCCGGCAAAGACCTGAACGGCCCAACCCAGAACAGCACGGGCCAGAACAGCACAGACCTGAACGGCACAGACCTGAAACGAAAAACCCGCGGCGCCAATCCGGTGCCGCGGGTTTTGTTTTGGTCGGTCAGCGGCAGCGCTTAGAGCGCGGCTTTGGCCTGTGACACAATCGCGCCGAACGCTTCGGGCTCGTGGATCGCGAGATCGGCCAGAACCTTGCGGTCCACCTCGATCCCGGCAAGCGCCAGACCGTTGATGAAGCGCGAATAGGTCAGCGCTTCGTCATGCATGCGCACGGCGGCGTTGATCCGCTGGATCCACAGGGCGCGGAACTGGCGCTTGCGGTTCTTGCGGTCGCGTGTGGCGTATTGGTTTGCCTTGTCGACGGCCTGCGTTGCGGTGCGGAAATTCCGCGACCGGTTGCCGTAGTAACCCTTGGCCGCATCAAGAACCTTCTTGTGGCGACGATGGGTGACGATTCCACCTTTTGTACGGGACATATCCGGGCCTCCTTAGCGGTCGTATGGCATGTAGGATTTGACGATCTTGGCATCCGCCGCGGACAAGGCACTTGTCCCCCGCGCATTGCGGAGAAACTTGTTCGTCCGCTTGATCATCCCATGCCGCTTGCCGGCCTGGCCCGCGAGCACCTTACCGGTGCCCGTCACTTTGAAGCGCTTCTTGGCGCTCGACTTCGTCTTCATCTTCGGCATTTCTGACTCCTTAGGTCTGGAAGCAGTTCGGGCGTCCCTCGGCATGCCGTTTTAGGCCGGGGTCACCGTTGAAATGGTTCCATTAGGGCCAAGTCCGCTTGTTTGCAAGCCAAAAGGCGCGCTTTTGCGTGGGCCTTTGGGACCTCAGTTGAGGAAACGTGCCGCGACCGAGATGAAGGCATTGGGCACATCCAGAAGCGTCAGGCCCGCGTCGACGGTCATGTGCACATAAACCCCAAGCCCCACCGCAATCAGCAGGGACAACATGGCCATCAACGGCCAGCGGCGAACAGTCCAGGCGGCAATGATCGACGACAGCGAGAACGCGGCAACAACCGTTGCGATGACGATCAGGATGTCGGCGCCGACAATCACGCTATTCCAACTCGGACGCGTAGATCAGCCGCTCGTCGCAGGGGGCGATCCGCAGGATGTTCGTCGATCCGGACTGGCCGAAGGGGACGCCCGCCGTCACCACGATCAGGTCGGTCTTGACCGCCAGTCCCTGCTCGGTTGCGGCGCGGACGGCAGAGATCACGGCCTCCTTGAAGCGGCTGACCGCCCCCACCTTCACGCAATGGCATCCCCAGGTCAGGCACATGCGCCGCGCCGTCGCCTGGCGCGAGGTCAGTGCAAGGATCGGCACATTGGGCCGCTCGCGCGCGGTAAGGGCGGCGGTGGAACCGGATTCGGAGAAGCAGCAGATCAGCTTGATGTTCGTGGTTTCAGCAATCTCGCGCGCGGCTGAGACGATGGCATCGGCGACCGTCTCCTTGATGCCCCCGCGCGACGCGTTGATGACATCGCGGTAGGTGGGATCGCTTTCCACCTCGACGGCGACGTTGTTCATCGTGGTCACCGCCTCGATCGGGAAGGATCCGGCGGCGGATTCGGCGCTGAGCATGATGGCATCCGCACCCTCGTAGATGGCGGCGGCGACGTCAGACACCTCGGCGCGGGTCGGCATCGGGCTGTCGATCATCGATTCGAGCATCTGGGTCGCCACGATCACCGGCTTGGCCGCATTGCGGCACTTGCGCACCAGACGTTTCTGGATCGGCGGCACGTTCTGGACGGGCAATTCCACGCCCAGATCGCCACGCGCCACCATGATGCCGTCAGAACAGGCCAGAATGGCGTCGAAATTCTTCACCGCGGCGGGCTTTTCGATCTTGGACAGGATCGCGGCGCGCCCTTTGGCGAGGATGCGCGCCTCCTCCACATCCTCGGGGCGCTGCACGAAGGACAGTGCCAGCCAATCGACGCCCAATTCGCAGACGAATTCCAGATCCTTGCGATCCTTGTCGGACAGCGCGGCCAGCGGCAGCACCACGTCCGGCACGTTCACGCCCTTGCGGTTCGAGATACGACCGCCCGCGATGACTTCGCAATTGGCGAAATCCGGGCCGCACTCCAAAACCTTGACGCGGATCTTGCCATCGTTGACCAACAGGCTTGATCCGACCTCCAGCGCCGCGAAAATCTCGGGATGGGGCAGGTTCACGCGCGTGGCGTCGCCGGTGGTCTTGTCCAGATCGAAGCGGAACGCGGCGCCGACCTCCAGATCATGACCCTCGTCATTAGCGAAAACGCCGCAGCGCAGTTTGGGGCCCTGCAGGTCGGCAAGGATCGCGATGGGTTGGCCGATATCCGCCTCGATCTGGCGGATGATGCCATGGCGCACCGCGATTTCGGCATGACCGCCATGGGACATGTTCAGGCGGAACACATCGGCCCCGGCCTCATGCAAGGCGCGGATCATCTGGTAATCATTGGAAGCGGGTCCAAGGGTGGCGACGATCTTGACGTTGCGTTCGCGTTTCATCGATCTGTGGTCCCTTTGGCCGTGGTGATCCGCCGCGCGGGCAGAAATGTTTGCGCTACCATTGCGCCTGTCCCGTCCTCTATTGGCGCAAAACGGGGCATTGGACAACAGCCCCTGCACTGGCGTTTGGCCGCAGAGGGCCTTAGGCAGCTTCAAGGCAGTGTTTTGAGCAAAGAATTGGCACACGAGATGTCGGATGCAGTCGAAATTATCGGGATGGACCGGGCCGGGCGCTGGGTAGTGACCTGCGATCATGCCTCCAACCGGGTGCCGGCCGATGTCGCGGGCGGCGATCTGGGTCTGCCTGCGTCGGATATGGCGCGCCACATCGCTTATGATGTCGGCGCGGAGGGCGTGGCGCTTGCCATGGCCGAAGCGCTGGTTGCGCCGTTGGTGATGTCGCGGTTTTCCAGGCTGGTGATCGACCCGAATCGGGGCGAGGATGACCCGACGCTGTTGATGCAGATCTACGACGGCTCGATCATTCCCGCCAATCGCGGCGTCTCGGATGCGGAGGTCGAGCGGCGGCTGGACCGGTTCCACCGCCCTTACCACGCAGCGCTGACCGAGGTCATCGGGGCTAGGGCCGATCCGATCGTCATCGCTGTCCACAGCTTCACGCCGCAATTCGTCGGCCGCCCGCCCCGTCCGTGGCATGTCGGGGTGCTTTATGGGCAGGATACGCGGCTGGCTTATCCGGTCGTCGACCGTCTGCGCCGCGAGGCCGACCTGTGCGTCGGCGATAACGAGCCCTATTCCGGCCACCTGCCCGGCGACGCCATGGACCGCCATTGCGTGCAGCCCGGCCGCCTGCATGTGCTGATCGAGGTCCGCAATGACCTTATCGCGGCGAAGGCGGATCAGGTTGCCTGGGGCCAGAGATTGGCGCGGCTGCTTGACGCGGCCGTAACCGATGCCGATCTCTGAGGGGTAGAAGGAGGGCATGTCCATGGACGACAAGATGACAACCGAATTGGAAGCCGCGGCCTTTCGCAGGCTATTGGCGCATCTCGACAGCCGGAAGGACGTTCAGAACATCGACCTGATGAACCTTGCGGGATTTTGCCGAAACTGCCTGAGCCGCTGGTATCAGGAAGAGGCCGATCTGCGCGGGCTGGCAGTCGACAAGGACGCCGCGCGGGAGATCGTCTACGGGATGCCCTATGGCGAGTGGCGGGCGAAGTATCAGACTGAGGCGTCGGACGCCCAGAAAACGGCCTTCGAGGAGTCGAAGCCGGATCACTGAAGGGGTGAGGGCGGAGGGGGCGCTGCCCCCGGCTTCGCCTCCCCCGGGAAATTTTTGGCACATGGAAAAAAGGCGCGTCAGGCGGCCTTGCTGGCGGCTTCGGCGCGGAGAAACGCAGGATTTCCGGGTTGGCTGAGCGAGGGTTCGTGCCGGTAGCCGCCGCTGTCGAAGTCAAGCAACTGGTCCGTGGATGTGAGGCGGCGTTCCATGATGAAGCGCGCCATGGCACCGCGGGCGCGTTTGGCGAAAAAGCTGACGGTCTTCGGCCCGCCCGGTTTGTCCTCAAGGAATTGCGGGGTGACAATCCGCAGGCCGAGGGCCTTTTCATCGACGGCCGAGAAATATTCGACGGAGGCACAGTTCACCAATGTATCGGTGTTCAGGGTCACGGCCTGCTGCGTCAGGGTCTGCGCTATGCGCGGGCCCCAATAGGCGTAGAGCGACGGACCTTTCCGGGTTTTCAGGCGGCTGCCCATTTCAAGGCGGTAGGGGCGAATGGCGTCGAGCGGACGCAAGATGCCGTAGAGGCCCGACAGGATCCGCAGGTGATCCTGGGCATAGGCAAGCGCGTCGGCATCGAGGCTGGCGGCCTCCAGCCCCATGTAGGTGTCGCCAGCGAACGCGAGGGCGGCGGGGCGTTCGCCCTCTGGCGCATCCTCGAAGGCCTTGAACCGCTCGGCGTTGAGTTTTGCGAGATCGGCGCTGATGTCCATCAGGGCGCGCAGGTCCTTTTGCGAGAGGCGTTTGGCGGCCCGCGCCAGTGTCATGGCGTCATCCATGAAGTCGGGCTTGGTCATGGCGATGTCCCGCTCGGTCCAGTCAAGCCGCTTGGCGGGTGAAATGACGGTTAGCATGGGCGGACCTCCTTCTGTGCGGCGAGATGTAGGCGGGAGTGTGGGTTTATCCAGCCTCGCGCAATACCTCGAGGAAGGCCTCACCAAAACGGTCAACCTGACGCTCGCCCATGCCGGCAATCAGCGACAAGGCGTCAAGCGTCGGGGGCCGGCGCTCCGCGATCTTGCGCAAGGTCGCGTGGTTGACGGAAAGGTATTTGCCGGCCCCGTCATCGCCGCGCATCAATTCTTGCTGCGCCTCCATCAGGCGGTCAAAGATGTCTGCCCCATCGCGCCCCGCCAAGGCACGGCGCGCGGGGTGAATGGGGGCGGTGACCTCTCCGGTAATGACGGCAAGAAAGCCCGCGCCATATCGTTCCAGCTTCATCGCACCGACGCCGCTGATGCGGGCGAGCGCGTCCAGCGTTGTGGGCTTGGTTTCGGCCATCTCGATCAGGGTCTTGTCGGTGAAGATCACATAGGCGGGCACGCGCGCATTCTCGGCCAGCGCGCGGCGCTTGGCCTTGAGCGCCGACAGCAACGGCGCGTCTTCCTCGGACACAAGCGATTTGACGGCGGGGCGGCGGGGCGTGGCGGTAAGGGTGTCGCGGCGCAGCATCAGGCCTTCCTCGCCGCGCAGGATCGGACGCGCCGCCTCGGTCATCCGCAGGGCGCCGTGGCGATCGGGGTCGGGGCGGACCAGATCGCGGCCCATCATCTGCCGGAACACCGCCTGCCAGCCGCGTTTGTCAAACTCGGTCCCGATGCCATAGGTCGGCAGCCTGTCATGGCCGCGCTGGCTGATCTTGTCGGTCTGCGTGCCGGTCAGCACGTCGATCAGGTGGCCCGCGCCGAAATACTCGCCGGTGCGCAGGATGGCAGAGAGGGCTTTCTGGACCGCAACCGACGCATCGAAAAGGTCCGGTGGCTTGGCGCAGAGGTCGCAATTGCCGCAATCCTCGCCGTCCTCCGGACGGCCATCTTCGAAATAGGCGAGCAGCACCTTGCGGCGGCAACCCTGCGCCTCGGCCAGACCCAGCAGCGCGTTCAGACGGGCATGGTCGGCCATCTTGCGTTCAGGGGGTGCCAGGCCTTCGTCGATCTGGCTGCGGCGGAAACGGATGTCGTCGGGGCCATAGAGCGTCAGCGTATCGGCAGGCGCGCCGTCGCGCCCCGCGCGGCCGATTTCCTGATAGTAGCCCTCGATCGACTTGGGCAGATCGGCATGGGCGACCCAGCGGATATCGGGTTTGTCGACGCCCATCCCGAAGGCGACGGTGGCGCAGACGATCAGGCCATCCTCAGTGTTGAAGCGGTGTTCGACACGGCGGCGGTCGTCGGCCTCCATCCCGCCATGGTAATGGCAGGCGTTGTGACCAGCTTCGCGCAGGGCCTGAGACAAGGTCTCGGTCTTGGCCCGCGTGCCGGTGTAGACGATCCCCGACTGACCCTTGCGGGCGGCGGCAAAGGACAGGATCTGCTGGCGCGGCTGGTTCTTGACCTCGAAGGCCAGCGTCAGGTTGGGGCGGTCAAAGCCGTGGAGGAAAGTTTCAGGCGGCTCTCCATCGAAAAGGCGTTCGACAATCTCGGCGCGGGTTTCCGCGTCGGCCGTGGCGGTGAAGGCCGCAAGCGGCACGTTTAGCGACCGGCGCAACGCGCCAAGGCGCAGGTAATCGGGGCGGAAATCGTGGCCCCACTGGCTGACGCAATGGGCCTCGTCGACGGCGATCATGCTGATGCCGGCTTGCTTCAACATGCGCTCGGTGCCCGACGACGCGAGGCGTTCCGGCGCGATGTAGAGAAGCTTGAGCGTCCCGGCCTCCAACCCCGCCCAGACGGCATCGGTTTCCTCGGGCGTGTTGCCAGAGGTCAGCGCGCCTGCCTCGACCCCCGCCTCACGCAATCCGCGCACCTGATCGCGCATCAGCGCGATCAGCGGCGAGATCACCACAGTCACGCCGTCGCGCATCAGCGCGGGCAGTTGGAAGCACAACGACTTGCCGCCGCCCGTGGGCATGATGGCCAGCACGTTCTTGCCTGATGCCACGGCCTCCACGATTTCCGCCTGACCGGGGCGGAACGCATCGAAGCCGAAGGTGGATTTCAGCAGGGCAGATGTGTCGGGGTGTTCGACCAACATCGGATAAGGGCAGCCTGTCGGATTTGATTTGATTTGCTCGTTTATACCTACAGAGTCCCATATTGAGATTCCGTAAACAAGGCCCACCAGATGTGGTTCCTGTGGATTAGTCGGCTTGTCCTACTGCGGCAGGTGCAGAAGGCCCGGAAGGTCCGCCATATCCCGAAACAGCCGTGCCCCATGGGCGACCAATGCCTCGCCCCCATGGGGCGCATAGCCGAAGCAGCGCATGCCGGCACGCTGCGCCCCCAATGCGCCAGAGGCGCTGTCTTCGATCACCACGGCGCGGGCGGGGTTCACGCCCATATGCAGGGCCGCGATCAGGAACAGGTCGGGGTCCGGTTTCGAGGTGCCAAGCGCATGGGCGGAATAGCGTTTGCCCGCCATCCGCGCGGCCATGCCGGTGGCGCCAAGGGTGATGTCCATCTTCTCGTCCGACCCGTTGGAGGCCACGCAATAGGGGATGCGCGCGCGGTCCAACGCGTCCAGAACGGCAATCACGCCGGGGATCGGATCGACACCCTGACGCAGGCGGGCATAGTTTTCGGCATAAAGTTCGGCGATCCATTCGGCATCGGTGCCGGGAAGCGGCGCCCTCATCTGGCGGGCGATGGCGGCGACCTGAACCACGGATTTGCCGAGGAATGCGTCCATCGCCTCATCCAGCGTCAGGGTCAGGCCAAGCTCCGCCAGCGCGTCGACGGTAACCCCGTTGGAAATCGGCTCGGAATCCACCAGCACGCCGTCGCAATCGAAGATGACAAGATCAGGTCTCATGGGTGCCTCAGGAGGGTGATGATGGTCTGGCCGTATTGACGTTGGTCAAGGGTCTGGAACGGGGCGGGGATGAGCGGCGGCTTGGACTCCTCCCACACGACAACCGCTCCGGCGGCCAGCCATCCGTTTTCGTTGGCCGCTTGAAGCGCGATTTCACCCAAGCCCTGGCCGTAAGGCGGATCGAGGAAGATCAGGTCGCAGGCGGTTTTGGCAGGGCCGATCTGTGCCACATCGGTGCGGAATACCTTGGTGATCCCTTGGGCGGAGCACAGCGCGATGTTCTCACGCAGCAACGCGCGGGCGGCGGTTCCGTTATCGACAAAGGTGGCTTGGATGGCGCCCCGGCTCAGCGCCTCAAGGCCCAGCGCGCCGGTGCCGGCGAAAAGGTCAAGCACCTTTCGGCCTGTCACTAGATCGCCGTTGCGACCATTCGTCAGCAGGTTGAAAAGATTTTCGCGCACCCGGTCCGTGGTGGGACGCAGATGGGCAGCCTCGTCGCCCTCCCCCAATTCGGCCAGTTTCTTGCCGCGCAGGCGGCCGCCGACTATGCGCATGAGAACAGTCCTTCCGACGCGGACCTCATGCCTTTAGCAGCGCCTTCAGATCGGCCTCCGGGTCAGCCACCACTTCAGGCGACGGAGATTTCCCCGCCTCGATCAATCGCTTCCCGATCATGTAGCCGCGCGGATCGTTCATTGCGTCCACCGCCAGCAGCGTGTCGCCCTTGTAGTACCAATGCGAGCGGGCCGCGCCGCCATCGCGCACTGCGACACGGTCATGCCCAAGGTTCAGTCCGGCGATCTGCAGCTTGACGTCGTATTGATCGGACCAGAACCATGGGCGCGGCAGGTAATCCTCGTTCGCACCCAGTATGTTCCTTGCCACGGCCTCGGCCTGATCGATGGCATTCTGAACGCTCTCCAGCCGGATGCGCCCGCCCCGGAATGGGAGAGAGGCGCAATCGCCCGCCGCCCAGATGGCAGGGTCGGACGTGCGCCCCTGCGCATCGGTGGCGATGCCGTTATCGAGCGTCACGCCCGCAAGCACCGCCAGCGCGTCGTTCGGCGTGACGCCGATCCCCGCAATCACCATTTCGTAGGGATGCTCCTCGCCATTCGACAAGATCGCGCCGACGACGCGACGATCCACCCCGTTCAGGCAGACAAGTCCCACGCCCTCGAGGATCTTGACGCCATGGCCCCTGTGCAAATCGCGAAAATAGTCGCCCGTCTCGGGGGCGGCGACGCGCCCCAGAATGCGCGGCGTGGCCTCGATCAGAGTCACGTCCATACCGCGCTTGCGGGCGACGGCCGCGGCCTCCAGCCCGATATAGCCACCGCCAACGATCAACGCGCGGCGATCCTGCACCACCTCCGGCGCCATCCTGTCGACATCGGCCAACGTGCGGACAACATGCACGCCCGCCAGATCGCCGCCGATATTGGCGGGCAGGTGGCGCGGGGTGGCGCCGGTGGCCAGCACCAGCGCGTCATATTGCAGGGTGTCGCCGGCAACCGTCACGGTTCTGGCACCAGCATTGATCGCCGTGACGGGGTGACCCAGGCGAAGCGTCACGTTGTGGTCGGCATACCAGGCCGCGGGACGCAGAAAGAGGCGGTCCAACGCCATTTCCCCCAACAGATACGCCTTCGACAGAGGTGGGCGCTGATAGGGCGGCACCGGTTCCTCACCGATCAGCGTCAGGCGACCCTCGAACCCCTCGGCCCGCAGCTTGGCTACGCAAGACGCACCCGCCTGCCCCGCACCGATGACGATGATCTGCTGCATGATGCTGTTCCCGCTTGGCGTTCCGTCGCCGGACCCTATATGCCGACGCGGCGACAGGACAAGCGCAAGGAGCTTCCAACAATGACCATTTCCATCGGCGACAGACTGCCCGAGGCCACCCTTCTGCGGATGGGTGAGGCGGGGCCGGAACAAGTGACGATCAGCAGCCTGACCAAGGGCCGCAAGGTCGTGATCTTCGGACTGCCCGGAGCCTACACCGGCACCTGCACCTCGGCCCATGTGCCCAGCTTCATCCGCACCAAGACCGGATTCGACGACAAGGGCATCGACGCGGTGATCTGCGTTTCCGTCAACGATCCCTTCGTCATGAAGGCCTGGGGCGCAAGCACCGGCGCCACGGCAGCGGGCCTGCACATGATGGGCGATGCAAGCGCCGAGTTCACCCGTGCCATCGGCATGAACTGGACGGCAGAGCCTGCGGGCTTTTACGACCGCTCGCGCCGCTACGCGATGTATGCCGAGGACGGGGTGGTGAAGGTGCTGAACGTCGAGGAAGGCCCCGGCATCTGCGAAGTGTCGGCAGGCGAAACGATGCTTGCCGCGATCTGACGTCGAAGGGCGTCGAAATCCGGGTTTCGGCGCCCCTTTTCTATCCGGCCATCTCGTCCATGCGGTTGGCCAGTTTCACGTCCAGATCGGAGAGCCCGTCCACGTCATGCGTGGCCAGCATGACCTCGACGGTCTTGTAGACATTCGACCATTCCGGGTGATGGTCCATCTTCTCCGCCACGATCGCCACCTGCGTCATCCAGCCAAAGGCTTGGGTGAAATTGCGGAACACGAAACGCTTGTGGATGGCATCGCGGCCCTCGACCTCGGCCCACCCGTTCTGGGCAAGCTTTGCCAGCGCCTCTTCCCTTGCGGGCCACGTCAGTTTTTCCGCCATCAATCCTGCTCCTCCGGTTGGGCACGTTTGAATGGCCCGTATTGCGTCAGCACCTCGATTTCGCGGTCCACCGCCGCGCGTTCGGCCTTGAGGTAGCGGGCAATCGCCTGCGACAGCCCCGCATCCCGTATCCAGTGCAGCGAATGCGTCGCCACCGGCAGGTAGCCGCGCGCCAGTTTGTGCTCGCCCTGCGCGCCCGCTTCCACCCGGCCAAGCCCGTGGGCAATCGCGTAGTCGATGGCCTGATAGTAGCACAGCTCGAAATGCAGGCAGGGATGATCCTCGACACAGCCCCAATAGCGGCCATAGAGCGTATCGGCACCGATGAAGTTGAGCGCACCGGCAACAGGCCGCCCGTCGCGGATGGCGAGGCACAGAAGCATGTCGTCCGCCATCGTCTGGTGCGCGATGTCGAAGAACTTCCGCGTCAGGTAGGGCGTGCCCCATTTGCGCGCGCCGGTGTCCTGATAGAAGCGCCAGAAGGCATCCCAATGTTCTGGCCTGATCGCATCGCCCGTCAGCGCCAGTATCTCGCCCCCAAAAGCCTGCGCCATCTCGCGTTCCTTGCGGATGTTCTTGCGCTTGCGGCTGGAGAGAGTCGCGAGGAAATCGTCAAAGTCGGCATAGCCGTCATTGTCCCAATGGAACTGCTGCGACCAGCGCCGCATCAGGCCGATCTGTTCGCCGGCAATCGCTTCTGCCTCGGTGCAGAAGGTGACGTGAAGCGAGGATAATTCGTTGTCCGACGCCAGTTGAACCGCGCCCTGGATCAAGGCGGACATGCCCGTCGCCTCCCATCCTGCCCGCGTCAGGAAACGCCTGCCGGTGGCGGGCGTGAAGGGCACCGCAATCTGCAACTTGGGGTAATAATCGCCCCCCGCATTCTCATAGGCCTGCGCCCAGTTGTGATCGAAGATGTATTCGCCCTGACTGTGGCCCTTGGCATAAAGCGGCGCGCAGGCGATCACCTGTTGCCCTGCGCGGGCCACCAGATAGCGCGGCTGCCAGCCGCTGCCCGGCCCGACCGATCCCGACGCCTCCAGCGCCTGAAGGAACCGATAGGTGGTGAAGGGATCGCGCGGGCGGCCGACTTCGGGGCAGGCGCAGGCGTCCCACTCCTCCGCCGCGATCTGGCTTAGCGAGGTCAGGACATCGATGCTGATTTGCGTGTCGCCGTCCAAGGGAGCCTCCGCCGGTTGCGCACTGCATAGATGGTGCCGGGCGCCTCGGCGTCAAACGGGCGCGGGGATATAACCCTCGAACGTGATGTTGTCCGCAATGCGGCGCGCCTGCGCCTCATCCGCCGCGCTTTTCAAGGTCCAGCACAGGATCGGCACGCCGCGCGTCTTCAATTCTGTCACGCGGGGGGCTTTCAGGTCGTGCCAATTATGGCTGATGAAGCTGGCGCCGACATCGTCGAAATCCGAAATCTCTCGCAGGGACCTGAGCGTGTCCGAGGTCAGGTCCGGCCATTCCTTTTCGGCATAGCCGTCGCTGGTGATCCCGCGCGGGATATGCGGCGCGCGTTTGGCTATGTTGGCGAGCATGAAGGGGTTGAACGACATGACCGCAACCGGACCCTGATAGCCGGTCAGGTCGTGGGCAACCGCCCGCTCCAACTCGTCAGGGGCGTTGCCGCTGCCGCCGGATTGATCCTTCATCTCGATCAGCAGGGGAACGCGGCCCGCCACAATCTCGAGGATCTGGGACAGGGTCGGAATCGTTTCGGTAGAGCCGGTCAGCGGCAGCTTCACCAGATCGCGCGAGGCCCAGCCGCGGATCGGGCCGCTTTGTGGCGTCAGGCGGTCCAGCGTGTGATCGTGGAACACCATCGCCGCGCGGTCCGAGGCAAGTTGGATGTCGATCTCGATCCCGTATCCCGCTGCCACCGCTGCCCGCACGGCGCCGATGCTGTTCTCGATCACGCCAAGGGCGCGGTTGTGCAACCCGCGATGGGCGATGGGCTGGCGCAGGAATTCGGGCGGCAGGGGCGGCGTCATGGCGCGATCTGGAAAATGCCTTCGATCTCGACGGCGACGTTGAAGGGCAAGGCACCGGCGCTGACGGCCGAGCGGGCGTGGCGGCCCGCCTCGCCGAAAACCGAAACGAGGAAATCCGAGCAGCCGTTGATGACCTTGGGCTGGTCGCCGAAATCGGGCGTGGAGTTCACGAAGCCGGTCAGCTTCACCACCCGCACCAGTTTGTCGAGATCGCCCCCGCAAGCGGCCTTCACCTGCGTCAGCAGGCTGATTGCGCAAGTGCGCGCCGCCGCGGCACCCTGTTCGATGGTCAGGTCAGCACCGATCTTGCCGGTAATCATCTGGCCGTTTTCCATCGAGATCTGGCCCGACACGAACAGCGTGTCGCCGACCCGCACGAAGGGTACGTAGTTGGCCTGCGGCGCGGCAGGTGTTGCCAAGGTGACGCCCAGTTCCGCCAGCCGTGTCTCGAATGTTCCGCTCATGGTTCAGCCCCTGATTGATGGTTCGCGGCGGACCCTAATGCGCCCGCGCGGCCAAGGGAAGCGGTGAGCGTGCCTTCTACCCCTCGCGCAGGGCGCGGGAGAAATAGGTGGTGAAGGGCTCCAGCAGATAGGCCAGTGGCGTTCGGTCCTGGGTGCGTATATAGGCCTCGACCGGCATGCCGGGCACCAGCACCCGCGCGCCCAGAAGGGCGGCCTGATCCTCGGCCATCACGATCTCGGCGCGGTAGAAGCGGCTGCCGGTTGCGTCGTCGGTGAAGGCGTCGGC
>JBBQHZ010000092.1:0-15340 GCA_038324445.1 Rhodobacterales bacterium | reverse complement strand
ACGGCGTTGAGGTAATCCCAGACGCGGCTGATAACCACCGAGCCTTCGCCGACCGCACTTGCCACCCGCTTCACGCTGCCCGCGCGCACATCGCCCACCGCGAAGATACCGGGGGCCGAGGTTGCATAGGCGCTCGACGTGCCGACATCTGCGCCGGTCTTGACGAAGCCCTGCGCATCGAGCGCCACCAGCCCGGACAGCCAGCCGGTATTGGGGGCGGCGCCGACCATGATGAACACGGCGCTGGTATGGATGCGCCATTCTGCCCCGGCCGATTTTTCGAGGATGGTGATCCCCTCCAGAGAGGTCGCGCCATGAAGCGCGCGCAGCTCGCTTTCATAGTGCACCGTGATCTGCGGATGCGCCTCCAGCCGGTCGGTCAGGTAGCGCGACATCGATGCGGCAAGGCTTTTGCCGCGAACCAGGACATGGACGTGTTTCGCCGTGCGCGCGAGGAACATCGCCGCCTGCCCGGCCGAGTTGCCGCCGCCGATCACGACAACTTCGGTGTCGCGGCAATAGCGCGCTTCCACATCGGTGGCGGCGTAGTAGATGCCCGCCCCTTCGAGGGCCTCCAGGCCGTCGATCGGCATGCGGCGGTATTGCACGCCGGTGGCTACAACCAGCGCGCGGGCGCAGGTTTCGGCGCCATCCTCCAGCGTCACGTGATAGGTGCCGTCCGCCCTGCGCGCGACCGCCGCCGCGCGGCGCGGGACGGCGAAGCGGGTGCCGAACTTCATCGCCTGCACCTCGCCGCGCCAGCACAGGTCGGCCCCCGAGATGCCAGTGGGAAAGCCCATGTAGTTCTCGATCCGGCTGGAGGTGCCGGCCTGCCCGCCGATGGCCAGATCCTCCAGAACCAGCGCCTTGAGCCCCTCGGACCCGGCATAGACCGCCGCCGCCACACCCGCAGGCCCGGCCCCCACGATCAGCACATCGTGCAGGATATCCTCGGTGAAGCTGAGGTCGAGGCCAAGCCGCGCCGCGATCTTGCGCGGGGTGGGATCGGCGATGACCTCGCCCTGGCCGAAGATCACGGCTGGCGCGTGGGGTGCGATCTGGCAGGCATGCGCCACTGCCTCGGCCTCGGCCTCGTCCAGCGTCAGGGAACGGACGGGAATGCGGTTGCGGCCCGCAAAGGCCGCGATCTCGCGGATGGTGCGGCTGGCTTCCGCGCCGATCAGCGTCAGGCTGGAACTGCCGCGCTCAAGCTGGCCCCGCCGGCGCGCGGCCAGAACGGTGATGACGATATCCGACATCTCGGGCAGCCGCGCCATCAGGTCCAGCATGGCGGGACGCTCGACGCAGAGCAGGCGCGTGGCCTGAACCGCGCGGACCGCCATC
Source organism: Rhodobacterales bacterium (assembly GCA_038324445.1). Taxonomy (GTDB): domain Bacteria; phylum Pseudomonadota; class Alphaproteobacteria; order Rhodobacterales; family Rhodobacteraceae; genus Gymnodinialimonas. The sequence goes on along the minus strand of JBBQHZ010000092.1, from coordinate 13,996 downwards.
GAATAGGCACCGCCCGACAGGAAGGCGATATCGCCGGTGAATTGCGTCGGACCGATGGTGGACCCGCCGCCATAGCGCCCGCCGGTAGCGGGATCGACGGCTTCCAACTCCCCCTCCAGAACGTAGCAGAAATGCGACGCCGCCTCGCCCGCCCGATGCAGCAACTCGCCCGGCTCGATGCTGCGCTCGAATCCTGCGCGGCGCATCGCGGCCACATGGGCCGCCTCCAGCGGCGTGCGCACCATTGTCGTGAGGTCTGATGCCAGCGTTTCCATGCGCTATTCTCCCCGTTGCCCGAACAATCCCGTCAGTGCCCGCCCGACCAGCCCCGAGACGCTGGGCCTTTTCCCCTTGCCGAAGGGCAGCGGGCGGCACACCTCCATAGCTGCAACGCCGACGCGCGCGGTCAAGGCGCCGTTCACCACCCCCTCGCCGAAGCGGCGCGACAGCTTCGAGAGCACCGATCCGCCCAGCGCCGATCCCATCAGATCGTCCCCGATCGCCACCGCGCCGGTGGCCACCAGATGCGTCAGGACGGACCGGGTCAGACGCCACGCGCCCAGCGTGCCGGCGCGCCCGCCGTAGATTTCGGCAATCCGCCGGATCATCCGCAGGTTGGAGGTCAGGGCCGCGAACACATCCGCCAGTGCCAGCGGGACCAGCGCCGTCACGGTGGCGACCTGACGCGCCGCAGCAATCACCTCGGCCTGCGCGCGGGTGTCGAGGGGCGCCATCACCTCGGCCTCGGCCAGCGCGAAAAGGCTGGCGGCATCGAACAATTCCTCGCGCTGGCGGTCCAGCGCCTCGCGCCCCAGCCGCAACTCCGGGCGCCCTGCGTAGAGCGCCGAGATCTGTCCCACGACATCGCGCGCGGCCTTCAGATCGCCCGCCGCCATTGCCGCCACCGCCGCGCGGTGGACCCGGTCGAGGCGGCCAAGGCGCGAGAAGGCGGCCAGCTCGCGCAGGCAGATCAGGACGAGCGCAAGGAAGACAGCGGCGATCAGGCCAAAGGCGATCCAGCCGAGCACCGGGTTCGCCGCCAGAAGGCCGGTGACGAAGTTCCACGCAGCGAGCGAGGCGATGAAGGCCACCAGCGAGAGGGCCGCCGACCAGAAGAACCGCGCCAGCCTGTTCACGCGCCGCGCGCCTAATGTGGCCACGATCTGCATCGCGCGCCCCGTGGGCGGCGCGATGTCGAAGTCAGGCACCGGTGCCGCGGCCTCGGGGCCTGCGCCGGGGGTGTCGTGCAGCTCGATCAGGACGGGGCCCTTGCGGGCGGGGATGTTGGTGCCACCGGGATCGGTCATCGTAGCTTGTCTCCGATCAGGAATTCCGCCGCGCGGTCAAGGCGGATATGCGGCGGCCCTTCGCCTGCGCGCAGCGACAGCGGCGCGGGCGCAAAGCGCATCACGTCGAATTCGGCATCCAACCACGCCTGAGCGCCCTTGCGCGCCGGGGCCAGCAGGGCGTTCGGATCGGCGGGCAGATCGCCCGGATGCAGCGCCGCCTGTCGCCCGTCGCCCAGAAGCCGCCCGCGCACCACGCCCAGATCGGCGCCGTTCACGCGGCGCGTTTCCTCGACCGTTGCGCGCAGCGCCGCAATCGCCATCGCGCCTGTGCGCGCGCCCGAGAAATCGGCGCGGCGGCGGGCGTCGGCCACCAGCGCCTCCATGATCGCCTGCAGGCGGGCATGTTGTTCGTGGTGCAGGTGATCGACCTTGGTGGCGGCAAAAAGGATCTTGTCGACCCGTTTGCCGAGGATCTGGCTGAGAAAGCCGTTCCTGCCGGGGCGAAAGCTGCCCAAAATTCCTGATAGCGCCTGCCGCAGATCCTCGACCGCCGGTGGGCCGTTGTGGATCGCGCCCAAGGCATCGACCAGCACCACCTGCCGATCGATCCGCGCGAAATGGGCGCGGAAGAAGGGTTTTACGACTTGTGATTTATACGCTTCGAACCGGCGCTGGAATTCGCGGGCCAGACTGCCGCGGGGGGTGGGGCCGGGGGGCAGGGGGGCGAAGGTCAGGGCCGGGCTGCCCTCCAGCTCGCCGGGCAGAAGGAAACGCCCGGGGGTGCAGTCGGAAAAGCCCGCATCGCGCGTGGCCTGGAGGTAGGTTGTCCATGCCTCGGCCAGGGCCTTTGCCTCGCCCTCGGCAAGTTTGGTGCTGCCGTCGGCCGCCCGCATGCGCGCCAGATAGGCCGCCCCGTCGCGCCGCGCCTCGGCGCGGGTCAGGGCCTGCGCCGACCAGGCGGCGTAATCCATCTCCAGCAGGGCCAGATCCAGCAACCATTCGCCGGGGTAATCGACGATATCGAGATGGATCGTGCGCGGCCCCGAAAACCCCGACAGCAGACCCTTGGGCCGGACGCGCAGCGACAGGCGCAACTCGCTGATCGAGCGGGTGGACTCGGGCCAATGCGGCTCTGGCCCGGTCATGGCCGCCAGATGGCTCTCGAACTCGAACCGCGGGACGGTATCGTCGGGCTGCGGTTGCAGGAATGCGGCCTCAATCCGGCCCGATGCGGCTGCCTCCAGCCCCGGCATGCGGCCCCGGTCCATCAGGTTGGCGACCAGCGAGGTGATGAACACCGTCTTGCCGGACCGCGCCAGACCGGTGACGCCGAGCCGGATCACAGGCTCGAAAAACGCGCCCGACACCGTGCTGGTCACGCTTTCCACGCCCCGTCCAAGGCTGTCTGCAATGGCTCCGATCACCAAGGGGGGCATCCTCTCGCGCTTGTGACAGCCGCAGACATAACCATTCCCCTCAAAGGTTTCGAGGGCCGATGGACGAGGCGGCCCGCATGCGCTAGCGACGGACCATGCCGCGTTATGCCATCAGGATCGAATATGACGGTGCGCCCTTTGCCGGGTGGCAGCGACAGGCCGACCATCCCTCGGTGCAGGGTGCGGTCGAGGCGGCTTTGGCGCGGCTGGAGGAAGGCGTCGGCTTGCTGGTCGCCGCCGGGCGCACCGATGCGGGCGTCCATGCACTGGGGCAGGTGGCGAGTTTCGACATGACGCGCGAGTGGGACCCGTTCCGGCTGGCGGAGGCGGTGAACTTCCACCTCAAGCCCGCGCCGGTGGCGGTGGTTGCCTGCGCGGGAGTTGAGGATGATTTCAGCGCCCGGTTCTCTGCCCTGTGGCGGAGTTACACCTATCGGTTGATCTGCCGCCGCGCACCGTTGGTGCACGAGGCTGGCCATGCCTGGGCGGTGCGCGGCGACCTCGATGCCGGAGCCATGGCCGAGGGCGCGCGGCACCTGATCGGTCGCCACGACTTCACCACCTTCCGAGCGGTGCATTGTCAGGCGGCCTCGCCGGTCAAGACACTGGATGTCTGCGCGGTGGAGGAGATCGCCTTGCCCGCCGGACGGGAGGTGCGGTTTCACCTGCGGGCACGCTCGTTCCTGCATAACCAGGTGCGTTCCATCGTCGGCTCGTTGGAGCGGGTGGGGGCTGGGGCATGGACGCCCGAGGATGTGGGCCGGGCGTTGGCCGCCAAGGATCGCGCCCGATGCGGGACAGTAGCGCCGGCCTGCGGGCTCTACATGACCGGCGTCGGTTATCCCGCCGATCCCTTTGCGTCCGGCTGGGCCGAGGAGGGGGGCGCTGCCCCCCGCTCCTTCGGAGCCCCCCCGGAGTTTTCCGGCCAAGATGAAAGCGCACCCGCATGACCCCGTCGGTGCCGATCGTGGCGGAACTGGTGTTGCTGGGCGGCGGGCATACCCACGCGCTGGTCCTGCGGAAATGGGGCATGCAGCCGGTGCCGGGGGTGCGCCTGACGCTGGTGAATCCCGGCGCGACGGCGCCCTATTCGGGCATGTTGCCGGGATTCATCGCGGGGCATTACGGGCGCGCTGCGCTCGACATCGATCTGGTGCGGTTGGCGCGTTTCGCGGGCGCGCGCTTGCTGGTGGACCGCGCGGTGGCGCTTGATCCGGGGGCGAGGACGGTGACGCTGGGGTCCGGGCGGGTGTTGTCCTATGACCTGCTGTCGCTGGACGTCGGGATCACGTCGGAGATGCCCGCTCTGGAAGGGTTTTCCGAGCATGGGATCGCCGCCAAGCCGCTGGGCACCTTCGCGGATCGCTGGGCGCGGGTATGCGAGGGAGAGGGGCCGGTGCGGATTGCCGTGCTGGGCGGCGGTGTGGCGGGCTGCGAGGTGGCGATGGCCGCCGTGCACCGGATGCGGGGGCTGGGGCGGGACGCCTCGGTCAGTGTCATCGACCGGGGGGCCGTGTTGCGGCAGGTGGTGCCTTCGGCGCGGCGCAAGCTGCTGGTGGCGCTGGCGGAGCATGGGGTGTCTCTGGTCGAGAACGCCTCGCCGGTGGCGGTGGCGGCGGATGGCGTGGACCTGTCGGATGGGCGTCGCATCGCGTCGGACCTCACCATCGGCACAGCCGGCGCAACGCCGCAGGTTTGGGTGGCCGAGAGTGGGTTGCCGTGCCATGACGGGTTCCTGGAGGTTGACGAATTCCTGCGCTCGCCCGCCGACCCGGCCATCTACGCGGCAGGCGATTGCGCGCATCTGATGCATGATCCGCGCCCCAAGGCGGGTGTCTACGCGGTGCGAGCCGCCCCGATCCTTGCGCATAACCTGCGCGCCGATCTGGTGGGCACGGCGCGCAAGCCGTTCCATCCGCAGAAGGATTTCCTCAAGCTGATCTCGCTGGGCGGGCAGGTTGCGGTGGCCGAGAAGGCCGGGTTCTCCCTTTCGGGTGCCCTGATGTGGCGACTGAAGAACCGGATCGATCAGGGTTTCATGGACCGCTTCCGGCATCTGCCCGCGATGCCCGCGCCGCAAGCGCCGACGGGCGCGGCCAAGGCGCTAGTGGCCGAAATGGCCGGTCCTGCACCCTGCGGGGGATGTGGGGCGAAGCTGGGGCAGGGGGCTTTGGCCGGGCTTGCCGTCGCCCCGACCCGCGCGGATGTGGAGCATCTGCCCGGCGACGATGCCGCCATCCTGCGGTTCGACACAGCGCGGCAGGTGATCTCCACCGACCATCTGCGAGGCTTTGCGCTCGACCCGGCACTGGTTGCGCGGGTGGCGGCGATCCACGCCCTGGGCGATGTCTGGGCGATGGGCGCCACGCCTCAGGCGGCGCTGGCGCAGATCATCCTGCCGCGCGCGGCGGCCCGCCTGCAGCGCGCGCATCTGGACGAGGTGATGGAGGCCGCGCGCGCCATCTTCACGGCCGAGGGCGTCGATATCATCGGCGGCCATTCGACCGAAGGGGCGGAGCTGACCATCGGTTTCACCGTCACCGGCCTGCTCGACGGCCCGCCCATCACCCTCAAGGGGGCGCGTCCCGGCGACGCACTGGTCCTGACCAAGCCGCTTGGCACCGGCGTGATCCTTGCCGCCGAGATGCGCGGGCTGGCGGCGGGCGGGGATGTGCTGGCCTGCTGGCAGGCGATGCAGACGTCGCAAGGCGAGGCCGCCCGCGCGCTGGCCCATGCCCATGCCATGACCGATGTGACCGGTTTCGGCCTTGCCGGACACCTCGCCAATATCTGCGCCGCCTCGGGCGTCGGCGCGGACCTGTCGCTGGATGCCATCGCCCTGCTGCCCGGTGCGGAGGCTCTGGCGGCGCAGGGCGTCCGCTCGACCCTCTGGCCGCAGAACCGCGCCGCCCTGAGGACGCAGATCCAGGCTCCCGACACTCCCCGTGCCGACCTGCTGTTTGATCCGCAAACCTCGGGCGGCCTGCTTGCCGCCGTGGCGCCCGATGCTATCCCGCCCGGTATGTCGCGCATCGGCACCATCACCCAGGCGCCCGGCATTCGCATCACCTGACGCGAAAACCACCCCTTCAAGGCTGGACACTGCCGTCCGCTCGCCTAATCTTCCAGTCAAAACGAAAGGCGCCCCTCCCCATGTCGAAATTCGGCTCCAGCCAATCCGTCACCCGCTTCGAAGATACCCGCTTCCTGACCGGCAAGGGCCGCTATGTCGATGACATCACGCCGGAAAACGCGCTGTTCGGATATGTCCTGCGTTCGACCGTGGCGCATGCCACCATCGCGGCGCTTGACGTGTCAGATGCCCGCGACGCGCCCGGCATCCACGCGGTCATCACCGCCGCCGACCTTGCAGAGGCCGGCCTTGCGAATGCGTTGCGTTTTTCCACCGTCAAGAACCGCGATGGTTCGGACGGCAACACCTCGCCCCGCCCGATTCTGGCCGAGGGCCGGGTGCGATTTGTCGGCGAGCCGGTGGCCTTCATCGTGGCGGAAACCCTGGCACAGGCCCGCGACGCGGCCGAGTTGATCGTGCTCGACCTCGACGATCTTGCCGTGAAACTCGACCTGACCGAGGGCGGCCCGGCAATCCACGATGCCGCCCCCGATAACGTGGTCTACGATTTCGGCCTGGGCGACGAGGCGGCGACCGACGCGGCCCTTGCCGCTTCCGCCCATGTCGTCACGCTGACCACCCACGACAACCGCATCATCGTGAACGCAATGGAACCGCGCGGCTGCTACGCCGAGATGGATGGCGACCGCCTGCACGTTGCGATCAACGGGCAGGGCGTCTGGGGCTACAAGGCCGACCTCGCCAAATGGCTGTCACTTGACGCGGCGCAGGTGCGCGTGACCAACCCCGATGTCGGGGGCGGCTTCGGCATGAAGGCGATGAACTACCCCGAGAACATGCTCTGCGCTTACGGCGCACGCCTGACGGGGCAGCCGGTGCGCTGGATCGGTGAGCGCACCGAATCCATGCTGTCGGACAATTCCGGCCGCGATCTGGACGTGACCTGCACATTGGGTTTCGACGCCGATCACAAGATCACCGCCTACAAGGTTGAAAGCCTGTCGAACATGGGCGCCTACAACTCGCAGTTTGCGCAGGCGATCCAGTCGAACCTTTTTGCCCGCGTTCTGTGTGGCCCCTATGACATCCAGACCACCAGCTTCCGCAATCGCGGCATCTTCACCAACACCACGCAAGTCGACGCCTATCGCGGGGCGGGGCGGCCCGAGGCGATCTATGCACTGGAACGGGTGATGGATTTTGCCGCGCGCCAGTTGGGCACCGACCCCCTGACGCTGCGGCGCAAGAACTTCATCGCGCCCCACGCCTTCCCCTACCGATCGGCCACGGGCGAGCTTTACGACGTGGGTGAATTCGACCGGGTGCTGACCCGAGCCGAACGTGAGGCTGATCTTGCAGGCTTCGCCGCCCGCCGCACCGCGACCGAGGCCGAGGGCAAACTGCGCGGCCTTGGCCTCGCTTACTATATCGAAAGCATTTTGGGCGATCCTGAGGAAACCGCGACGGTGGAACTGACCGCCACCGGCGCCACGCTTTATGTCGGAACCCAATCCAACGGGCAGGGCCATGAAACCGTCTACCGCCAGATCCTCCACGACCAGACCGGCCTGCCGTTCGACCAGATCGAGGTTGTGCAGGGCGACAGCGACCGCATCGCCAAGGGCGGTGGCACGGGCGGATCACGGTCGGTCACAACTCAGGGAACCGCGATGCGCGCTACTGCAGATGTGCTAGTCTCGGGCTTGATGGCGTTCCTTGAGGATGACATGGACACACGAGACATCAGCTTCGACGCCGAGGAAGGCGTGTTCCGCGCCCCCGGCTCGAACGTCGTGGTGACGCTGCTGGAGGCCGCGGCGCGTGCCACCGCTGCCGGCCGCGCCGATCTGGCGCGCGCCTCGCAGACCACCAAGCTGCCCGGCCGATCCTACCCCAATGGCTGCCATGTGGCAGAGGTCGTGATCGACCCCGATACCGGTGACACGCGGGTGGAGCGCTATACCGTGGTGGACGATTTCGGCATCCTTATGAACCCGATGCTGGCCGAGGGGCAGGTCCATGGCGGCGTGGTGCAGGGCATCGGACAGGCGATCATGGAACGCACCGTATTCGACGCCGACGGGCAGCTTCTGACCGCCACCTTCATGGATTACGCCATGCCCCGCGCCGAGGATGTGCCGCAGGTGGCGTTCCACACGGAAACCGTTCCGTCCACCGCCAATCCCCTGGGGATGAAGGGCTGCGGCGAGGCCGGGACCGTGGGCGCCCTCGGCGCCGTTGCCAACGCGGTGCAGGACGCGCTTTGGCCCCTTGGATTGCGCCAGGTGGATATGCCCTTCACGCCGAACAGGGTGTGGCAGATGCTTCAGGAAGCGGGGGCAAGTGGAACCTAGCAAGGGCATCTGGGCGCGGCTTGTTGGCTTTCGCAACGATGCGGAACCCGCCCCGCAGGCAAAGCGCGCCTGCACCCATGTCGTGCTGCTCGACGGGACCATGTCGACCCTGATGCCGGGGGAAGAGACCAATATCGGCCTCACCTACCGCCTGCTGATGCAACATCCCCGCAACCTCGCCGTTCGGGTCTATTACGAGCCGGGCATCCAGTGGCGGGGCCTCCGCCGCGCGCATGAGGTGATGGCAGGCGTCGGCATCAACCGCCAGATCCGCCGCGCCTATGTCTGGCTCGCGACCAGCTACCGCCCCGGCGACAAGGTCATTCTGATGGGCTATTCGCGCGGGGCCTACGCCGTGCGCTCGTTGGCGGGGCTGATCGACCGCATGGGCCTGTTGCAGCCCGATCACCTTAACGTGGAGCGCGTGATCGAAGTCTATACCCTCTATCGCGAAGCTCCGAACGGGCTGGAGGCGGCGAACTTCAAGGCACGCCATTGCCTGCCCGAAGTGCCCATCACCTTCATGGGCGCCTATGACACGGTGCGGGCGCTGGGGCTGCGATATCCGCTCGTGTGGCGGCTGTTGCCGCTGCCGCACCCGTTTCACAACCACGCCCTCGGCGCCCATGTCAAAGTGGCGCGCCACGCCCTTGCCATGGACGAAACCCGCGCGGTCTACGAGCCGATCTTGTGGGATACCACCATGGCCCATCCGGGGCAGTCAGTGGCGCAAATCTGGTTCAAGGGCAGCCATGGCGATGTCGGCGGGCAACTTGGTGGCCGCCCCGACGCGCGCCCGCGCTCGAACATCGCGCTGAACTGGATGCTGGAGGAGGCCGAGACCGCCGGCCTGAAACTTCCGCCCGACTGGAGGGCGCGCTTCCCCATCGATGCCGATGCGCCAAGCGTGGGCACCTTCAGCGGTTATGGCAAGCTATTCTGGACGCGTCGCCGACGGGTGCCCGGGCGCGATTCGTCCGAGGGGTTTCACCCCACCGCGCGCCCCCCCGCCCCGGCCCGCGGCGCGGCGCCCGCGTCCAAGCAAACGGAATCTTCTTCCGCTGTCCCCGGCTGACCATCGCTGCCCGAACGTTCCCTGAGGCCTCGCGGCATCTCCCGCCCCCGCATCTGCGCCTGCCTCGTGCGGAGCCCGCACCTGCGCCTGCCTCGTGCTCACCTCGCACCTGCGCTTGCCGCGAGGATCTCGCTGCGTCTCGGGTCATCCCGCCCCCCTCTTTCACCTTTTCCTAAATACTCATCTTCAAATCCCGCCCCGTCCCTACGCCCCACCGCCAGACGTCCGCTCATGTCCCTCGTGGCTTGGCCCGCAAGGTGGGGTCGGCCGCCCTCGGATCTTCGGGCCAGGGATGGCGCGGATAGCGGGCGCGCATGTCCTTGCGCACGTCGGCGTAAGAGCCGTCCCAGAACCCCGGCAGATCGGTCGTCACCTGCAACGGCGCCTGCGCCGGTGACAACAACACCATGCGGAGCGGCAGGCGATCCCGCCCCACCACCGGATGCACGTGGGTTCCGAACACCTCCTGCAACCGGACCGACACTTCCGGCACGTCGCCCGAGTAATCGATCGCCACCATCCGCCCCAGCGGCGTCTGCCACCCCTCGGGCACCAGCCGCGCCACCTCCTGCAAGGCGTCCCAGCCCAGCCACGCCTCCAGCGCCTCCGCCGGGTCGAAGCGGTCGATATCCGCCGCACTCCGCAACCCCGCCACAAAGGGTCCGGCCCAATCCTCCAACGCCGCCAGCAGCGTCGCATCCGACAGATCCGCCACACCTGCGAAACCCACCCGCGCCCGCAGCAGGCGCGCACGCTTGCTCCAGCCCAGCGCGCCGATCCCCAGCGCCCTGATCCCGTCGAGCACCGCCCCCAGAACCGCCGCGTCGGGCGCGTCCCGCCACGCGCGATCCTCCAGCACCAGCGCCCCCAACTGCTCCTGCCGCCGCGCCTCGACCCGGCCATGTCGCCTTGACCAGCGGCAGACATCGACCCAGCCAATCCGCCCGGCGTAAAGTCGCCGCACTTCGGCCTCGCTCACCTCGATCGCGGCCCTGATCCGGGCCTCGCGCGGGTTCCCGTCCAGATCAGTCGCCACGATCAACCGCGCGCCCGACAGCATGTCGCCCTCCGGCAGCACCGCGCCCTTGCCGCCCGACAGCACATAGCGCGGCTCGGTTCCCTCCCGGCGCTGCCCGATCCGGTCGGGATAGGCCAGTGCCGCCTGCGCGCCCGCGCTCAGCGCTTCGCCGCCCTCGAACCGCTGCAAGCGCCGGGTTTCTTCGCGCACTCGGGCCACCACGCCCATGTCCGCCCCGAACTCTCCCGGTGCCTCAAGCGCCCGCAACCGCTGCTTCAGGTCCACGCCTTGCCCGCGCAATGGGTCGCGTTCGGCCATCAACGCCGCCATTCGCGCCGCCCCCTTGCCGCCCAAACTCAGCATATGTCCCAGCCGAGGATGCAGCGGCAGGCGCGCCAGCGCCCGCCCATGGGCCGTGATCCCTCCGCTGTCCAACGCGCCCAATTCGGCCAGCAGCACCCGCGCCTCGGCCATGGCCCCTTCCGGCGGCGGCGTCAGGAAGGCGAGGCTCTCGGAGCCGCCCCACAGCGCCAGATCCAGCGCCAATCCCGCCAGATCCGCCGACGCGATTTCGGGTGGCGCAAAGGCCGGCAACGCGCCCTCCGCCGCCTTGGTCCACATCCGGTAACAGACGCCCTCTGCCACGCGCCCCGCGCGCCCGCGCCGCTGGTCCGCCTCGGCCCGGCTGACGGGTTCGGTCACCAGCCGTGTCATGCCGGAACCGGGATCGAACCGGGCCCGCCGCGCGCGCCCGCCATCGACCACCACGCGCACATCCTCGATCGTCAGCGAGGTTTCGGCGATGGAGGTCGCCAGCACCACCTTCCGCCCACTTGTCACCGGCGCAATCGCCGCCCGCTGATCCGCCAGCTTCAGCGCGCCATAAAGCGGTCGCAGCGCCACGTCGTTGCCGATCCGCCCGGCCAACAGGCTTGCCACGCGCCGGATTTCTCCCTCCCCCGGCAGGAAAACCAGACAGCCGCCCTGCACCTCGGCCAGCGCCTGCACCACCAGGTCGGCCACCGACGCCTCGAACCGTGCGTCGCGGTGCATCGGTTGCGGCAACCACCGCGTTTCCACCGCAAAGGCCCGCCCCTCGGACGAGATCAAGGGCGCATCGCCCAGCATCGCCGCGACCGGCCCCGCGTCGAGGGTGGCCGACATCACCACCAGCCACAAATCCTCGCGCAGGGCCCCGCGCACTTCCCATGTCAGCGCCAGTCCCAGATCCGCATTCAGCGACCGTTCATGGAACTCGTCGAAGATCACCGCGCCCACACCCGGCAGATCGGGCGCGTCCTGCAGCATCCGCGTCAGGATGCCCTCGGTCACCACCTCGATCCGCGTCGCCTTGCCCACCACCGCTTCGCCGCGGATGCGGTAGCCGACCGTCTGTCCCACCGTCTCGCCCAAGGTCTCGGCCATCCGCTCGGCCGCGGCCCGTGCGGCCAGCCTGCGGGGCTCCAGCATCACGATCCGGCCCGCGACCTCCGGCAACAATGCCAACGGCACGCGCGTCGTCTTGCCGGCACCGGGCGGCGCTTGCAAAACGGCGCGGCCCTGCGCCCGCAAGGCGGCTACCAACTCGGGCAGAATGGCGTCGATTGGCAAGTCCATGCGGCAGAGCCGTAGGGGCGCGCGACCAAACCGTCAACGGCTGGACAGTGCGCGCGCCAACGGGTCAAGTGGCCGCAACGAAAGGGGCACGGGCATGGACGACGATCTGGCACAGCGCATTGCAACCGGCGACCGCCGCGCCTTGGCGCGCGCCGTGACGCTGGTGGAAAGCACGCGGCCAGACCATCAGGCGCAGGCCGTGGCGCTCTTGGACCAGCTGCGCGCGCTCAACCGCCAATCCCTGCGCATCGGCCTGTCCGGCACGCCCGGCGTCGGCAAATCCACCTTCATCGAGGCGTTCGGCATGGCGCTGGTGAAGGCGGGAATGCGCGTCGCGGTTCTTGCCGTCGACCCGTCGTCCAGCCGCTCGGGCGGCTCGATCCTTGGCGACAAGACACGCATGGACCTTCTGTCGCGCGAACCAAACGCCTTCATCCGGCCCTCTCCCTCGGCCACGGCGCTTGGCGGCGTCGCCCGCCGCACGCGGGAGGCCGTGGCGCTGTGCGAGGCGGCGCAGTTCGACGTGGTCTTGATCGAAACGGTCGGCGTCGGCCAATCGGAAACCATGGTCGCCCAGATGTGCGACCTTTTCGTGCTGCTGCTGGCCCCCGCCGGCGGCGACGAGTTGCAAGGCGTCAAGCGGGGCATCATGGAGATGGCCGACCTGATCCTTGTGAACAAGGCGGATGGCGAGCTGAAAGCCACCGCCACCCGCACCGTCGCCGACTATGCCGGCGCGCTGCGCCTGATGCGCAAGCGCCCGCAGGACCCGGAGGGTTTCCCCAAGGCGCTGCCGGTTTCGGCGGTGGAAGGCACCGGGCTGCCGCAGGCCTGGGAGGAGATGCAGAGCCTCGCCACCTGGCGCCGCGAGCATGGCCACTGGGACCGCGCCCGGGCCGAACAGGCGGCCCACTGGTTCGAGCATGAGGTCCGCGAAGGCCTTTTGTCTCGCCTGCGCACCGACCCCGAGGTCAAGGCCGCCATGGCCCGAAGTGCGCGCGCCGTCACCGCGGGGGAGGTCACCCCCACCGCCGCCGCCCGCGCTATCCTGTCGAGATTTCCGTAGGGCGGGGTTCACCCCGCCGCCCGCGCCATCCGGCAATGATGTTCTCGGGGCGGAGCCACTAACCCCGCCGTTCCCTCATCCCACCCGCGTCAGGGTGCCCTTGTAGCGGATCACCAGCCCCAGCCCCGGAACCGTCGCGTGGACATCAAAGGCGATCGCGCCCGCCTCCGTCACCGTCTCCACACCCGCGCAACTGCGCAGCACCGCGCGGGGCAGCGGCACACCGAACCCTTTCGCGCCGGTGATCGGGATATGCAACCCCCCGTCCATGACCTGCGGCGTCAGCAGGAACAGGCTCGTTCCCACCTGCTCGGCGATCACGCCGGGCGCGTGCAGCCATTGCTTCGAGCGGGTGACATGCCCGTCAAAGTTCCTCTCCCAGATCTCGACCTGCCCGTCCCTCGTGGCGCGGAAACTGAAGGGCATCTCCCCCGACCGCACCGGCATGCCGCCCGACTTCGCCACCATCCGCGCCAGTCGCCCGCCATGGGTAACCTCCACCCGGCCGCGATAAAAGACCGTGTCGTCAACGGCATGGAAGTCCTGCAACGCTTGTGGCAGGTCCGCAAATGCCGCACCTATGGCGCGAGGGTAAAGCATCAGATCACCCCATCCATAAACCGCGCCCTGAGGCCCGCATCGGGCATCATGCAAGTGTCATAGCGCCCGAAGATCGCGTAGCGGTTCCGCGCGAGGCGATGGTAGAGGAAACTCCGCACCGGCTCGGGGATGATCCGCACCACGGCCAGCACCTTCCACGGCCAGCCCACGGCAGCCATGGCCGCCGCAAAGGCATCAAGGCGCTCGGTGATCCTGCCATCCACGATGACGATATTGGTTTCGAAGTCATCCACATCCATGCCAAGGGCGCGATAGATGCCCGCCCCCAGCGCGGATTGCGCATGGGCGAACCGGAACCGTTCCGCCTTGTCGACCCGCACGATGAACCGGAAGAACCCCGAGCACAGGACGCATTCGCCGTCGAACACGATCAGATCGCGCCCGCCAAGGCGGTCTTGCAGGGCTTGGGGCAGGTCGCTGACGTGT
>JBBQHZ010000091.1:0-15566 GCA_038324445.1 Rhodobacterales bacterium | reverse complement strand
TGTCGGCGCGCTGGTCGGCGGGGTGTTGGCGGTGGGGCTGGCGCTGTTCCAGTTCTGGGGCGAATGGTGGATGATCGTCGCCGTCGCCGCGATCTTTCAGGCGGGTCAGATCGTCGAGGGCAACATCCTGACGCCCAAACTGGTTGGCTCTTCCGTGGGCCTGCACCCGGTCATGCTGATCTTCGCGCTGTCGGCCTTCGGGGCGGTGTTCGGCTTCGTCGGCCTTCTGGTCGCGGTGCCCGTCGCGGCGGCCCTTGGCGTGATCGTGCGCTACGCGGTGGAGCGGTATCAGAGCGGGATGCTCTACCGCGGCATCGATGGGGCCGAGGAAGGCCCGACCGTGGGCCGACAAGAGGATCTCGACGATCTGTGATGGCGGTGTTTCGAATGGCCCTGCGCTGATGGCGAAACAACTGACCCTTGATCTGCCGCTGCGCCCGGCGCTTGGTCGGGACGACTTCTTTGTCTCCGACGCCAATGCCAGTGCGGTGGCGCAGATTGATGGCTGGCGCGACTGGGCCTTCGGCAAGCTGGTCCTGACGGGCCCGGAAGGATCGGGAAAGACGCATCTGGCGCAGGTCTGGGCCGACATGACCGCGGCCCAAATCCTCGACGCCGCAGAGTTGGACGCGCAGAGCGCGGAGCGCCTTGCCAAGGCCCCCGCCGTGGTGGTGGAGAACGTCGAGGCGCTGGCCGGTCAGCCCGACCGGGAAGAGGCGCTGTTCCACCTGCACAATGCGCTGGCGCAATCCGGCGCGCCCCTGCTTCTGACGGCGCGCAGCGCCCCCAGCCGCTGGGGCATCGCCTTGCCAGATCTGGCCAGCCGGATGGGGCAGGCGGGACTGGCACGGCTGGAGCCGCCCGACGATGCGCTGTTGATGGCGGTGATGATGAAACGCGCGGTGGACCGCAAGTTGCCGCTCAGCCCCGCGATCCTGAACTTCGCGGCGCCGCGCATCGAACGCTCGTTCGCGGCCGCCGATGCCTTCATCGCGCGTCTCGATGCGCTGGCGCTGAGCGACAAGCGCCCGCCCGGCATGGCCCATGCGCGGGCTGCCCTTGCGCAGGCCCCCCTTGATCCGTCATCGTGATGTCATATTGCGAAGATAGGTCCGCTGCATGAATTTCGCCGATTTCCTCAACTCTCCCTGTGCCGAACCCGTGACCTTGCCGCCCGGCGAGATTGAAGGGCCGAAGCGCTTCTTCAACCGCGAACTCAGCTGGCTGGCCTTCAACTGGCGCGTGCTGGAGGAGGCCGCGAACCCGCGCGTGCCGTTGCTGGAACGGGTGCGCTTTGTCTCGATCTCGGCGGGCAACCTCGATGAGTTCTACACCGTCCGCGTCGCTGGCCTGCGAGAACTGGCGGGAGGGGGCAACCTGACGCCTGCCGCCGATGGCCGCAGCCCGGCGGAGCAATTAAAGCTGATCAACGCCGATGCGCGGGAGTTGATGAAGGAACAGCAGGCGACGTGGGTGGGCCTGCGCGCCGAGATGGAGGCGCAGGGCATCGCCGTGGTGCGCCGCGACACGCTGAGCGAGGCCGATTGCGCCTATCTGGCGCAGGTGTTTCTGGATCAGGTGTTCCCGGTCCTGTCGCCGCTGGCCATCGACCCCGCGCATCCGTTCCCCTTCATTCCCAGCGAAGGCATCGCCCTTGCCCTGCAGATGAAGCGCGAGCGCGACGGGCGGGTGTTGCAGGCGCTGTTGCCGATCCCCGGCCAGATCGACCGGTTCGTGGCGTTGCCCAAGGTTAATGGGCGGGAACGATTTCTGCCGTTGGAAGAGGTGTTGTTGCTGAACATCGCGGCGCTCTTTCCGGGCTACAAGGCCACCGGATCGTGCATGTTCCGCGTGCTGCGCGACAGCGATCTGGAGGTGGAGGAAGAGGCCGAGGACCTGGTGCGGGAATTCGAGACGGCACTGAAGCGGCGTCGCCGTGGCGAGGTCGTGCGCCTGCAGATCAGCGCCGCAGCGCCGGAAAAGCTGGCCAAGGAGATCATCGAGCAGCTTCACGTCACCCAGGACGAGGTGGTGGAGGTCGAGGGGATGATCGGCCTCGTCTCGCTCAAGGAACTGGTGCTGGACAACCGGCCGGACCTGCTGTGGCGCAGTTTCACGCCGCGCGTGCCCGAGCGGGTGCAGGACCATGACGGCGACATGTTCGCGGCAATCAGCCAGAAGGACATGCTGCTGCATCACCCCTACGAGACCTTCGACATGGTGATCCGCTTTCTGGCGCAGGCGGCGCGCGATCCGAATGTGGTGGCGATCAAGCAGACGCTTTACCGAACGTCATACGAATCCCCGATCGTCGCGGCCCTGTGCGAAGCGGCCGAGAACGGCAAGTCCGTGACCGCGCTGGTGGAGTTGAAGGCCCGCTTTGACGAGGCCGCCAATATCCGCCAATCGCGCAAGCTGGAACGCTCGGGCGCGCATGTCGTCTATGGCTTCATCAACTACAAGACCCACGCCAAGATCAGCACCGTGGTGCGGCGCGAGGGGGCCAAGCTGGTCACCTATACCCATTACGGGACCGGCAATTACCATCCGATCACGGCGCGCATCTATACCGACCTGAGCCTGTTCACCTGCGACGCCGCGCTGGGGCGCGATGCGACCAAGGTGTTCAACTATATCGGCGGTTATGCCGAGCCGGACGGGTTGGAGAACCTTGCCATTTCGCCGCTGACGCTGAAGTCGCGCCTGCTGGAGGGGATCGCCGCCGAGGCGGACCATGCCCGCGCGGGTAAGCCTGCGGTGATCTGGGCCAAGCTGAACTCGGTCATCGATCCCGACGTGATCGACGCGCTTTACGCCGCGTCGCAGGCCGGTGTGCAGATCGATCTGGTGATCCGGGGCATCTGCGGGCTACGGCCGGGCATCAAGGGTCTGAGCGAGACGATCCGGGTGAAATCCATCGTCGGGCGCTTCCTCGAGCATTCGCGCATCATCTGTTTCGGCAACGGCTATGGCCTGCCGTCGAAAAAGGCGCGGGTTCACATCAGCAGCGCCGACTGGATGGGCCGCAATCTGGCGCGCCGGGTCGAGACGCTGGTGGAATGCACCAATCCGACCGTGAAGGCGCAGATCGTGGGCCAGATCATGGCCGCGAACCTTGCGGATGTGGCGCAAAGCTGGGTGTTGCAGCCCGATGGCACCTATCTGCGGCCCGACCTGTCGCAGATCGACAATCCGTTCAACTGCCACCGGTTCTTCATGGAAAACCCCTCGCTCAGCGGGCGGGGCTCGGCGGGTGCGCGCGATGTGCCGGAACTGACCCATAGCGACGATTGACCGCCGGTCGGCATGTCCCCGGCGCATTGACCCCTGTTGCGCCTACGTGGCACATTCAGGGACGATAACGGTCAGGGGGCTCCGCCGCAGATGAATGACATGCACCCGGAATGGGGCCCGTTCGGCGTGCCGCTTTTTGACGGCCCTGAAGCGCGCTCGCTGGCGCGGGTAGGGGTGATCGACATCGGATCGAACTCGGTCCGGTTCGTGGTGTTCGACGGGGCGGCCCGCTCGCCCGCCTACTACTTCAACGAAAAGATCCTGTGCGGACTTGGCGCCGGGTTCTCCGAGACCGGGCGTTTGAACACTGAGGGGCGGGCGCGGGCTTTGGCCGCGCTCCGGCGCTTTGCCCGGCTGACGGTGGCGATGGGCGTGCAGCCCTTGCTGACGGTCGCCACCGCGGCGGTGCGCGATGCCGAGGACGGGGCAGAGTTCCGCGCCGAGGTGTTGCGCGAAACCGGGCTGGAAATCCGCATCCTCGATGGCCAGCAGGAAGCGCGGCTGTCGGCGCAGGGCGTGTTGCTGGGCTGGCCCGGCGCGGCGGGCCTGATCTGCGACATCGGCGGGTCCTCCATGGAACTGGCCGAGTTGAAGGGCGACGGCGTCGTGGGCCAGAAGCGGACATCGGACCTTGGGCCGCTGAAGCTGACCGGGCTGAAGGGCGGCAAGACCGCGATCCGCGCCCATATCAAGGAAAAGGTCGCCGAATTGATCGCCGGATTTCCGGCGCATCCCAAGCGCCTGTTTCTGGTTGGCGGATCGTGGCGAGCGATTGCGCGCATCGACATGGCGCGGCGCAACTATCCGCTGCGGGTGCTGCATGAATACCGCATGACGCCGCGGGCGATCATGGACACGATCAAGCACATCGCCACGGCTGATACCGAGGAATTGCGCGCCGCCACCGGCACCTCGGCCGAGCGGATGCGGCTGGTACCGCTGGCATCGCAGGTGCTCAAGGAACTGGTGCGCCAGCTTGGACCGCGCGAGGTGGCGATCAGCTCCTACGGAATCCGCGAGGGGTTGCTTTACGACCAGATGTCGCCCGCCCTGCGCGCCCGCGATCCTCTGATCGAGGCGGCGCGCCATGCCGAGGCGTCGTCGGCGCGCAAACCGGGCTTTGGCCGCGCGCTCAACATGTTCATCGAGCCGCTGTTCCCGGGTGCGCGGATCGAAAAGAAGCGCCTGATCCGCGCCGCCTGTCTGCTGCACGATGTCAGCTGGCGCGCCCATCCCGATTACCGTGCAGAGGTGTGCTTCGACAACGCCACCCGCGCCAATCTGGGCGGGCTGACCCATGCCGAGCGGATCTATCTGGGGCTGGCGCTGCTGCACCGCTACAAGTCGAACCGCGCCGGCACGGGCTTCAACGCGAGCCTGCTGGACCTGCTGCCCGCCGCAAAGGTGGCCGAGGCCGAGATACTGGGCCGCGCGATGCGCTTTGGCGCGATGTTCGCGGTGGCCAACCCGGTGGATCACGGCACGCTGACCTATCGCCCGAAAAGGGGCGAATTGATCCTGACACTGATCTCGGACGAGGGACGCGATCTGTTCGGCGAGGTGGCCGTGGCACGGTTTACCGCATTGGCACAGGCAATGGGCATGGAACCAGTTGTGCGCGGTCTGCGTTAAGGGGGCAGGATTGTGGTGCGGCCTTAACCGTCGGGTAGGGTTTCCCGCCATAGTCTGAACCGGCGCGATGGCCTAATTTCAGACCATCGTGAAGGACCACTTCGCAGGAGACCTGTCCATGACTGCCCTGAATTACATCGCCTGTTCTGCCGTTTTGCTGATCCTTGTGGTGTTCTCTGTCATGCTGGCTGCCCCCGTCTCTGGCGGAGGATTCTGACGCGATATGTCCCTGAGGGTGCGGCGGGCTTTGTCCCTCGTCCCGCTGCACCCGACCCTTTTTTTGTTGTCGACCTCCCTCCCTCCCCCTTGCGGCCCCCTTTGCGGGGCCGCTTTTTTGGGCGGTATGCCGCTGAAGGCGGGCCGATGAAGGCAGGCTGGCGGGCAGGTAGGGAAAGCCTGACTTTTTCGTGAACGTCCTGACGCCTAAGGTCAGGACAACGGAGAGAAGGAGCTGCCAAAATGTCCCTCATGAATGTCCTGTCCATCACCCTTATCGTCTTGATCCTCGGTGCCGTGGTCGTCCTGTTTTTCGGCATGCGGAACGCCGAATTTGCCGAGGTGTCGCGGCCGTCTTCCGGCCTCGCCTTGTTCCATGCCCAGGTGGTCTGAGATGGGGGCCGCCGGGCGCCTGCATCTGATCGCCACCATGGCCCTTGTGGTCACCCTTGCGGGGGTGACGCTGGCGCAGGCGGGGCTGCGCGACACGCCCGCCAATAGCCGGGGCTTGGACCGGGCGACGCAGGGCACGCCGCCCGCGCCCGACCGGTTTCAGGTGGACGGCGCATCCGGGGGCGAGAACTGAGCCGCGCCTTGTGAGGCATTTTCCAATCGCGTAAGGCATCGGGGGACAGTTTCCATCCGATAGGTCCTCCGCCCATGCGCCTCAGCCGCTATTTCCTGCCCGTCCTGAAAGAAACCCCGTCCGAGGCGCAGATCGTCAGCCACCGGCTGATGTTGCGCGCGGGCATGATCAAGCAGCAAAGTGCGGGCATCTATTCGTGGCTGCCGCTGGGCTTCAAGGTGCTGCGCCGGATCGAGCGGATCGTCCACGAGGAGCAGATCCGCGCAGGCCATATCCCGATGCTGATGCCGACCCTGCAAAGCGCCGAGCTGTGGCAGAAATCGGGGCGCTACGACGCTTATGGCCCGGAAATGCTGCGCCTGAAGGACCGGCATGACCGCGAGATGCTGTATGGGCCGACGAACGAGGAGATGATCACCGATATCGTCGCCAACTTCGTCACCTCGTGGAAGGCGTTGCCGCTGACGATGTATCACATCCAGTGGAAGTTCCGCGACGAGATGCGGCCGCGCTTCGGTGTCATGCGGGGGCGCGAGTTCCTGATGAAGGACGGCTACAATTTCGACCTGACCAAGGAGGCGGCGCTGCACGCCTATAACCGCCATCTGGTCAGCTATCTGCGCACCTACGAGCGGATGGGATTGCAGGCGATCCCGATGCGTGCCGACAGCGGCCCGATCGGCGGCGATTACACGCATGAATTTCTGGTGCTGGCCGATACCGGCGAGTCGGAAGTGTTCTATGATTCCGAGATCACCGACCTGAGCTTTGGCGCGCGCGAGATCGACTACGACAATGTCGCGCAATGTCAGGCGGTTCTGGACGAGTTCACCTCGCGCTATGCCCGCACCGACGAGACCCATGACGCGGCCGAGTTCGCCCAGATCCCCGAGGCGCGCAGGCGCACGGCGCGCGGCATCGAGGTGGGGCAGATCTTCTATTTCGGCACGGAATATTCCGAAAAGCTGGGCGCATACGTGCAGTCCGATACCGGCGAGCGGGTGCCGCTGCACATGGGATCGCACGGCATCGGCGTGTCGCGCCTTCTGGGCGCGATCATCGAGGCCAGCCATGACGACAACGGCATCATCTGGCCCGAGGGGGTCACGCCGTTCCATTGCGGGATCGTGAACCTCAAGCAGGGCGACGCCGAGGCGGATGCCGCCTGCGAGGCGCTTTATGTGGCGATGGAAGCCCATGGGCTGGAGCCGCTTTACGACGACCGGGAAGAACGGGCGGGCGGCAAGTTCGCCACCATGGACCTGATCGGCCTGCCGTGGCGGATCACGGTCGGGCCGCGCGGGTTGAAGAACGGAGTGGTCGAGTTGACCAGCCGTCGCACCGGTGCGTCCGAGGAACTGTCGCCCGAGGCCGCGATCGCGCGCCTGGTCGAGATCTATGCCGCCCACCGGCCGGTGAACGCGGGTATCTGAAACGCGACGGGCCCCTCGGTGACGAGGGGCCCGCTTTGGGCGCGACGCGGTGATCGGTGGTTACTTGCCGGGCCGGACAGGTGCCACGGTGGTGGTGCCCGGCGTCAGCAGGGCCAGTTCGGCCACTACATATTCGGTATACATCGCGACGTTCCGGTCATAGGGCTCGCGCGGCATGTTGAGGGTGTGGGATTCCACGCCGATGATGCGGAAGCCTACCCCTTCAGTGATGAACAGCGGCGAGCCGCTGTCGCCCTGCAACGTGTCGCATTCGTGGATCAGCGTGTTCTCGCCGCCCAGTTCGACAAAGGGGCAATCGAGGTTGCCGGTCAGAACGCCCTCCTGGTCGAAGGAATACCCGGCCTGCATGATGTCGGGGCCATTGCCCGCGACGTAAGCCGCCAGCTCGGCCGGGGTCAGCGGGCCGACATTCATCCAGCCCAACCTGTCGCCCAGCGGCTGGTCAAGGAAGATGAACGCGAAATCATAGCCCTGCTGTTCGCCGTTCATCCAGCGCTGCGGCACGTGAAAGCCCGTGACGCCCGCGCGGGCCACGGCATTGCCGCGATCGTAGCCAGCCAGGAACTCGACCGGGGGCGAATCGATCATGCCGTCATTGGCGATGCAATGGCCCGCCGTCAGCACGACCGAGGGGCCGATCAGCGTTCCGCTGCAACTGGCCGAGGACAGATCGACAAAGCCGATCATGTTCCACGGGCGCTGCGTCGGGTCGACCACCACGCGGTCGTCGGCGCCGAAGAAGGCGCGGTCGAACAGGCCGTTGAACGGCTCCAGCTCGGTGATCGACAGGGTGGCTGCCGGGTAGGTGCCATCGGTCGCCGAATAGGTGCCGACCCAGATGTCGTATTGCCCTTCCAGCGGCGTGTCGAAGGTCAGCGCCGGGTTCAGGCCCGAGGTGTCGTCGTTGCAATGCCACTGGCCGTCGGGCGTGTTGACGAGCAGCACGGTATCATCGCGCGAGTCGACGAAGAACGACAGCGGATAGCCGAAATCGGCGGTGGTGAAATGGACCCGCAGATCGGGCGCATCGGCGAAATAGCCAACGCAGCGGTTGCCGGTGACGGCGTCGGTAAACTCGGTCTGGTTGTTGCCGCCCGCCAGCAGGCTGATCCAGTTCGGATCGGGCAGGAAGTTCGATTCCAGCGAGATGACGCCGAAGGTGGGGGGGAGGGAATAGTCCTGCGCCTGAGCGGGAGCGATGGTGGAAAGAAGGGCCGCGAAGGCGACCCAAGTGAACGAATGACCCAAGACAATCTCCTGACGTGTCGGACTGGTTCGGGTCGGGAGGTTAGGAGGAGCGTGGCCAAGCTGGCAATGGGGATTTTCCGTAGTTTTCCCCGTTGAGGGGGGGCATCGCCTAGGCAGCAAGGGCACATGTGACCTCTGGGATGCGGCATATTGTATTAAGGTATTGTAGAGAGATAAGGTATAACTTAAGTCTCGAATCGGAGATATTCGGACGTGATTGATGGCTTTGAGCAGTTCACATCAGGCGATGCGTACGTCGTTTTGGTCAAGAGCGACGTGGGTGATTTCCTCAAGGACTACGAGAAGTCCAAACCAAAGGACGTAAGGAAAACCCTTCAAATACTCAAGAAACTAGCGAACTTTGGACTGCCTTACATGACCGACAGTACGTCTTTTGTGCGCGAAGATAGTTTTGCGTCTGGAAACAAGAACCGACGGAAGATGGTAGTGTATGCTGTCAAGTCCTTCCAGTTGCGGGTCTACGGAGGCTTTGCGAAGTTGGAAGGAAAACAATGCTTTCTCTGTTTAGAAGCGGCGAAAAAACAGAAAGATAAGGCAGATCGCGCGCAACTTGAACGCGTCGCGAAAGCACTTGGAGCATGGGATGACTAACTTGAAGGCGCTTTTGGAAGAGTATGGAACTGCCAATTCTGAGGAGAATGCGGTCGAGGCTCTTGTTGTGTCTGTGCAGCTTGCCCTGCAGAGGGTCATGTCCGCAAATTGCGTTACGCAAAAGGAGCTTGCGGAGCGTTTGGGGTTGAGCGGTGCAAGAGTTTCTCAGATTCTGTCCGCTGACGGTGCGAATCTGACGTTGAAGACGATTGCGCGAGTGGCTCTTGCGCTTGGGGACGAGTTTGAGTTCGTTTCTCGCAGCGATGCGGCTAAGATTTATGAAGCTAAAGTAGAGAGAATTGCTGATGTCGCACGTCAAGATGCTGAGGATTTTGTGATCCGTGTGCCGATGAAGCGCGCTGTTGGCGCTTCGCGCAACTTCACTTGGCTCAGTGAGGCAAATCAGAATGCTAGCCCAATGGAAACAGACTTGCCGACGAGAATGGTCGCATGAGCCTTGAAGTCACCAAATCAAAAAAGATCGCTGAGCTTTCCCGAAATGCGGAAGCTTTTGACAATGAAGTTTACACCGAAGTCGCCGCCACTGCTAGGCTGAATGAGATAGCGTTAACGGGTTCAGATTATAAGATCGTACCGAGCCTGTTCTGGGAGTCAGAGCGTGAAGGTGTCGATCTCAAGCCCCACTACAGTGGTAAGCTTTTGGGTTGTCATTTTGATGCCGAAATGGGCGTTATTGCGGGTGGCTACAACTGGCTTGCCGAAGTGAAATGCGGACGCAAAAAGGCGCTATCCTTGAAGGCTGACTACATGCTGGTTTACTCAGGACTCGAGAACCAACCTGAAGACTATGTTCGCTTGTACTTTAAGAAGTTGGCGCGATTCACAACCTATCCTTACTTTAGAGCGCTTTTCGCAACGAATACCTCGTTGTCGAATGTCCCGCTACCGCCACTGCCGTCCTTGATTGATCGCGTGGATTAACCCTGCAAGCTTCTCACCACGATCTCCCCCTCCTTCGCCGACACCATCGCCTGAGCCGCCGCGTGGCTGCCTGCCAGCGTCGTGAAGTACGGGATCTTGTCCATCAGGGTCACGTTGCGCATGGCGCGGGAGTCCTCGACCGCTTGGGCGCCTTCGGTGGTGTTCATCACCAGCGCCACGCCGCCGTCCTTGAGGATGTCGACGATGGTGCGGCCGCCCTCGTATTGCTTGTTCACCAATTCGCTGTCGATGCCGGCCTCCGACAGGAAGCGAGCCGTGCCGGAGGTGGCCATGATGGTGAAACCGAGCAATTTCAGCATGGTGGCCGTCTCGATCAGGAGCGGGCCCTTGTCGGCCTCCTTGATCGAGAGGAACACGGTGCCTTCGGTCGGCAGGACGGTGCCCGCGCCAAGCTGCGCCTTGAGGAAAGCGCGGGGGAAGCTGCGGTCCCAGCCCATGACCTCGCCGGTGGAGCGCATTTCCGGCCCCAGAAGCGTGTCGACGCCCGGAAAGCGGGCGAAGGGCAGGACGGCTTCCTTCACCGAGAACCACGGCGTGCGGTAGTCGGCCAGCGACATCGGGTCGCCCAGAGGGATGACGGTGTTCTCGTCCACCGGCGTGTGGGGGGCGGCGCGGGGGAAGTCGGCGAGTTTCTCGCCCGCCATCAGGCGCGCGGCGATGGAGGCGATGGCGCTGTCAGTGGCTTTGGCCACGAAGGGCACGGTGCGGCTGGCGCGGGGATTGACCTCGATCAGGTAAATCTCCTCGACGCCGTTGGCATCGGGTTTGACGGCGAATTGCACGTTCATCAGGCCGACCACGCCAAGGGCGCGGGCCAAGGCCTCGGTCTGGGCGATGATCTGGTTCTGGATGTCGGCCGACAGGGTGTGGGGCGGCAGGGAGCAGGCTGAATCGCCGGAATGAACGCCCGCCTCCTCGATATGCTGCATGATGCCCGCGACATGCACATCGGTGCCGTCGCAGAGCGCGTCGACGTCCACCTCGACCGCGCCGTCGAGGTAGCGATCCAGCAGCACGGGGCTGTCGCCCGAGACGACCACTGCATCGCGGATATAGCGGTTGAGGTGGGCGGTATCGCGCACGATCTCCATCGCGCGGCCGCCCAGCACGTAGGAGGGGCGGATCACGAGGGGGTAGCCGAGGGTTTCGGCGGCGTTGCGGGCATCGTCATCGGTGAAGGCGATGGCGTTCTGGGGTTGCTTGAGCTGGAGGCGGTGGACAAGGCCCTGAAACCGCTCGCGGTCTTCGGCAAGGTCGATGGCGTCGGGCGTGGTGCCGAGGATCGGAATGCCCGCCTCCTCCAGCGCATTGGCCAGCTTGAGGGGCGTCTGGCCGCCGAACTGGACGATGACGCCGTGTAGTGTGCCGTTGGTCTGTTCGACCCGCAGGATTTCGAGGACGTGTTCCAGGGTCAGCGGCTCGAAATAGAGGCGGTCGGAGGTGTCGTAGTCGGTGCTGACCGTCTCGGGGTTGCAGTTGACCATGATGGTCTCATACCCCGCCGCGCTGAGCGCATAGCAGGCGTGGCAGCAGCAATAGTCGAACTCGATGCCCTGACCGATGCGGTTCGGGCCACCGCCGAGGATGACGACCTTCCTGGCGTTGGAGGGACGCGCCTCGCACTGGGCTTCGCCCATCACCGGCGTCTCGTAGGTGGAATACATGTAGGGCGTTTGCGCCTCGAACTCGGCGGCGCAGGTGTCGATGCGCTTGAACTGGGCGACGACGCCAAGGCTGCGGCGGGTGCGGCGCACGGTGGCCTCGTCCAGTCCGGTCAGGATGGCAAGGCGGGCATCGGTGAAGCCCATCATCTTCAGCTTGCGCAGACTGTCGGCGTCATTGGGCAGGCCGGAGGCGCGGATTTGCGCCTCGGTCTCGATGATCTCGCGGATGCGGGCAAGGAACCACGGATCGAATTTGGTGACGGCGTGGATATCCTCGTCGGAAAGGCCATGGCGCATGGCTTGCGCGATCACGCGAATGCGGTCGGGGGTCTGCTTGGCGAGCGCCTTGGTGATGGCGGCTTTCTCCGGGGCACCTTCGATGATGATTTCATCGAATCCGGTCAGGCCGGTTTCAAGGGAGGCCAGCGCCTTCTGCACCGACTCGTGGAACGAGCGGCCGATGGCCATCGCCTCGCCGACGGACTTCATGGCCGTCGTCAGGTGCGGCTCGGAGCCTGGGAATTTCTCGAAGGCGAAGCGGGGGATCTTGGTGACGACGTAGTCGATGGTCGGCTCGAAGCTGGCGGGCGTGACCTTGGTGATGTCGTTGTCCAGTTCGTCCAGCGTGTAGCCGACGGCCAGTTTCGCGGCGATCTTGGCGATGGGGAAGCCCGTGGCCTTGGACGCCAGCGCCGAGGAGCGCGAGACGCGGGGGTTCATCTCGATCACCACCATGCGGCCGTCCACGGGGTTCACGGCCCATTGCACGTTCGATCCGCCGGTTTCCACCCCGATCTCGCGCAGGACGGCGATAGAGCCGTTGCGCATGATCTGGTATTCCTTGTCGGTCAGCGTCAGCGCCGGGGCGACGGTGATGCTGTCGCCGGTATGCACGCCCATCGGATCGACGTTTTCGATGGCGCAGACGATGATGGCGTTGTCGGCCTTGTCGCGCACCACCTCCATCTCGAACTCTTTCCAGCCGAGGAGGGACTCGTCGATCAGGATCTGCGCGACGGGCGAAGCTTCCATGCCCGAGCGGCAATAGAATTCGTACTGCTCGCGGTTATAGGCCACGCCGCCGCCGGTGCCGCCAAGGGTGAAGGCAGGGCGGATGATGGCGGGCAGGCCGACATATTCGATGGCGTCGATGGCCTGCTGCAGGCCCGCCTTGATATCGTATTTCACCGGTTTCCTGGCGGCGGCGTCTGCGGCGCTTTGGGGCAGTTTCGGCGCGGCGACGATGGTGGCCTTGGGGTTTTCCAGCCCGATCCGGTCCATCGCCTCGCGGAACAGCTTGCGATCCTCGGCCATTTCGATGGCGGGACGCTTGGCGCCGATCATCTCGACGTTGAATTTGGCCAGCACGCCCATTTCCTCGAGCGCGAGAGAGGTGTTGAGGCCGGTCTGCCCGCCCATGGTGGGCAGAAGCGCGTCGGGGCGTTCCTTCTCGATGATCTTGGCGACGATTTCGGGGGTGATCGGCTCGATATAGGTGGCGTCCGCAAGCTCGGGGTCGGTCATGATCGTGGCGGGGTTGGAGTTGACGAGGATCACCCGATACCCCTCTTCCCGCAGCGCCTTGCAGGCCTGAGCGCCGGAATAGTCGAACTCGCAGGCCTGCCCGATGACGATGGGGCCCGCGCCGATGATCATGATGGAGTGGATGTCGGTTCTTTTCGGCATGGTGTCCCCCAAAGACGCGCGGCCCGGTGGCAGGCGGGCAAACTGTCGCCCCAGTGGGGCGCAGGCAAACTGTCGGCGTTATAAACGGGGGGAGGCGGGGCGCAAGGGCGGAAGGGAGACCCGGCACCGGAATGTCGGGGGGCGCCGTGCCCGGAGAGGTTGCAGCAGGGCCTTGATGTCGGCGTGCGACCCATCGGGTTGCGTCCCGTCGCCCTATCCCTCTCGTCCGGGTTCGGTCGGATCATTGGAGAACAGCGCGATCTTGTTGCCTTGAGGGTCGCGAAGGTAGCCGACGTAAAAATACGGTCCATAGGCGTCGCGGAAACCGGGCTGGCCCTCGTCAAGGCCGCCCGCATCAAGTGCTGCGGCGTGAAGCGTGCGAACCTGCGCCTGACTGCGCGCCGCGAAGGCGACCATCGCCCCGTTGCCAACCGAGGCCGGTTGTCCATCGAAGGGCGGTTTGACGTAGAAATCCGGCGGAGCGGGGGCCAGCCGAGCGGAGGATTGCCCCGGCCCTGTCGGCAGCGCGTAACTCAGGCCCTCGGGCCCTTCGTCCAGCCCGTAGCCAAGCGCCGGCAGGAACGCCGAGTAGAACCGTTTCGCGCGCGCGATGTCATTGGCACCGACGGTGACATAGGCAATCATGCTGCGGGCTCCCTGCCGGTCTTTGTCTCTTGGCCGCTTCCCGGTTGGGGCAGATTCTCCATCGGGCGGAAGCAGATCATCGCGGACCGATCACCCTGCCGGGGGCAGGCGCCGCCCGATCGGATGCATCGCATCGCGGTGAAAGCCGTCCGATCCTGCCGCCTTCAACACCAGCCGGGCAATGCGCCAGCCCGCCTCTGTGCGTCGGAAATCGTGGTGATACTGTCCCCACAGCTCGCTGTCGGGCCGCCCGTCGCAATAGCGGTGCCAGGCATAGACATAGGACACGGCGCGCGCCGCTTCCTTGCCGTCGAAGGTGATGGCGACGTTGGAGATATGGTGGCTGGTCGCGGCGAAGAAGCTGGCAAGGCCGCGCGTGACCATCGCGGACAGCGCGTCCGCGTCCGCCATCGTCGGCACATCGGGGCCGTAATCCACCACGGCATCGGGGGTGAAGAGCGCCAGCACCAGATCGGCCTCGCCCCGGTCGAAGTGGAAGCAATAGGCGTGGATGACATCGGTGATTGCCGACTTGTCGAGCAATCCGGCAAGGCTCTGGGCATGGTCCATGACGCGGCGTTCCCCTTTTCCGCACCAGTGGTAGGGCGCGCGCGGGGAACAGGCAACACAAGCCGCTATTCGGCGGCCTTCAACGCGGCCTGCGCGGCACCGGCATGGAGGTAATCGCGCGTCAAGGGCACGGCATCGGGTCGCTTCGCCATCTGGAACTGGAACACGCATTGGCGGTTGTGGCGGAAGGTGGTTTCGGCCGCCGCCAGATAGTAGCGCCACATCCGGCAGAAGCGCTCGTCATAAAGCGCCCGCGCCTCCGCTTGGCGCGCCTCGAACCGCGCCCGCCAATGGCGCAGCGTCTCGGCGTAATGTAGCCGCCAGACCTCGATATCCATCGGGTAGAGCCCCTCTACCTCGACCGCGGCGCTCATTTCCGACAGGGCGGGGCAATAGCCGCCGGGGAAGATGTATTTGCGGATCCACGGGCTGGTATGCCCCGGCGGATAGGTGCGCCCGATGGTGTGGATCAACGCCACGCCATCGCCTGTCAGGCGATCGTTGACGGTGCGGAAATACTCCCGGTAATGCGGCGTGCCGACATGCTCGAACATGCCGACCGAGACGATGCGGTCGAATTGCCCGGTGACCTCGCGGTAATCCATCAGCCGGAAGCTGACGCGGTCCTGCAGGCCAAGGGCCTGCGCGCGGGCGGTGGCGTGGCGGTGCTGCTCTTCGCTGAGCGTGACGCCGGTGACGCGCGCGCCGTAATCGCGCGCCAGCGTCAGAGCCAGCCCTCCCCAGCCGCAGCCGATCTCCAGCACCTCCATGCCGGGGCGCAGCAGCAGCTTGCCCGCGATGTGATGCACCTTGGCTTGCTGGGCGGCCTCCAGGCTCATGCCGGGATCGCTGAAATAGGCGCAGGAATAATGCCGGTCGGCATCCAGAAACAGATCGTAGAGGTCGGAGGACAGATCGTAGTGATGCGCCACGTTCGCGCGGGCGCGGGGCGCCGGGTTCCACTGGTCGATCTTGCGCCGCGCCCTTTGCAGATGC
>JBBQHZ010000090.1:0-15633 GCA_038324445.1 Rhodobacterales bacterium | reverse complement strand
CGTGACGAACAGGCGATGTTCGACAACTCGATCGCGGCGGTCAACGGGCTGGTCGTGGCCTGCAAGGCGATCGACGACACGTTGGCCTGACGCCTGACCGACAGACTTACGCGGCCGGGTCCAGTGCCCGGCCGTTTTCCGTCAGGGTATCCAGAACGGCGAAATCGGCGGCGTAGAAGGCGGTGATCTCGTCCCGGATCGCGTCGGTGACGTCCACCTTGGCGGCGGCGGATCGCTTCTCCCAGATCTCGCGCGATGCGGCCTCAGTCCCGGTGACTGTGTCGATCCAGTCGAATACCGGCTCCAGCCCCATTTCCAGCCGGAACAGCACCATGCCCGGGCGCAGGAACTCGGCCTGCGGGCGGATGTGATTATCGTAGACATCTCCGTCGCGGCGATAGGCATCGAAGGCGGCGCGCACCCAATCGTCGAAGCTGCGCTGCCCCTCGAACCGGTCCAGCCGGTAGCGGTATTCGCTGAGCATCCGCGCCATCGGGTCGCGCAGCACGGCGAAGCTTTCATCGAAGAACCCGTCGGGCACCAGCTTGGTATGCACCCGCGCATCCATGTGCTGCGCGGTGGTTGCAGACCATCCAAGCCTGCGCCGGAAGCGCAGGGCGACGGGGCCCTTGGCGTCGAGATAGGCCTCCACGCTCGACCCGCCGGTCTTCGGGATATGGGCGAAGTAGAGGATCTTGTCGGCGATCCGGGCAAGGGGCATGGAAGGTCCTCGGGCGGTTTGCGCCACCCTATGCGGCAGCGCGCATCGGCGTAAAGGTCCGCTCAGATCGCGCCGTTCTGCCGCGCCATCGCCAGCCATGTATCGATGTGCGGCTGCAAAAGGCGATCGAACCGCGCGGGCGAAAGGTCTTCCGAGTGCCCCGGAAAGACAGCGGCCAGGGCGGGGCCGGGATCGAAGGCGTCACGGGTGATGTAGCCCTCCTCCTCCAGCGCGGCGATCTCCATCGGTGTATAACCGTTGATCCGCTCGAACGTCGCGCGCAGGGCTGCGTCGTCGCCAAGGCAGGCGACGATGTCGTGCCATTGCGCGATGCGGAACGGCGGCAGTTGCGCCAGCCGGTCGGGGATCAGCGCGGCCTGCCGGATGAACTTCGCCGCCCAGTGCAGCGGCGTCATGCCGTCGAAATGCACCAGCTCGATCTGGTCGGCGGGATAATGGGGCGGCACCACGCGGTCCTTGATATGGCCGTGGCGGGGGACGTGGATGCCGATATTCATGCCGATCCGCGTGCGCACGAAAGGCTTGCCCGCCGCGTGCCCGGTGAACCCCATCGGGGCGAGGTCCGAGCGGCGCAGCGGCGTGTCCTCCCGCCCCTGGTAGTGGACCTTGAAGACGCCGTCGAAGATGGTCGCCTGTTCCGCCCCCGTCACCAGCGCGCGTTCGAGGTTGAACACCTTCGACCATGTCAGTTTCTGCGGCACCTCGGCCAATTGCGCCGCCACATCCGATCCGGGGCGCAGGAATTCGTCGGCGTCGCAGTGGAGCAGGAAGTCCACGTTGCACCCGGCCTGAGCATGGGTGGCGTTGACCGATTGGCGGTTGTTGTGACGGCGCGGGCGTCGGGGTGCGGCGGCTTTCCAGTAGTGCCTGTCGCAGCGCATCACTCTAACTTGCGCCACCCCGTCCAGCATCGCGCCCACCGGATCGTGCGGATCATCGAGGTAGATGTGGATCTCGGAGGCGCCAAGGCTCAGGTGATGGGCGACGAACGCCATGACCAGCGGCGCAGGCTCGGCCACGGTGGCCACGATCCCCCATCGGATGCTGGTCGACATATGTTTTGGTCCTGCCCACGCCTGTTCGCGGTAACGCTGCGCCGGATCAGCGGGCGGGGCAAGGTCAGGTCTGGAGAGGATGATCGCGTCGCAACCAATCTGGCGGCAAATTTTGTGATCACACACTCAAAAAGTGTGATCACAAATGTCGGTTTTTCCATCAAATCCCAACGAATGCTGCATATTGCCGTTTTATTGACCGCCGTTTTGTGCGTATCGGGGGGCAACGTGACCCAAAGAACGGACCAGTTCGATGAACATTCATGAGTATCAGGCGAAAGCTCTCCTCCAGCAATATGGCGCTCCGGTTTCGGATGGCCGCGTGGTCTTGAAGGCAGAGGATGCCAAGACCGCCGCCGGGCAGCTCGATGGTCCGCTTTGGGTGGTGAAGGCGCAGATCCACGCCGGAGGGCGCGGCAAGGGCAAGTTCAAGGAGGCCGATGCCGGCGAGGCGGGCGGTGTTCGGCTGGCACGATCCGCCGAGGAAGCCGCGACCGAAGCCAAGAAGATGCTGGGGCGCACGTTGGTGACGCACCAGACCGGGCCAGCGGGCAAGCAGGTGAACCGCATCTATATCGAGGATGGCTCGGGCATTCGGACAGAGATGTATCTGGCGCTGCTGGTCGATCGGCAGTCGAGCCGGATCAGCTTCGTGTGCTCGACCGAGGGTGGCATGAACATCGAGGATGTGGCGCATGACACGCCCGAAAAGATCCTCTCGTTCAGTGTCGATCCGGCGACGGGGTATCAGCCCTATCACGGCCGCCGCGTCGCGTTTTCGCTGGGGCTGGAAGGCCAGCAGGTCAAGCAATGCGTCAAACTGATGGGCCAGCTTTTCACTGCCTTCGTCGAGAAGGACATGGAGATGCTGGAGATCAACCCGCTGATCGTGACGGATGCGGGCGATCTGAAGGTGCTGGACGCAAAGGTTTCGTTCGACGGCAATGCCCTCTATCGGCACGCCGATATCGCCGCCCTGCGCGACGAGACGGAAGAGGATCCGAAGGAATTGGCCGCCTCCAAGTTCGACCTCAACTACATCGCGCTGGATGGCGAGATCGGGTGCATGGTCAACGGTGCCGGTCTGGCGATGGCGACGATGGACATCATCAAGCTCTATGGCGCCGAGCCTGCGAACTTCCTTGATGTCGGCGGCGGCGCCACGAAGGAGAAGGTGACGGAAGCCTTCAAGATCATCACCTCCGACCCGCAGGTGAAGGGTATCTTCGTCAACATCTTCGGCGGCATCATGCGCTGTGACATCATCGCCGAAGGCGTGATCGCGGCGGTGAAGGACGTTGGCCTGAAACTGCCGCTTGTCGTGCGGCTTGAAGGCACGAACGTCGAGAAGGGCAAGGAAATCATCAACAATTCCGGCCTTGCAGTGATTGCCGCCGACAACCTGAAGGACGGCGCCGAGAAGATCGTCAAGGCAGTGAAGGGGTAACGTCGATGGATCGCACTGTGCGTGATGCCTTCGAAACCAAGACCTGGGCCGATGAGGAGAAGGGCAAGCCGCGCAGCGGCTCGGGCTCGACCATCCGGCGCACACGGCGCTTGCGGCGTGCCTTGCCCGGCTTGTTGGCGGATCTGAAGGTCAAGACCTTCCTCGATGCGCCTTGTGGCGACTGGAACTGGATGTCCGCGGTTGACCTGACAGGTGTCAAGTATATCGGCGGCGACATCTCCAAGGAAGTGATCGAAAAGGTGAAGGTCGCCCATGCCGGACCGGCGCGCCGCTTTGTTCATCTTGACCTGTCGACGGACAAATTGCCCGCATGCGATCTGATCATGGTGCGGGAGTGCCTGATCCATCTGACCGACGATGTTCGATGGAAGGTGATCGAGAATGTGCACAGGGCAAAGATCCCCTATCTTCTGCTGACGGTCGATCTGGTGGACCAGAACATTTCGCTGGAGGCGAATGGCGGGCATGCCAATTTCAACCCGATGAAGGCGCCGTTCAATTTCCCCGAGCCTGAACGTCATGTTCCCGAGTCCCACGACGAACTGGACCTTCACGAGGTCACGGAATCGACAGTCGGCCCCTGGAAACGTCGGCGCACGATGGGGTTGTGGACCCACGCGCAACTGACGCAGGTTCTTGCCGCACGAGATCCGCAATGACCGGGGAGGCCTGCACAGATGGCGGGCGCAAAGCGACGCTGTCATCAGGTATGTGCCATGCGTGATGTCCGCGGCTGGCAAAGGGTATTTCCCTGGCTGCACGGGGCGGGTGCCGTGGCGCTGATGCTTCTGGCGGCGGGCCGGGTGGGCGCGGAGGGGACATCTGCCCCCGGTGAAGCGGGTTTGGCGCAGGCTGCCAGCCGGGCCTTTGCGGACAATTGCTACAGCCCCTACATGACCGCTGCGCGGGCGGCGGAGGCTCTGGCCTCGACCGGCGCGCGGGTGGACTTCTACGACCTCACGCCGTTCTCGTCGGTTGCCCCCTCGACAGCCGTGGGCCGTGCCGTCACGCCGGGCACGGATCGCCGCTGCGAAGTGGCATTCGACGGCGCCGACGTGGCGATGGGCATCGACGCCGCGACCACCGGCCTTGCGCAGGAAGGCATCGTGACCGAGGCCGAGGTGCCGGCAGATTTCACTGCCCAGCCCGGCACCGAGTTCATCGCCGCGCGGGCGCTGAACCCCAACCGCATCGCCGTTGTCCAGGTCGGCACCCAGCCGGGTCCAAACGGGATCGAAACCTTCATCAACGTAGAACGGCTGACGCCGTCCAACGAATAGACAGACATAAGGGATAGGCACATGGCCGTACTCGTCGACGAAAACACCAAGGTGATCTGCCAGGGCTTCACCGGCTCTCAGGGCACGTTCCATTCGGAGCAGGCCATTGAATACGGGACCAGGATGGTCGGTGGTGTCACGCCCGGCAAGGGCGGCATGACGCATCTGGACCTGCCGGTGTTCAACTCGGTGCACGAAGCGCGCGCGGTGACGGGCGCGAATGCCAGCGTGATCTACGTGCCGCCACCCTTTGCAGCGGATTCCATCCTCGAGGCGCTCGATGCGCAGATGGAACTGATCGTGTGCATCACCGAAGGCATCCCGGTGCTGGACATGATGAAGGTCAAGCGCGCGCTGGAAGGCACTTCCTCGATCTTGATCGGGCCGAACTGCCCCGGGGTCATCACGCCCGGCGCGTGCAAGATCGGCATCATGCCGGGCCATATCCATCGGCGCGGCAGCGTGGGCGTGGTCAGCCGGTCCGGCACGTTGACATACGAGGCGGTCAAGCAGACCTCGGATGTGGGGCTTGGACAATCCACCTGCGTCGGCATCGGCGGCGACCCGATCAAGGGGACCGAGCATATCGACGTGCTGGAATGGTTCCTGGCGGACGACGAGACGCAGTCGATCATCATGATCGGCGAGATCGGCGGCTCGGCCGAGGAAGAAGCCGCGCAGTTCCTGAAGGACGAGGCCAAGCGCGGACGGAAAAAGCCCGTCGCGGGCTTCATCGCGGGCCGCACCGCCCCGCCGGGTCGGCGCATGGGCCATGCCGGTGCGATCGTCGCGGGCGGCAAGGGTGGCGCGGAGGACAAGATCGAGGCGATGCTAAGCGCCGGGATCGTGGTGGCGGACAGCCCCGCGGGCTTGGGCGAGGCGGTGCTGAAGGCGATCGGGTAATGGGATTTGGCGCGGCCATACGCTCAAGCTTCCGGAACTATTTCCGGTTGTCCGGGCGGGCGAGCCGCGCCGAGTATTGGTGGGTCGTCCTGTTTCTCTTTTTGCTGGGAGTCGTTGCGGTCGGGATCGACTTTGCCGTTTTCGGACCAGGAATGCTCGACTCCGATGCTGGCGGGGCGGTCGCCCTTGTTGTCATGCTGCAGCTTGTCTGGCTTGTGCGTCCGTCGGAACCCGGCGCCAACGCCTATGGTCCGAACCCCTGTGGAGAAGGCGCGTGATCGGTGGGTGGAGCCTTGAATGCGGCAATGGGCAGCCTTCGCCGATCGCCGTCGTTACGCAGGAAATGGCGCAGGGGAAGAAGGTATTTCCTGACTTGTCGGTGCTGCCCGGTTTCATGCTTTGCTTGGCGTATCTTCCCTGCGTATTACCGGAGCCCGCGCCATGACTTTCAGTGAATCCATTCGCCACAACATTGTTCAATGCACCAACTTCAAGGACCGCGATCCGCGCTCGTCCTATTGGTGGTATGTCCTCTTCGTCACTCTCGGGTCTCTTGCGACCATCATCCTCGACATCATCCTTTTCTGGCCCCCGATGGACCAGTTGGCCGACTTCATGGCCTCGAATTTCAATTCGCTCAGCGATTTCTATATCAACGTGATGCCGGTCACGACCTTCTGGTATCTGCTCAACTACCTGCCGATCCTGGCCTGCGGTGTCCGCCGGATGCATGATTGCGACCGGCCGGGCTGGTGGTTCATCCTGACCGTGGTTTTCGTGACCGTCATGTCGATTGTCGTGTTCACGATCGTCGGCCCGCAATCGGCGGAAATCATGCGGCTGGCCTTCGATCCCGGCGCCAGCCAAGGCGACCTCGACCAATTGCTGGCCGATATCGAGGAATTGAACCGCACCTCCTCCATCTTGTCGGGCATCCAGACATTGCCCAGTATCCTCATCATCATCTGGATGGCCACCAAGGGCACGACGGGTCCGAACCGGTATGGGGAGGATCCGCTGGCATGATTTCCCAGCTATTCGCGACACCCAAGGCGCCACTTCCACACATACGCGCATTCCAGACACACCGGAGCGACCCAGAATG
Source organism: Rhodobacterales bacterium (assembly GCA_038324445.1). Taxonomy (GTDB): domain Bacteria; phylum Pseudomonadota; class Alphaproteobacteria; order Rhodobacterales; family Rhodobacteraceae; genus Gymnodinialimonas. Next base: position 9,080 of record JBBQHZ010000090.1, on the reverse strand, counting down.
ACCGAGCAATCCCCCAACGATCTGTTCCATGCCTCCAGCTTCATGCAGGGCCACAACGCGGGGTATCTGGAGCAGCTATCTGCGCAATACGCGCGCGATCCGTCTGCCGTCGATGCCGCCTGGGCCGAGTTCTTCAAGGCCCTTGGCGATGCGCCCGCAGAGGCGGAAGTAACCGGTCCGTCCTGGGCCCGCCGCGATTGGCCTCCGGTGCCCTCGGACGATCTGACCGCCGCGCTGACCGGCGAATGGCCCGCGCCGCCGCCGCCCGCGGAGGCGCGCGATGCGGGCCGCAAGATCGCGGCCAAGGCCGAGGAAAAGGGCGTGGCGCTGAACGATGACCAGATCCAGCGCGCCGTTCTGGACAGCATCCGCGCGCTGATGATCATCCGCGCCTACCGGATCCGGGGGCATCTGATCGCCGATCTGGATCCGCTTGGGATGCGCGACCAGACCTCGCACCCGGAACTCGATCCTGAAAGCTACGGCTTCACGGAAGCCGACATGGACCGACCGATCTTCATCGACAACGTGTTGGGGTTGCAGATGGCCTCCATGCGGCAGATCGTCGAGATCGTGCGGCGGACCTATTGCGGCACCTTCGCGCTGCAATACATGCACATCTCTAACCCGGTCGAGGCCAGCTGGCTGAAGGAACGCATCGAGGGCTACGGCAAGGAGATCGCCTTCACCACCACCGGGCGCAAGGCGATCCTGAACAAGATGGTCGAGGCGGAGGGATACGAGAAATTCCTGCACGTCAAATACATGGGCACCAAGCGGTTCGGCCTTGATGGCGGCGAAAGCCTGATCCCCGCAATGGAGCAGATCATCAAGCGCGGCGGGCAGTTGGGGGTCGAGGAGATCGTCATCGGCATGCCGCACCGGGGCCGGTTGAGCGTTCTGGCCAACGTCATGCAAAAGCCCTACCGCGCGATCTTCAACGAGTTTCAGGGCGGCAGCTTCAAGCCCGAGGATGTCGATGGCTCGGGCGACGTGAAATATCACCTCGGCGCGTCGAGCGACCGGGAATTCGATGGCAATGTCGTTCACCTGTCGCTGACCGCCAACCCCTCGCATCTCGAGGCGGTGAACCCCGTTGTGCTGGGAAAAGTGCGCGCCAAGCAGGAGCAGAAGGGCGACAAGGAACGCGTCAAGGTCATGGGCATCCTGCTCCACGGCGATGCGGCCTTTGCGGGCCAAGGGGTGGTTGCCGAAGGGCTGGGCCTGTCGGGCCTGCGTGGCCACCGCACCGGCGGCACGATCCATATCATCGTGAACAACCAGATCGGCTTCACCACCGCGCCCCATTTCAGCCGCTCGTCGCCCTATCCGACCGACATCGCCCTGATGGTCGAGGCGCCGATCTTCCACGTCAACGGGGATGACCCCGAAGCCGTGGTCCACGCCGCCCGCGTGGCGACGGAATTCCGCCAGAAGTTCCACAAGGACGTGGTCCTCGACATCTTCTGTTATCGCCGGTTCGGTCATAACGAAGGCGACGAGCCCATGTTCACCAACCCGCTGATGTACAAGCGGATCAAAACCCAGAAGACCACGCTGCAGCTGTACACCGAGCGTCTGGTGAAGGACGGTCTGATCCCCGAAGGCGAGATCGAAGACATGAAGGCCGCCTTTCAGGCCAAGCTGAACGAGGAATTCGAGGCCGGGAAGGATTACCGCCCCAACAAGGCCGACTGGCTGGATGGAAAGTGGTCGCATCTCGACAGGATGAAAGAGAAGAAATACCAGCGTGGCCGCACCGCAATCAGCACCACCACCTTCGACGAGATCGGCAAGGGGTTGACGACCGTTCCGGGCGATTTTGCTACCCACAAGACGATCGACCGCTTGCTGGAATCCAAGAAGGCGATGTTCGACACCGGCGTCGGATTTGACTGGGCGACGGCAGAGGCGCTGGCCTTCGGCTCGCTTCTGACAGAGGGCTATCCGGTGCGCCTGTCCGGTCAGGACAGCACGCGCGGCACGTTCAGCCAGCGCCATTCCGGCATCGTCAACCAGGACACGGAAGAGCGGTACTACCCCCTCAACAATATCCGCGAGGGGCAGGCGAACTACGAAGTCATCGACTCGATGCTGTCGGAATATGCAGTCCTCGGCTTCGAATACGGCTTCAGCCTCGCCGAACCCAATGCGCTGACCCTGTGGGAGGCGCAGTTTGGCGATTTCGCCAATGGCGCGCAGATCATGTTCGATCAGTTCATCTCGTCGGGCGAGTCCAAATGGCTGCGGATGTCGGGCCTCGTATGCCTTTTGCCCCATGGCTATGAAGGGCAGGGGCCGGAACATTCCTCGGCCCGGTTGGAGCGGTTCCTGCAGCAATGCGGACAGGATAACTGGATCGTGGCAAATTGCTCGACGCCGGCAAACTATTTCCACATCCTGCGCCGCCAGATCCACCGGACGTTCCGTAAACCGCTGATCCTGATGACGCCGAAATCTCTGCTGCGCCACAAGTTGGCCGTCAGCAAGACCGAGGATTTCGTCACCGGATCCAGCTTCCACCGCTGCCTGTGGGACGATGCGCAAAAGGGCAATTCCGAGACTGTCCTGAAGCCCGATGCCGAGATCAGGCAGGTCGTGATCTGCTCGGGCAAGGTCTACTACGACCTGCTGGAAGAGCGCGACGCGCGGGGGATCGACGATGTCTACCTCCTGCGGCTGGAACAGTTCTATCCGTTCCCGGCGCTGTCCCTGACCAAGGAACTGGAGCGGTTCAAGGCGGCGAAGATCGTCTGGTGTCAGGAAGAGCCGAAGAATCAGGGCGCCTGGACCTTTCTTGAGCCGAACCTTGAATGGGTCCTGACCCGTATCGGTGCCAGCCACACCCGCGCGCGCTATGCGGGCCGTGCCGCCTCTGCCTCGCCCGCGACGGGTCTGGCCTCCGCTCACAAATCACAACAAGCAGCACTCGTTGACGACGCGCTGAAAATCGAAGGGTAGATTGATGTCTGTAGAAATTCGCGTGCCGACGCTGGGCGAAAGCGTCACCGAAGCGACCGTTGCGACCTGGTTCAAGAAGCCCGGGGACACGGTGGCGGTGGACGAAATGCTGTGTGAGCTTGAGACCGACAAGGTGACGGTCGAAGTGCCCTCGCCCGCTGCCGGAACCTTGGGCGAGATCGTGGCGGCCGAGGGCGAGACGGTGGGTGTCAACGCGCTGTTGGCGACGTTGAACTCGGGCGAAGGGGCGGCTTCTGCGCCCGCCGCAGCCAAGCCCGCGAAGGCCGAGGCGAAACCCGCGAAAGCGGAGGCCAAGCCCGCCAAGGCGGAGGCTGCGGCTGCTGAGCCGGCCGCGTCTGGGGGCGTAGCGGTGGATGTGATGGTGCCGACCTTGGGCGAGTCGGTGACGGAAGCGACCGTTTCGACCTGGTTCAAGAAAGTCGGCGACACCGTCGCACAAGACGAGATGCTGTGCGAGTTGGAGACAGACAAGGTGTCGGTCGAGGTCCCCGCGCCGGTGGCCGGCGTTCTGAGCGAGATCCTCGCACCCGAGGGCACGACGGTTGAAGCCTCGGGCCGTCTGGCGGTCATCGGGGGGGCTGTCGGCGCGTCCGCGTCCGCCCCGGCAGCAAATCCAGCGCCTGCCGCGCTGCCTGCGTCCGGCAAGGACGTGGCGAACGCGCCGTCGGCGGTGAAGATGATGGCAGAGGCCGGATTGTCCGACGCGCAGGTGACGGGCACCGGGCGCGATGGACGGGTGATGAAGGAAGACGTGATGAAGGCAGTAAACGCGGGCGCGGCCCCGGCGCCTGCGGCGACCATGCCCACCCCCGCTGCCCAGGCCCCGCGCGCGCCCATCGCGTCAGGAGACGTGGCACGCGAGGAGCGGGTCAAGATGACCCGCCTGCGCCAGACCATCGCGCGCCGGCTGAAGGATGCACAGAACACGGCCGCGATCCTGACCACCTATAACGAGGTGGATATGGGCGCGATCATGGATCTGCGCAGCGAATACAAGGATCTGTTCGAGAAGAAGCATGGCGTGAAACTCGGCTTCATGTCGTTCTTCACCAAGGCCTGCGTGCACGCGCTCCACGAAGTTCCCGAGGTCAATGCCGAGATCGACGGCACCGACATCGTCTATAAGAACTTCGTCCATATGGGTATCGCGGCGGGTACGCCGCAAGGGCTTGTCGTGCCGGTCATCCGCGACGTGGATGCGATGAGTTTCGCCGGGATCGAGAAGGCGATTGCCGCCATGGGCGCCAAGGCGCGCGACGGCAAGCTGAGCATGGACGAGATGCAGGGCGGCACCTTCACGATCTCGAACGGGGGGGTCTATGGCTCGCTGATGTCTTCGCCGATCCTCAACCCGCCGCAGTCCGGTATTCTGGGGATGCACAAGATCCAGGACCGTCCGATGGCGGTCGGTGGCCAGGTGGTGATCCGCCCGATGATGTATCTGGCGCTGAGCTACGATCACCGGATCGTGGACGGCAAGGGCGCGGTGACGTTCCTTGTCCGAGTGAAAGAGGCGCTGGAAGATCCGCGGCGGTTGTTGATGGATCTTTGACCTGACGTCGGGGCCGTCCTGACCCCTTCGCCTTTTGTCGGCCCGAGTCATGGGCCGACACCCACCAAGAATGGAATGACCCCATGCTTCCTGAACTCACCTATCTGGTATACTCCGCAATCCTGCTTGTGGCGCATGTTCTTGTGCAGGCGACCTGCAGCGATCTCTCAGAAGGCCTTGGCTGGGCGCTTGGACCACAGGACCAGTCGCGCGATCAGAATGTGATCGCCGCGCGCATCCAGCGTGCGCTCCGCAACTACCTCGAAACCCTGCCAGCTTTCGTGGCGCTGGCCCTCGTCCTTGCCGTCAGCGATCGTGCAACCGAAACGTCGGCGCTCGGTGCGGCGATCTGGTTCTGGGCGCGGCTCGCCTACATTCCGGCTTATGCCTCGGGCATTCCGTTCGTCCGGTCGGTCGCGTGGTTCGTGTCACTGGCCGGACTTGCGATGATGGCTTGGGTCGCATTGACCGGAGTGCCTGCGTGACCGCCCCCATATTGACGCCGGATCTTGGGCAGCCATGACCCCCGAACTCACCGTCCTTGCCCTTGCGGGCCTCCTGCAAGTCATCCAATTCGCCCTTATGGCGATCCCGGCCAATCTCGAACTCGGACCAGCCAAGACGGCCAGCCCGCGCGATCCCGAGCGCCTTGGCAAGCCGCTGATCGAGCAGGTCAGCCCCAGAACGGGTCGCCTGTTCCGCGCCCTCGACAACCATTTCGAGGGGCTGATCCTGTTCACCCTCGCCGTGGTCGTCGTCACCCTCGGCGACCAGTCCACCGCCTTCACCGCCGCCTGCGCCTGGGCCTACCTCGCCGCGCGCGTGCTTTACGTGCCGGCCTATTATTTCGGTTGGTCGCCATGGCGGTCCGCGATCTGGTTCGTGGGGTTTCTGGCCACTACCGCCATGGTGATTTCCGCTCTTGTCTGACAGGACGCGGCCGCGGGCCGTGACCTTCCTTGCAAGCTCGTGTAACGACAGGAAAACGACAGGATAACGACAGCTTCACTCTTTCGAAAACAGGAGCTGTCTTCACAGGAGCGACCCCATGTCCAGCTATGACGTCATCATCATCGGCTCCGGCCCCGGCGGCTATGTCTGCGCCATCCGCTGTGCGCAGCTTGGCCTGAAGACCGCCTGCGTGGAGGGCCGCGAGACCCTGGGCGGCACCTGCCTGAACATCGGCTGCATCCCCTCCAAGGCGCTGCTGCACGCCTCCCACATGCTGCACGAGGCCGAGCATAATTTTGCCACGATGGGGCTGAAGGGCAAATCCCCCTCGGTCGACTGGCCGCAGATGCAGGCCTACAAGGATGACGTGATCGCGCAGAACACCAAGGGCATCGAGTTTCTGTTCAAGAAGAACAAGGTCGACTGGCTCAAGGGCTGGGGATCGATCCCCGAGGCTGGAAAGGTCAAGGTCGGCGACGATATCCACGATGCCAAGCACATCATCATCGCCAGCGGCTCCACCCCTTCCTCGCTGCCGGGCATCACCGTCGACCAGAAGGTGATCGTTGACAGCGAAGGCGCACTCAGCCTGCCGAAGGTGCCCAAGAAGTTGGTCGTAATCGGCGCCGGCGTGATCGGGCTGGAACTGGGCAGCGTTTATGCGCGGCTTGGCTCGGAGGTTCAGGTGATCGAGTATCTCGACCACATCACGCCCGGCATGGACGCCGAAGTGGCGAAAATCTTCCAGCGGATGCTGACCAAGCAGGGCCTCGGCTTCACCATGGGGGCCGCCGTACAATCGGTCGAGGCGTCGAAGACCAAGGCCACCATGACCTACAAACTGCGCAAGGACGGGACCGAGGCGACGATCGACGCCGATGTTGTCCTCGTGGCGACAGGGCGCAAGCCTTATACCGATGGCCTCGGGCTGGATGCGCTTGGCGTGAGACTGTCTGACCGTGGCCAGATCGAGGTTGACGCGCAGTACCGCACCAACGTGCCCGGCATCCTTGCGATCGGCGACGCGATCAAGGGCCCGATGCTGGCCCACAAGGCCGAGGATGAAGGGATGGCGGCAGCCGAGGTGGTTGCGGGCAAGCATGGTCACGTGAATTACGGCGTGATCCCCGGCGTGATCTACACCCACCCCGAGGTTTCAAGCGTCGGTGCTACGGAAGAGGCGCTGAAGGAGGCGGGTCACGCCTACAAGGTCGGCAAGTTCTCGTTCATGGGCAACGCGCGCGCCAAGGCCAACTTCTCTGGCGACGGCTTCGTCAAGATACTCGCCGACAAAGAGACCGACCGCATCCTCGGCGCGCATATCATCGGCCCGATGGCGGGAGACCTGATCCACGAAATCTGCGTGGCGATGGAATTCGGTGCCTCGGCGCAGGATCTGGCGATGACCTGCCACGCCCACCCGACCTATTCGGAAGCGGTGCGCGAAGCAGCCCTTGCCTGCGGCGATGGGGCGATCCACGCCTGACGCAGCTCATCCCCGGCCTCTTCCCCGTTCACCTTTTCCAGAAATACTTCGGGGGGAGGTCACAGGCCGGGGGGCTGGCCCCCCCACTACGCCGTCAACAGGCGCAAACCTTGCGTTACATCCGCCCGTAATGCCAGCCGCAGACTGGGTTCGTCCCCCGCCTTGAGGGCTGCAAGGATCAACCGGTGATGGTGGGGTGCCTCGGTGCGGCCCAGACGCCCGTAAAGCGCCCGCATGGTCGGGCCCATCTGCAGCCAGACCGTCTCAGCCAGCGCCAGCATCGCCGGGGCCTGGGCGCGCAGGTAGAGGGTGCGGTGAAATTCGAGGTTCGCCCGGATGTAGCCGACCGCATCGCGGCGGGCGATCACCTGCGCCACTTGCGCGTTGATTGCCTCCATCCGCTCGATCAGCGCGGGATGGGCGCGGGGCAGGGCGCGAGACGCCAGTTCCGGCTCCAAGAGCGCCCGTATCGCGGCCAGTTCCTCGATCCGCTCGTTCGACAAGGCGGGCGTCGAGACGCGGCCCGAGGTCGACAGGGACAACGCCCCCTCGCTGACTAGTCGCCGCACGGCCTCGCGCGCGGGTGTCATCGATACGCCGAATTCGCGGCCGATGCCGCGCAGCGTCATCGCCTGTCCGGGATCAACTTCACCATGCATGATGCGCACGCGAAGCGCGCGGTAGACGCGATCATGGGCAACGGTGGAACCGGTTTCCGATGGACGCGGGTTCATCAGCATGGCGCCTCCCCGGCCTCGAAACGCCATGCCAGAAGATCGGCCCCGTTGCGCCGGATCCACGCGCGGTGGGTGTCGGTCATGGGATCGAGCCTGCGGCAGAGCGCCCAGAAGTGGGCGGAATGATTCATCTCCACCAGATGCGCCACCTCGTGCGCGGCGACATAGTCGAGCACGGCAGGCGGTGCCATGATCAGCCGCCACGAGAACATCAGATCGCCATTGGTCGAGCAGCTTCCCCACCGCGTGCGCGGATCGCGCAGGGTCAGGCGGCCGGGGCGGCGCCCGATGGCGTCGGTGTAGCGCGCGACACTTGCCGTCAACCGCTCACGGGCCATCGCGGTCAGCAGCGCCTTCAGGCGCGGGCCTTCGCGCGGGCCTTCTGGCACTTCCAGCCGCCCCTCCACAAATCGCGCGGCGCGGCCCTGGCCCGACACTACAGGGCGATCCGTCCCGCAGACGGGAACCGAGGCCCCGATACGCGCCAACTGGGCGGGGGGCGCATTCTCCAGATGTTCGCGCACCCAATCCTCGCGCGCGCTCAGGAAGGCCAGCGCCTCGGCCTCGGGCGCCCAGACCGGCAAGCTCAGCGAGACGCGACCACTGGCGCGGCTAACCCGCAGCGAGAAGCGCTTGGCGCGGGCATTGCGGCGCAACTGCACCGAGACCGGCGGATTGCCCGGCAGGATATGGGTCGTCACGGGCGGCTTGGAGGCCAAATCCATCTCCTAAGACAAGTCCGGCCGCAATGCCGGAACGGTCGCTGCAGGGCGGGCCCCGGAAAGGCTTTACACTCTTCCGACACTATGGCAGAGGACGCCTTCTCGCCATACCGATGATTGCCATACCGAAGATTGAGGGGGGTTTCATGCCCAAAGAGGAATGGGGCGTCAAGCGCGTCTGTCCGACGACCGGCAAACGATTCTACGACCTTGGGGCCAGCCCCATCGTAAGCCCGTATACGGGCCAGATTGTCGTTCTGGAAACCGGCAAGGGCGGCGCCCAAAGTCTGGTGGCCGACAAGGCCTCGGCCCGCGCCAAGGAAGTCGTGGAAACCGATGAGGATGATCTGGTTCTCGACGATGACATCGACATCGAAGACGATGAAGATGCGGATCTGGACGATGACGTTCTGGACGACGACGATGAGGACACCGTTGCGCTCGACGACCTGACGGACGTGGCCGCGCCAGACGACGATTGATCGGGCAAGGCCGGGGGTAGAACGACCCTGTGACGGCGGAATTTTCCGCTTGCACGGGGACGGACCCGGCCTTACACCGCCTGCACCTTAACGGGGCATTAGCTCAGCTGGGAGAGCGCCTGCATGGCATGCAGGAGGTCAGCGGTTCGATCCCGCTATGCTCCACCA
>JBBQHZ010000089.1:0-15901 GCA_038324445.1 Rhodobacterales bacterium | reverse complement strand
GGGCTAGCCCCGGACGCCTCAGTCGCGGGCCAACCACTTGGCCCTAGTCGGGGGCTAGCCCCTCACGCTGTAGTCGGGGGGCTAGCCCCCCGGGCCCCCCAGAGTATTTTTGAAAAGATGAAGGGGGGCGAGCGGCGAGGTTGATCGTTCAGGGAACCGAAACGGCCTTGCGCACCATTTCCCAATAGATCGTCTCGACATCCGAGCGGGACAGACGACCGCCGTCGCGGAACCAGGTGGTGACGCCCGTGAGCAGCGAGATCACGGCCATCGTGGCAAGTTTGGTATCGGCCATGGCGAAGATGCCAGCCGCGCGACCGGCGCGCAGGATCGCCTCCAGCCGGTTCTCGTAGTCGCGGCGCAAGGCCTCGATCACGGCGAAGTTCTCGGGCGTCAGGTTGCGCAGTTCCATATAGGCGATGAACACCAGATCGGGCCTGTCGAGGTGATAGCGGATGTGGTGGCGGGCGAAATCCTCCAGCTCGGCCATTGGCCCGCCGCCCGGCGGCGTCCAGGTCGACAGCAAATCGTTCAGATGGTCGCGCATCAACTCGAAGAGCAGCGCCTGCTTGTCGGGCGTGTAGAGATAGAGGGCGCCCGCCTGCACGCCCACCGCGGCCGCAATCTGGCGCATGGACGTGGCGGCATAGCCCTGCTGCGCGAAAAGGCGCAGCGCCATGTCGCGGATCTTGGGGCCGGTGGTCTGGGCGTGACTGCCCTGGGTGCGTGCCATGGGCGGCACGGTATCTGAACGCGTGTTCAATTCAAGCGGGCGCAAGGGCGAATTCGTCAGATCTGAGGGCGCACCGCTGCGGGACATGGACAAGGGAAAGGCTTGGACGCGGGGGGCATGGACACGCGCCCTGCCCTCGCGCTATTTCTGGGGCATGCGCGCCTGTGTCCTCCTCCTGTGTCTGCTGCCCCTTGCCTGCGCCCCCGGCATGCCGGATCTGGGCGACCGGATGAGTGCCAATGCGCAGGCGCAGGCATATCCGTCGCTGGTGCCGCTGGGCCCCCTGCTCGCCCGGGCCGAGGCCCCCCTGGCGCGCAGTGCCGCGACCGAAGGCACCAGCCTGGAGGCGCGCGCGGCCGACCTGCGCCGTCGCGCCAACCAATTGCGGAACATGGCGCTTTAGGCGGCGCCCCGTGCCGACGTTTCGTTGCAGCGCCGTGGCGAAGCGGCTAAACCGGCGCGACCACAGCACCCTGCACCCCCTCCGGAGGCAACCCGAATGAGCGATCCCCTCAGACTTGGCATTGCCGGGCTTGGCACCGTTGGCGTGGGTGTGGTGAAGATCGTGCAGCGTCAGGCGGCCCTGCTGACGGCACGCACCGGGCGCGCGATCTCGATCAGCGCGGTATCGGCCCGCACGCGCGACAAGGAGCGCGGCGTGAAACTGGGCGATTATGCGTGGGAGGATGACCCCGTCGCGCTGGCCAAACGCGCCGATGTGGATGTGTTCGTCGAGTTGATGGGCGGCGATACAGGCCCCGCCAAGGACGCGACCGAGGCGGCGCTTTCGGCTGGCAAGGACGTCGTCACCGCCAACAAGGCGATGCTGGCCCATCACGGGCAGGCGCTGGCGGAACTGGCGGAAGCCAATGGCGCCGCGTTGCGCTACGAGGCGGCGGTGGCGGGCGGCATCCCGGTCATCAAGGCCCTGACCGAAGGGTTGGCCGGCAACCGCATCACCCGTGTGATGGGCGTGATGAACGGCACCTGCAACTACATCCTGACCCGGATGGATGCGGCGGGCCTGACCTATGAAGAGGCGTTTGCCGAGGCCAACGGGCTTGGCTATGTCGAGGCGGACCCGACGCTGGACGTGGGCGGCATCGACGCGGGCCACAAGCTCGCCATTCTGGCCGCCATCGCGTTTGGCACACGTGTGGCCTTTGGCAATGTGCGGCTTGAGGGGATTGGCAAGATCACGATCGAGGATATCCGGCGTGCCGACGATCTGGGCTACAAGATCAAGCTTCTGGGCGTGGCGCGGATGACGGGGCGCGGGCTGGAACAGCGCATGACGCCCTGCCTTGTGCCCACCACCTCGGCCCTTGGGCAACTGGTCGGCGGCACCAACATGGTGGTGATCGAGGGCGATGCGGTCGAACAGATCGTGCTGCGCGGTCCGGGGGCGGGCGAGGGCCCCACGGCCAGTGCCGTGATGGGCGACGTCTGCGACATCGCGCGCGGCTGGCGGCTGCCGGTATTCGGGCAGCCCGCCGCAACGCTCGTTGCCGCCACCCCTGCCAATACCGAAAGCCCCGCCTGCTTCTATCTGCGGCTGGAACTGGTAGACAAACCCGGTGCCCTGGCCAAGGTCGCCACCGCGCTCGGCGAAAACGGCATCTCCATCGACCGGATGCGCCAGTATGACCATACCGGCACCAGCGCGCCGGTCCTGATCATCACCCATAAATGCGCCCGCCCCGATCTTGACGCCGCCTTGGCCGCCCTGCCCGCCACCGGTGTGGTCGCGGCCGAGCCTGTGGCATTGCGGATCGAGGACGTCTGAGGGTTACTCCAGCAAGGATGCCGCGCAGGCGTTGCGCTCGGCCACTCGGGCAACACTCATCGAGTATTGCCATCGCAGGTCGTCCGAAAACCGGGGGCTGGATTGGTACGTGGCGCTGTCGATCAGTGTCTCGACCGGGCTGAGGGTGACGTAGCCGACGTTGCCGCCGACCGTCTGCACGAGTGCATCAGTGCAGCTATCCGCCTCCGTCGGACAGCCGACACGACAGAACGCCATCAGTGGTTCCGCAACGCCGGTCGCCTCTTCTTTGATCGCAGCAAGTGCCTCCCGCACAACTACGAGGGTCGCAGGATCGTCGACGCCGTTCGACGGCGTAACCAGCAATTGCTGCATACCTTGCAACATCGCCAAGCCATGTCCGTGCAGGGCGGGATGGGCGCCGAACTGGGCCGTCAGAGTCCAGCCGCCCTCCGGGCCGAAGCCGCCGTAATTGTAGGAGAACGCCAGGACAGACATGGCATGGCATGTTTCTCCCGCCGCCAGCAATGTTTCCAACGCGGCGCGCCTTTCGGTCGGCGTGGTGGTCGCCAGACCAATCGCGACAGTCTCGATCGCCGCGGCGAGGGGATCGGCCTGCCCCGCAACTCGCAACCATGATGTTCCCGAGAGTCCGCCTTCAGCCCGTGTCAGCGCGATCCGGTCGGCGCGGGGCAGGTCCTCCACGGCTTCTGGCAATTGGCCACCGGCCACCAATACCCCCAACAGAAGTTGCGCCGGTTGATTGCCCGCCCGAGCAAGGTCCGCGAGCTGTCCGATAGCTGCCAAGTCGTCGGTCCCCGACAGCCACAGCGCGCGCGCCGTAACAAAGCCCGGATCGTCGGTACCGGGCCACGGCCACGTCTGCGCCGAAAGCGGCTGCGTGGGCAAAACTTGAGCGAGACATATGGCGAGGAAAAGGACGGCGAAGCGACTCATGTGATCCTCCGGGAAGCTTGAAAATATTAACACAGGCTGCAAAACACCCGAAGCTTGTTCGACAGGCGATAGCTGACATACGGCGATTCTTGGACTGCATCCCGCATCCCGGCGAAAAGCAGTTCTTCCGGGCCAGTGGACCGGGGACGGAGCGGACTTCATTTCGTCCGAATCAGAGGACGCAAAGCCCACGTTAGCGCCCCCATGCTGGACGCGAGCGGATTGCCCGGCTAGACCCGCGCCAACCGCAACCGCCCAAGGCCGAATAACCATGCCCAAGACCGACTTCAACGACCGCACCCTGTCGCTGGGCCTTGCCCGCGTGTCGGAGGCTGCCGCCATCGCCTCGGCGCTCTGGATCGGGCGCGGCGACGAGAAGGCCGCTGACCAGGCCGCCGTCAACGCCATGCGCGAGCAACTCAACAAGCTCGACATCAAAGGTGTCGTCGTGATCGGCGAGGGCGAGCGCGACGAAGCGCCGATGCTCTACATCGGCGAGGAAGTCGGCAGCGGTGTCGGACCGGAGGTCGATATTGCGCTGGACCCGCTGGAAGGCACCACGCTGACCGCCAAGGACATGCCCAACGCGCTGACCGTCATCGCCATGGGCCCGCGTGGCTCGATGCTGCATGCGCCCGATGTGTATATGGAGAAGCTGGCCATCGGGCCGGGCTACCCGGAGGGCATCGTGTCGCTTGACCAGACGCCTGCCGAGCGGGTGCGCCTTCTGGCCGCCGCCAAGCGCTGCAGGGCGTCCGACATCACCGTCTGCGTTCTGGACCGCCCGCGCCACGAGGACATGATTGCCGAGTTGCGCCGGACCGGGGCCGCGATCCGCCTGATCACCGACGGCGACGTGGCGGGCGTGATCCATTGCGCCGAGGCCGAGACCACCGGCATCGACATGTATATGGGCCTTGGCGGCGCGCCCGAAGGCGTGCTGGCTGCCGCCGCACTGAAATGCATGGGCGGCCAGATGTGGGGCCGACTGGTGTTCCGCAACGACGACGAGAAGGCCCGCGCCGCCAAGGCCGGCATCACCGATCTGGACCGCATCTATTCCCGCGACGACATGGTGACGGCGGACGTGATCTTTGCCGCCACCGGCGTGACGGACGGCTCCATCCTGCCCGGCATCAAGCGCGAGCCGGGGCATCTGACCTGCGAAACCATCCTGATGCGGTCGAAAACCGGCTCGGTCCGGCGGATGAGCTACCGCAACCCGCGCGCCTGACACGATGAGGGTGCGCAGCGTGATCCAACGACCGGCAGCCAATTTCCGGTTGGGGCTCTGATGGCCTCGGCGCTGATCCTGATCGACTTTCAGGCGGGGTTCGATGCCCCCGTCTGGGGTGCGCGCAACAATCCGGGGGCCGAGGCAAACGCCGGCCGGCTGCTGGCGCTCTGGCGGCGCGACAATGCGCCGATCTGCCATATCCGCCATGTCTCGGTAGAGCCGGGCAGCGCGCTTGGCCCCGGCCCCGGCACCGCGTTCAAGCCCGAGGTGGCGCCCCGAGAGGGGGAGCCGGTATTCGAGAAGCAGGTCAATTCCGCCTTCATCGGCACCGGGCTGGAGGCGCATCTGACGGAAGGCTCGGTCGGCGATCTGGTGATTTGCGGGTTGACCACGCCCCATTGCGTCTCGACCACCACGCGCATGGCGGCCAATCTCGGCTTTGCGGTGCGGCTTGCCCATGATGCCTGCGCCGCGTTTGAGGCGAATGGCCGGACGGACTGGGCCGACGGTCTGGCCCCGCTTACGCCCCAGCAGATCCACGACAGCGCGATCAGCCACCTGCATGGCGAATTTGCCCGTGCGATGACCACCGCCGCCATCCTGACCGAGGGACCATGAGTTACCTTGGCGTTGCCACGTCGCTTACCGGGCGCGCCTGGGTCGGGCCGTCCGACGACGTGACACGCCTGACCGACCTGCTGCTGCAGCGCACCGATCTGGAGCCTGCCGTGGCCGCCATTCTGGCGCGGCGCGGCGTGCAACCCGAAGAGGTGGCCAGCTTCCTTGCCCCAGCGCTCCGCGACCTGCTGCCCGACCCGATGAGCCTGCGCGACATGGAGCCCGCCGCCACACGCCTTGTGCGCGCCGCCCAAAACGGCGAGCGCATCGCGATCTTCGCCGATTACGATGTCGATGGCGGCGCCTCTGCCGCCTTGCTGATCTGGTGGCTGCGCGGCCTCGGGCGGCAGGCGACGCTTTACGTGCCTGATCGCATCGACGAGGGCTATGGCCCGAACGACGCGGCGATGGCGATGCTGGCGCAGGGCCACGACCTGATCGTCTGCGTCGATTGCGGCACCCTGTCCCATGGGCCTATCGCGGCGGCAAAGGGGGCGGATGTGGTGGTGCTGGACCATCATCTTGCGCAGGCCGACCTGCCCGCCTGCATCGCCGTGGTGAACCCGAACCGGCAGGACGAGGATGGTGCCACTGGGCATCTGTGCGCCGCCGGTGTGGTCTTTCTGGTGCTGGTCGACGCAAACCGCCGCCTGCGCGAGGCGGGCGTCAAGGGGCCGGACCTGATGGCGCTGCTCGATCTTGTGGCGCTCGCCACCGTTGCCGACGTGGCGCCGCTGGTGGGCGTCAACCGCGCGCTGGTGGTTCAAGGCCTCAAGGTGATGGCGCGGCGCCAGCGGCCCGGTCTGGTCGCGCTGTCCGATGTCGGCCGCCTCGACCGTGCCCCCACCTCCTATCACCTCGGCTTCGTGCTGGGCCCCCGCGTCAACGCGGGCGGGCGTATCGGCGCGGCGGATCTGGGCGCGCGCCTTCTGGCGACCAACGACAGGACCGAGGCCGAGGCGCTGGCGGCCCGCCTCGACAGCCTCAACACCGACCGCCGCGAGATCGAGATGCGCGTCCGCGAAGCGGCGCTGATGCAGGCGGAAGCCCGCGGCCTTGACGCACCGTTGGTCTGGGCCGCCGAGGATGGCTGGCATCCCGGCGTTGTCGGCATCGTCGCCTCCAGGCTCAAGGATCACACCCACCGCCCCGCCGTCGTGATCGGGTTCGACGGCGACGAGGGCAAGGGTTCCGGCCGATCGGTCGCGGGCGTGGACCTTGGCGCCTCGATCCAAAAACTGGCGGCGGAGGGGCTGATCCAGAAGGGCGGCGGCCACAAGATGGCCGCGGGCCTGTCGCTGTCGCGCGCGCAGCTGGCACCCGCCATGGCCCGATTGTCCGAATTGCTGGCCAAACAGGGGGCCGGAATCGGCGGCCCCACCGACCTGCGCATCGACGCGACCCTGATGCCTGCCGCCGCCACTCCCGACCTGATCGCCCGCATCGAGGCCGCGGGCCCCTTCGGCGCCAGCGCCCCCGCGCCTCGCTTTGCCTTTCCCGCCCTGCGCATCCGCCACACCCAACCGGTGGGCGATAGCCACTTGAAACTGACGCTCGGCGATGGCGGCCCGGTCACGCTCGACGCGATCTGCTTCGACGCTGTCCGCCAAGGCCTCGACGTGCTGCAATCCCATAACGGGCGCTTGGTCCATGTGGCCGGGCGGGTCGAGTTGAACCACTGGCAGGGCCGCAGCCGCGTGCAACTGCGCCTCGACGACGCCGCCTGGGCCGATTGAGCGGGCCTGGCCAAATTAGGAAAAGAATCCTCTTGAACCCCCGGCCCGGTTTTTCTAGAAGCCACCTCACGTCAAGCGTGGCCCGTTCGTCTATCGGTTAGGACATCTGGTTTTCAACCAGGCAAGAGGGGTTCGATTCCCCTACGGGCTGCCACCTATTTCCCGCAAGCTTATTGTTTTATTGGGAATTTTGGCGTTTGTTCCTTACACATCTCCCAGCGCTTCTCCCAAATCGACAGCGAGTGACCATGATTTCGGGGGAAAGTGAGATTGGCGCTAGCGCCTCCCGGGGCCATATCTGCCCTGCTCCACCGGCCCCAGAAACCGACATTCGGACCGTTCGATTGCCCTCGGTGGCCTATCGATCAGCAAAACATGCGACCTGCGTGAGGAGTCGCGCCTCTTGCCGCCGCCCGGGGGGACCAACCATCGGAAGCGGCCGGTTTCTTTCGGGCGCCGTCGCTGTCATCTGAGGTCGGCAAGGACGGCCGCTTCGTCTTCCACGGACAAGGGTGGGCCCGCTTCGGTGGCGCCGAGATAAGCGTCCAGCGCTTCCAGGGAGGACGCCGGCGCATATCCCGTGTCATCACTTCCGGAGGCCGCGATGGCGATGCGGATCTGCCAGTCCCTCCCGTCGTGGCAGGCGATGGAGACGAAGGTGGTTCCACTGCTCTGATCAACCTCGAACTCGCGGCAAATCGAGCCGTCGGCTGCGCGGAAGGTTGCGATGGCCTCAACCCTCGCACCGTCGGCCAATGTGCTGCTTTCTCCTGCGGGAAGCGAGGCAAGGGCAGCGGTCAGTGCGGGATCGGACACGGCGGCTATCTCCATCCCGGCTCCGGTCGTTCCCGGGCCGCGCAGCAGCTCGCCCGCGCCCAGTCCGATGGCAAGCGCAATGCTTGCCGCGAGGGACAGTTGCCAGATCGGGACGCCGGAGTGTCGCTGCGGAAAGGCGATCACAGGTGAAGCTGGCTCTGGCGCAGGGTTTGCGGCGGCCAGATCGCGGACATGTTTCACAAGGTGCTCCGGCACAGCCTCGTCCAGCATCGGCCTGAGGGCATCGGACGCAAGTGCGCGTGTCTCGATGAAGAGGCTCAGGCGGTCCGCCAGAGCCTCGTCGTCAGCGAGGGCAAGGTCGAGTTCTGTGGCGCGCTCCTCGGACAACTCGCCGTCGGCATAGGCCATCAACTCTTCATCGGTGAACCGCGCGGCGTTCATGTCTTGTCTCCTTCTGTAGTTGGGGAACGCGCCATCGGCGGATTTATTCCTATATCCTTAGCGATTGCGATCCGCGCCCGCGCCAGGCGGCTCATCACGGTGCCGATCGGCACCTCCAGCACGGTGGCCGCTTCCTTGTAGGTCAACTCCTCCACACAGATCAGCAAGATCACGTCGCGCTGATCGGGTGGCAACCGATTGATCGCCGCTTTGGCCGATTGCAGCATCAGCGACGTCTCGACTGTCTTTTCGCCATCAACAACAGGGGCATCCGGGGCGTCTGCCACGTCGATCTCGGTCCCGCGCGTCTTCGACCGGCGCACCATGTCGATCCAGGCATTGCGCAGGATCCGAAACAGCCACGCATCGAGACGTGTCGCAGGATCGAAGCTGGCGCGGGCGGCGAAGGCGCGCTCTACGGTGATCTGAACCAGATCATCCGCCGTATCCCTCGACCTTGCCAGAGAGATCGCGAAACGCCGCAGATTGGGCAGCAGCGCGATGATGTCATCGGCGAAGGGATCTTGCATCGTCGATGCTTTCTTTTTTCTGCGGGCCTTGGAATAAGCCGGTGCCCTGCCCGTTTTCCGGGTATCCGAGGCACCTGGCCTCATAGAGTATCGACTGCGCGCGGGCCGAGTTCAATGCCCGCCCGCGACAGCGCAAGGAAGCGACCATGGTACATTCTTTTGCGGGCTGTCTGCTCCGGTGGGTACTGGCCTTCGGTCTTGTTGTGCCTGTTCCCATTGTGCTTGGCGACGGCGGCTGGGTGACGGCTGCATGGGCCGATGACGACGATGATGATGACGACGATGATGATGACGATGACGCACCGAGCGGTGCCGGCGGCGATGATACCCGCCCCCGCCCCGCTCAGGGCGGTCGACGCCCCCAATCCCCGGCAACGCCTGCCGATGCGTCACCCGCTTTGATCAATGCACCGGACGAAATCGTCGCGCTCGACCTGTCTGAAGGCGATTTGGGTGTGCTTCTTGCTCGTGGGTACGAAGTCATCGAGACAGAGGACATCACCCTTCTGGCCTTGATCTCGCACCGTCTGCGCATCCCACCCGATACGCCTTTGGAGGCAGCGCGCGACGAGGTGCGCGGCTTGCCCACCGGCGGTATCGCCGATTTCAACCACTTCTACCGCCCGGACCAGATAGCCGCACCCGACTGCAACGCGCCCCATTGCCCGGGCTTCCAACTGGTTGCATGGGCAGCCGACCCGCAAGCGCAGGTGTGCGCGGCGGGCGTGCGGATCGGTCTGATCGACACCGGCATAAACGCTGACCACGAAGCATTCGAGCAGGCTCGGTTGACTGTTATCAGCGCTCCGCCGGAGGGGGGTGAGCCGTCTGGCCTACAACATGGCACGGCCGTTGCCTCGATCCTGATCGGCGATCCGGACAGTCGGTCCCCCGGTCTCGTTCCGGAAGCGACACTTGTCGCCATCGACGCGTTTCACATGGTCGGCGGCGACCAGCGCAGTGATGTCTTCAGCTTGGTCGGATCCATGGAACTGCTGGCAGCCGAAAATGTCGACGTGATGAACCTGTCGCTGTCCGGACCATCGAATGTCGTGCTTGAACGCATCGTCGCCCGGTTGGCGGAACTTGGCATCGTGGTGGTCGCCGCCGCGGGCAATGATGGCCCGCAAGCCGATCCGGTCTACCCCGGTGCCTATGGCGCCGTGCTGAGCGTTACGGCCGTGGATCGCAACGGGACGGTCTATCGGCGTGCCGGCCAGGGGCCCCATGTCGATCTGGCGGCTCCGGGCGTGGAGGTCTGGACGGCCGCCTCGATCATCGGGGCACGCGGGCAGACCGGCACTTCGTTCGCCGCACCGTTCGTAACGGCGGCAGTGGCGATGGCCCTTTCCCGGAACCGGGACATGACGGTGCATGAAGTCGCGCAAGCCCTGACGGGCGGCGCCCGCGATCTGGGCGATCCGGGCCGCGACGCGGTGTTTGGCGCTGGATTGGTGCAGTTGGGGCCGCTGTGCGAAATTCAGGCTGAAAGCGTGGAATTCCGGGAATAAAGTCCCGTGGGAAGCGTTGTCAGGGCAGTACCCTCTGACGGAGCTACCCGATGTTTTTCGACCGCACACCCAAGACCATTCGCTTCCTCTGCGACCCCAAGGATGAGGGCGTGATTGCCCCCCCGACGCCCGCTCGCAGCTATCTGCCCGACTGGTTTCGGAAACTGCCTGCCGTCACGCCGGACGCGGTGTCGCCTACCGATACCGGCCTGACTATCAAACGCTGCATGCCCTTTCTCGACGCGATGACGACGGGCTGGATCCTGACCCTGCCCGCGACCCTGCGCATGGAGATCGCCGACGGAGGCAAAACTGTCGAGACCGGATGGGACTTCGACCGACCGCTGACGTCGAACCACGGAATGCACCAGGTCAAGGGCAACCCCTTCGGCGATCGCCCGCCATGCAAGTTCCACAATTTCTGGACGATCATCACGCCACCGGGCTGGAGTTGTTTGTTCATCAACCCGATGAACCGCGCCAATGGCGTGTTCGAGGTTGTGTCGGGCATCGTCGATACCGACACCTATCGCTCACCGGTGCATTTCCCGTTCTTTGCAACCGGGCCCGACGGTCTGCACGTGATCGCAAAGGGTTCGCCCATCGTTCAGGTGATCCCGTTCCGCCGCGACAGCACCGAGATCGCTGCAGACATTCGGGCCGAGCATCCGGGCGAACGAGACGACCGGGTGAAGGTGCAGCGAAACACGACTTCCGAGACGGGCTGGTACCGCACTAAGGCGCGCGCCAAGCGGTGACCCCCACCATCGCCTCTTCCGATCAGACTCGGACAAAAGAAAACCGGCCCCGAAGGGCCGGTTATTTTTTTGAGGATCAGCAGCAACGCTTCGGATCAGTCGTCGTCGCCGTCATCATCGCTCGAATTGCTGGAGCTGTTGGAATTCGAATTGCTCGACCCGTTGCTGCTCGAGTTGCTCGAGCCGTTCGAACTGGAATTGCTGGAGCTGTTGGAGCTGGAGTTGCTGGAGCTGTTCGAATTCGAGTTGCTGGAAGAGTTCGAATTCGAATTGCTCGACGAGTTGGAGTTCGAGTTGCTCGACGAGTTGCTCGACGAGTTGCTGTTCGAATTCGAACTGTCGTCATTGTTGCTGCGCCGTATCGCGCGCTGCTCAGCCCTCCAGGCCCGCAACTCGGCACGGGTCATCGAAGCCAGGTGAATCGCGCTGAATTCGGTCATCGGCGCGATCGCGGTCGGTGTGGAACCGGCCTGTGCACCGGTCGTCAACGCAATCGCGGACACAAGTCCAGCCGTCAGGGTTTTCATAAATCGCATTTCCGTCTCCTGAGTTCATCGCAGCCTTGGTGGCTGCATCATGAAAACGGATGTGAGGTCGGATTATTCCGTGGATGTTGAAGTTTCCCCAGAGGATTTCTGATTTTCCCCATTTCCATAGGAGAGAAACACAGGACTACGACTTCCTTTGGCTGGTTGATTGGGAATGGCGGGTCTGTTGATTGGAGTTTGCCTCTTCGAGCCAAGTATCTTGAGGCGCCCTGAAGTATGCCGGTATCCTTTCCGCTATTCCGAGGCAAGAAGGCCAACTTGGCGACACACAATGCCACCAGTGGTTACTACCGCCACTACAAGGTTCTACCGTCCGCCACGTCACCTTCCATCTTCACCACTTCCAAGAAAGCTGACCACCTTGCCGATCGTCTCCCACACTGCAGTTTGAAGAGGTCCTTGATAGCCCGAAACAACTGTATCTCCAAACTGGAGGGAACTTCGCGCCGTCGGGGCTGCCGTCATGGGGCGAGTACCAATGCATGTCCTTGGCCAGCCAGATCAACCACCTGTGGCGATTGCGCCGCCAAGTTTTAACCGGGCCAGTGTGTCGGGCGGTAGCGGTCTGGCGATAGTGGCTGACGCTCCGCGACCTAACCACCTGAAAGAGCGTGGTTAATCCTCGCCAACCGGCGGCCTCCAACGACACCGTTTGAATGTCATCACGATTCTGCAACTGCCAGGAAATACGGCGAGTTATCTTCCTAGCGCCCGGCAGTTTCCTGCAAGATTTTGGACCGAGCAAATTCGATCCAGAAGCCAACATCCAGGATCTGTGCCACCAGCCCCAGATCGGCGCGCAGTTTTGCGTGGTCGGCTTGAGCCAAATCGCGAAGGTCGCGAATGCCGCACCCATTCAACATCCAGATGAGGCCGGGGCCAATTCCCGGCAGCATCGCAAGGTGTAGATCCTTGAACAAAGGTTCCGACTGTGGGGCGTCGTCTCTCCCGAAATGCGAATTTTCCGTGGTCCTGCTGACGTTGAGGTCGTCGGTCACCAAGTTCCTTTTTGTACGAAATGCTCCGGGTGCGTCGTTGCCAATCGGGGATTGACCCTGCTGGTCGTCAGGCATCGGTGCATCTGCCGCCTCTTTATTCACGTTACTTTCTTCCACGCCGTAATCTGCATCTTCGAATGGTTGGTATAACGGAAGCGCAAGTGAAATGTGCCCTTCAAGATGATCGATTTCTGCCAACGCAATAGATTCCGCCGTGCCGGCCCCGTTCCTCGACGCACTTTCACTCTTGAAGGCGTCGTTTCCTTTTGTTGCTTCAGGCCAGACAGCAGGACTTTCGCGATTTTCGCTGTCAGGGATCCTATGCTCTTCAGTCAAGGCGTCGCTGTCCGCTGGATGCGAGATTGGATCAAGGAAACTCGATCCGAAAGCTACTCGGGTTTCTGGAAGCATATCCAAAGAAATCTTTGGCATATAGGCAGAAATCTCCTCCATTGATGGCTCATCGACAAAATCTGCCGCCAAAATTTGCGCGCTGGGCATCAACCTCTGTTTGCGCATCATTCGAACTTGCCGCAGTTTCAGCAACTTTGCGCGTGCGTCCCTGCGCACCGAATCTGCGGTGGCTCTGAATACTGGCTGTTGAGTCATCGATCTTCCTCTTCGATTTGATGCATCCGCCAACCGTCCCAGACAGCCAATGCTTCGCCAGCAATCACTGCGATGGCCCTCTAAAAGTTGGTGATGCGTTGCAGCTCAGAGATATAACTCAGGAGCCCGTTTTGAGACGGTGGCATGTCGTTCTGGCCAACCGTGGCTGGGTCATTTCGGGGCACACAGGAATCTTCGAGATGATCCATGACGTCGGACAGAGAGGACAAGACAACGGCGTGCCGAAGGAGTCGATCGTTGGTGAAAGCTGCCCAGGCAAGCGCGAAACCACCCTTTTTACGCTCCATCAGACAAATGGAAGCGTGTAATTCGCCATCGGTTCGCTGTTCGATGGCGAAAAGATTCTTCCCGGAAAACTGGAGATCAGGCTTGCCCGAACCGGGCACGGCAAGGGATTCCCAGTCCAGACGTCTAGAATTTGGAGCGTCAGTTTCGGTAACGGTGATCGGCATTCCAGGGGTCCTTCGAACTTGCCTCGGCATAGCACCATCCTTGTTATCAAATCCTTTACGGGTTCCCTTGCCCTCTCTTGGCTTGCCGGCAACCGCTGCCGGCTGCGCAGGCCGCAAGCCGCAAGCCGCAAGCCGATCAGCCGGAGCGATGACGTGCCGTCCATCTGCAAACCTTTAAGACCCTTTAAACGATCGAATAAAGATCAACAAAGTTGGCTGGCGAGCGACACGGAACTTTGCGCTTTAAGGCCCTTGGAGGAGCGGCTCGGCTCGACGCTCATGCGGGCGGAAAAAGCCATCCATGACCTCGCCGCCCGCTTCGGCCTGAAGCTCGAAGAACTGTCTCTGGATCTTGGTCCCCTCGAAAGGACGATTTGAATTTAAGTCACGGTTAATTTTTCGTCGCTACACTAATGTGGATGGGGCCACCTACGACGAACGGGTCGGTCTTTGCCTGTATCCACGATATGCTGAGGGGCTTCGATGGCTGAACAACTGACGACGAGTGATTTTCAGCTCTCGCGATTGTTGGAGCACGGGATGGTGACGCATCTCCTCGCGTCCCCCGGAGATGACATGGAGTGGTCGATTGATCCGCAGCAGATCCGTGAGATCGACGGGTTGAAGATGCTCGTCATTCTGGACGATGGCACGGTTGCGATTTCGTGTTCCGGAAATCTTCCCGCAGGTTTGGCCGACACCGCGACACCCATTGAAAGAGCTCCGGAAACCTTTGAGCAGCCTGTGCCCCAGCCATCGCCGGAAACGCAGAGAGCCGTCAAGAAGATGGACGAGGTGTTGTCCGCTTTGGCCAGGTTTGATCTGCTGTCAGAGCGCGTTGAAGATGCCGAACGATCCCTGACCAGAGTGTTGGAACAGGTGAAATTGGACGCAGGCAGCGCAAAAGTGCTTGACCGACTGGAAGAAGTTGCGACCCTCGTCAAGGTTCTGGCGCGACCTTCCGTGCCAAAACCCTCCTTGCCCGACGCGAACGAATTGAAGCTTGCCGAGCGTCTATCTGCCTTGTCGGATAATGTGGCGCAGATCTCCAAGAACGTTTCGGCGGGGCTGACCCTGCCGCAGCTGAAAACTGCCTTGACCCACCTCACCGACAGCATGGAAAGGCCAGCGGCTGACCACGTGACATCACAAGATTTTTCCGACTTCCTTGAGAAAGTGAGAGCAGGCTTTGGTGGGTTGGACGCAACAATCGCCGAAAAGTTCACCAAGCTTTCAAGCTCCGTTCATGCGTTGTCCAATGAAGTTTCCGCAAAGCACGATCTCCAAACGCTCGAAAACGCGGTCACCGCCCTCACGGATCAAATGGAAAAGGGAAGCCTGCGTTCCCTCAAGCCTTCAGATCTGGAAGCAATCATGACGCAATTCCACACCGACGATCTTTTCCTGACGATGCTGCAGACCCTTGGAAAGATTGACGAAAAAGTGGATACGATGGGCCTTGGGCTTCAGCCCCAGCTTGACGCGCGCACCTTGCAAGAGGCTTTGAGCGACCAGACAACAGCCGTGTCGAAGGTCGTTGGCCGCGTCGAGGCGGCGCTGTCCAATCTCCACCAGCCAAACTCTTCCCTCCAAGATAGCGACATTCTCAAGAAGCTGAATTCCTTGAATGACATCATCGAGCATCAGACTTTCCAGAATGAATGGGCCAAGGAATTGTTGGAGATGACGGAGGAGCTGGCATGCGATGTTGCCATCGTCGCCGAAAACTCGCTTATGCCGAAGGTCTCAGCCGTGGATGGGGCCGAGATGATCATTCTACGTCAGCAATTCGCCAGGCACGTCGCTGCAAATGCGATCGTCCTCCAACGGCTCGAAGGACTTATCGATCAGATTTTTGCGCAGAGAAACATGGAGTTGCAGGAGCGGGCCTTGGACGAACCCAATGCGCAAGTTTTGAGTGCGCTATCGGAGATCCGCGGAATACTCGAAAATGGTTCAGGCCCCTTTCCAGTGCAGTCAAATGCAAGCGCGATCACCACCGCCACAAACCCATCGACCAATACCGAACAGCCAGCACCGGAGATCGAACAGATGAGTCAAGATGCCCGGATGCGCCTGGCCGAATTGGTTGCGAGCGCGCTTCGAATGGCTGAACACGACGCATGAACCTCGAAAGGGCGTGTGAACAGTTCCCTTTTCCTTGGACAGTATCTTGTGCATCCCAAGCTGGTCGTTACTCCCGCTGATCG
>JBBQHZ010000088.1:0-15921 GCA_038324445.1 Rhodobacterales bacterium | reverse complement strand
CTCCCTCGGCGGGGGCAGGCTGTGCGGCGGTGGCGGGAGCGGATGGCTGGGCGGGAGGTGGCGCGCCTGGGGCAGCGGCGGGGCGGGGATGGGTCTTTCTTGAGTATTTTTGAAAAGGTGAAAGGGGCGTTGGTCTTGCGGGGGAACGGGCGACGGGCATTCGGGCGGCGGATCCTAGAGCGCGGAGAGGACCAGCAGGACCGACAGCGCCGCAACCAGAGCGCCGACCGCGAGTTCCAGCAAGGGCTGCGCCAAGGCCAGAGCCGGGCTGCCCGCGACACCTGCCAGCACGCCCCGGCGCAAGGTGACGGAGGCGAAGGCGACGGCGACCGTTACCGAGGCCGTGCCTAGGGCCATGGCGATCGTCCCGGCAATGCCGGCCCAGAACACCTGCATCTGGGCCGTCAGGATCAGAACGAACAGCGCGCCGGTGCAGGGGCGGATGGCGACGGCAAGGATCAACGCCGCGACCTCTCGCGGTCCGGTGGCCTGGGCCAGCGCCGCGGGGTCCGGCGCGTGGCTGTGGCCGCAGGTGGCACAGGTATGCGAGGCCGTGTGGGCGTGGTTTTGGGCGTGGTCGTGAGAGTGGAAGTGATGACGATCGTGGGCGGCAGCGGTGTAATGGGCGTGCTGGTCATGGGCGTGGTTGTGCGCAGGGGCGTGGCTGTGCGCATCGGCGACGACGCCCGCCCTGAACCGCCACAAGCCACGCGCGCCGCGCAGCGCGAGCCAGAGGCCGACGCAGCCGATGGCGGCAAAGCTGAGCGGCGCAAACAGGCGGTCGGCGAGGTCGGTCATCTGCTCGCGTCCGAGGCCCACCACCCACAGGCCGACGCCGACCAGCAAGATGGCGCTTGCGGCCTGCGCAAGGCTCGAGGCCAGCGCCACCAGCGCCAGGCGCCCTGCCCCGACCTGCCGCGCGGCCCCGTAGCCGCCGATCAGCAGCTTGCCATGGCCCGGCCCCGCCGCATGGAAAAAGCCGTAGCCGAAGCACACCGCCATCAAGGCGCCCACCGCCGCCGGATCGCCGCCGCGCAGGCGTCGCAGCGCACCGGCCATGGCTGTCTGCGCACCCTGCTGGCCATCGAGTGCCCAGGCCACGATCACCCGGTCCGCGCCAGTGAGCCACAGCGCCAAGATCACCAGCACCAGCGCCAGGGTGATGCCCGACATCAGCCAGCGCATGTAATCTCCACCCGGTCCGCGAAATGGATGCCGACCTCCGGGTAATTGTCATCCTCCGCATCGGCTCCACCGATGTCGATCAGCATCCCCTCGAGCACTGCATAGGCGGCGTCGAGATCGGCGCGGATCAGATCCGTGGTGCAATCGGCGCCCTCGATGGTGATATCACCAGTCATCTCGAAGGCGGCATAGAATTCTGGATCGTAGATCTGCGCGTCGAGCGCACCATCGCCGCCGGGATCGGACACCTCGCGGCGGTGCGTCGTGCGGAACTGTCCCGGCGCGACCAACTCGAGGCTGACCGGCTGCGGCGGTCCGATGTCCAGCTCCGCCGTGCCCCGGCGCAGGTAAAGGCCGCCCTCGAACCCATAGGTCCAATCGAGGTCGAAGCCCAGCATTCGAGCCACTTCCTCGTCGGTCAGCACAAGGTCGAAATCCTCATCAAGGCCGTGATCCTGCATCAACAGGAGCGTATACAATTCGTCATAAAGCCAGGTCACTTCCACCGCCGTCACGCGGCCATCCTCGACGATCAAGCGCAGGCCCGCGTCGATGAAGATGTGCGGATGGGCCTGCGCACTGCCGGGCGCGAGGCTGAGGCAAAGTGCAGAGACAAGGGCAAGGCGGGGGGGCTGCAGCAACATCATGGGCGGAGTATGGTTGCGGCGCGTCGACGCTTCAAGCCGTTGCAACAGGTGTTTCGACACGCGGAGGCGGATTGTCGCCCGATCCGAATTCGATTGTTCCCCGTGCAGGCCCAATGCGCCACAATCCTGCCCATTTTCAGGCGCAAAACAGCCCATGCGAGTTCAAAAGGCGTAGATCAGTGATGCTTAAATTCAGCCTGACCCGGTATGTGTCCGACGAAAGTGGTGCGATCACCGTCGATTGGACCGTTCTGGCCTCGGCCGCCGTGGGCATGGCCATCGCGACAACGGCCGTCATGACCGACACGATTCAGGGTCTATCGGGGCGGATGGACAGCGAGTTGCGCTCCCGACAGCTAAGTGACGAGTGGATCCAGTTCTATGCAAGCCATTTCGGCCCCGTGCTGGAAAGCGGGTACATGTCCGAGACGCAAGTGGAAGAGATCTACGATATCGCTAACGGCATGATGAACAACACCATCATGACCCATCTTTCCGATGGCATAACGGCGATGGAAGAAGGCACGATCAGCGAGGAAGAACTGGTGCAGCTCATTTCCGTGGCGTCGGTTGCCTACCAGCGCAACCTTGCAGATGACGGGATGTTGAATCACTACTTCGGCTTCGATGGTTCCACACCGTTCTACGAGACATTGGGCATCCTGCCGTCACCCCTTGGCTGACGCGATTAATCCGGTAATCCGTTCCGGCGGCTAAGCGACACCTCCACGCCAGACATGCAGTCCCGCCACCCGATGGCCTCGGGACTCTCCCTTCCTGCTGTCGCATTTGCCCCCTCTTGCGCTTGTCCCGAATCGAAGACACCGCCGAAGCCATCGCTCCGGCGGCGTCGTTCTTTCGGAGCCATCGCGGGCCGGTCCCGCGGCGGCGTCTCAGGCGCGCGCGGCGCGGCGGCGGACCATTGCGAAGGCGCCGATGCCAGCCAGCAGCAGCGGCAGGCTTGCAGGAAGCGGGATCGGCGCCACATCCGGCGTGCCGGTGACGCGGAGGCCGAAGTCACGCGCCGGGTTGGACGCGAAGTTGAAGAGGCCAGTGCGCGAGTAGGCGTCAGTGCCGGGGGTGTCGAGGCCCACGTACTGGTTCGGGCCGGTGGCGGTAACGGTGCTGCCGCCGAGCGCGCCGGTGCCCGAGAAGAACACCGTGTAGATGCCGGCGGTCAGAGTGCCGAGGCCCGAGAAGTCGAACGCGCCCAGAACGCCGTTCCGGCTGGGGCCGGTGACGAATTGCGGCGCCAGCGTCGAGACGGCAGAGGAAAAGCCCGCGCCGGCA
Organism: Rhodobacterales bacterium; assembly: GCA_038324445.1. Taxonomy (GTDB): domain Bacteria; phylum Pseudomonadota; class Alphaproteobacteria; order Rhodobacterales; family Rhodobacteraceae; genus Gymnodinialimonas. Next base: position 12,799 of record JBBQHZ010000088.1, on the reverse strand, counting down.
TGCAGGCTGGCGGTCACGACGGCATTGCCGCTGAAACTGCCGAAATAGGCCGCGATCTCGAGGTCTGAGGTGTCGTCGGCCAGCGTGAAGCTCTGGCCGTAGGGCACCGTGTTCCCGCCGAACGAGGAGGCGATGTTGAACAGGCGCAGGCCGTCGGGGTTGGTGCTGAAGTTGAATTCCAGCGGGTCGGCGGCCAGCGTGTCGAGCAGAACGGTCGACGCCTGGGCGGCGAGCGCCGAAAAGCTCATGGCGCAAGCGAGGGCGATAGATTTGATCAGACGCATTTGGGAAGATCTCCGTAAAGGGTGTACCTCCTGTCCGGGTAACGCGCCCGCGTGACCTCCAGACAAAGGTACTACTACAATCGGATGACAGACTGCTGGATTCCCGATTCGGTTCCCGCGTCCGTTCCCAATTTCGTGCCCAGGGCGACAGCCGCGACCGTATCTTGCCAGCGCCTTGCCCAAGGGCCTTTGCACCCCGACTCCAAACCTGCCAATATGCCTGCCATCGCCCACAAGATAGAGCAGCACAATGGCCCCCACACACAACGGCGACCTTCTCTCCGGCACGCCGGACGTCAATGCCTACAACGCCTCGTCGATCGAGGTTCTGGAGGGGTTGGAGCCTGTCCGCAAACGCCCCGGCATGTATATCGGCGGCACCGACGAGCGGGCCCTTCACCATCTGGTGGCGGAAATCCTCGACAACTCCATGGACGAGGCGGTGGCGGGCCATGCCAACCGGATCGAGGTGGAATTGAACGCCGACTACTCCGTCACCATCCGCGACAACGGGCGCGGCATGCCGGTGGACGAGCATCCGAAATTCCCCGGCAAATCCGCGCTCGAGGTGATCTTGTGCACCCTGCATGCGGGCGGCAAGTTCTCGGGCAAGGCCTACCAGACCTCGGGCGGCCTGCACGGGGTCGGCGCGTCGGTGGTCAACGCGCTGTCGGACCATCTGCGCGTGGAAGTCGCGCGCAACCGCGAACTCTACGCGCAGGAATTCTCGCGCGGGATTCCGCAAGGTCCGGTGCAGGCGCTGGGGGCCACGTCGAACCGGCGCGGCACATCCGTCACCTTCCATGCCGACGAGCAGATCTTCGGCCACCATCGCTTCAAACCGGCGCGGATGATCAAGACAGTGCGCTCCAAGGCCTATCTCTTCTCGGGGGTCGAGATCCGCTGGAAATCCGCCATCGACGATGGCGAAACGCCCATGGAGGCAGTGTTCCACTTCCCCGGCGGGCTGGCCGACTATCTGGGCGAGACCCTCGGCAAGGCCGCCACCTATGCCGAGAAGCCCTTCGCCGGGAAGGTCGAATTCGGCCCGCGCTTCAATGTTCCGGGATCGGTCGAATGGGCGATCAACTGGACGCCGGTGCGCGATGGCTTCATCCAGTCCTATTGCAACACCGTCCCCACACCCGAGGGCGGCACCCATGAGGGTGGTTTCTGGGCCGCGATCCTGAAGGGCGTTCGCGCCTATGGCGAGTTGGCCAACAACAAGAAGGCCGCCAACATCACCCGCGATGACCTGACCAATGGCGGCTGCGCGCTGGTGTCGTGCTTCATCTCCGAACCGGAATTCGTCGGCCAGACCAAGGACCGCCTTGCCACCACCGAAGCGGCGCGGCTGGTAGAGGGCGCCGTGCGCGACCATTTCGACAATTGGCTGGGGTCGAACACCAAGGAGGCCGGCGCGATCCTCGATTTCCTCGTCCTGCGCGCCGAAGAGCGGTTGCGCCGTCGGCAGGAGAAGGAGACGGCGCGCAAGACCGCGACCAAGAAACTGCGCCTGCCCGGCAAGCTGGTGGATTGCTCGCAATCCGCGCGCGAAGGCACCGAGTTGTTCATCGTCGAGGGTGACAGTGCGGGCGGCTCGGCCAAGATGGCGCGGGACCGCAAGACGCAGGCCCTGCTGCCGCTGCGCGGCAAAATCCTGAACGTGCTGGGCGCGGCCTCGGGCAAGCTTACCTCGAACGCCGAAATCTCCGATCTGTGTCAGGCGCTTGGCGTCGGCATGGGCACGAAGTTCAACATCGAGGATCTGCGCTATGACAAGATCATCATCATGACCGACGCAGACGTGGACGGCGCCCATATCGCGGCCTTGCTGATGACCTTCTTCTTCAGCCAGATGCGCCCGATGATCGACTCGGGGCACCTCTACCTCGCCTGCCCGCCGCTCTTCCGCCTGACGCAGGGCGCGCACCGCGTCTACTGCCTCGACGAGGCCGAGCGCGACCTGTGGATGGCGAAAGGTGTCGGCGGACGCGGCAAGATCGACGTCTCGCGCTTCAAGGGCCTGGGCGAAATGGACGCCAAGGACCTCAAGGACACCACCATGAACCCCGCGACCCGCAAGCTGATCCGCGTCAGCGTGGACGAGGACGCACCGGGCGAAACCGGCGATCTGGTGGAGCGATTGATGGGCAAGAAGCCGGAATTGCGCTTTGCCTATATTCAGGAGAATGCAAGATTCGTGGAGGAATTGGATGTTTGAGGTTTTGAAATCCGTGGCACTGGCCACCTGGAAACCCGTGGCGCTGGCCACTTGCGCCGCCCTCGCGCTGACCGCCTGCGGCGGCGGCCCCGAGACGCTGATCATGAGCCGAACCACCGGCCTCACCGGCACGGGCGACATCACCGCCGGACGGTTGCGCAATAATGGCGACATGACGATCGAGACCCCGTTCGAAACCTTCACCGGCCGCTGGGTCGCGGTGCGAGAAGGCGCCAATCAGGGGCTGGAACTGCTCCGCTCCTACGCCGGCGGCTCGGTTCTCGATGGCACGGCGGACTTGTTGTCGGAAACCGAAGCGGGTTTCGGGACGGCGATCCTGACCTCGGACGGAGGGCGGTCGATGCGCTGCGAGTTCCGGTATACGGGGGTGAACATCAACGCGATCGGGGTGTGCGAGACGACGGATGGAGAGGTGTTTGATTTGCAGGTGGGGTGAAGGGGGGGGTGACAACATGGATCACGGAACTGAGCGCAGTCTCAGCAACATGGAGCTCGCGGACGAAACTGTTGGTCTGGTCTCGCGCCTGATGAAAGCGCCAGATTTCACGTATATGTGCAACAGCAAAGACGCGTGTTTTGTGGAGGAATCGGATGCCTGAAAATAAGTACTCTGAATACTATATTTGGCACCAAAAAATTGAGTCGCCGCACTTTGCTTTCATCGATTTGGCAAATATACAACGCAATGTGCGGAAGTATCTAGAGCCTTTAAGTCTCAACAATTGGGAAAATGAACAACTTTCTTACACATCTCTATTCCGCAAGTGCGCTGCAGATCGTTTTCAAATCTATGATGCGACCGAAATTCATGGCAAATCGAACGAAATACTTATGCAATTGAAATCTGCGGATAGCTTCGTTTTAAGAGAAGGTGTTTTGACAAACAAAGGCGGACGACGAAAACAGCAAGGAATCGACATTCTCTTAGCTTTGGATGCCATCGCCTATGCCTTTAGAGGAATAATTAAATCCGCAACCATATTCTCTGATGATGGAGATTTTATACCTTTGGTTGAAAGCTTAAGCACTCAAGGGATAACGGTTAGCGTCGTCGGCTTTGGAGACCCTACCAAGAGCGTCGTAGCAGGCCAGCTACAAGATGCCGCAGATTATTATCGCAGGATCGACAGGAATGCCATCATGTCCTCTTTCGACGGGCTTCTCAATTTTCGCAACATTTCAGAAAAGGGCTTCATGCAAGAATTGAATTCCTTTGAGCAAAAGTTCAATGAAGATGGAACTATCTTTGGATTGTCCAATGTTGTGCAATCGTCGTTTATTCGGTTAATAGACAATCCAAGCTCAAGTGATCTTCATAATATGAAATTAAGGTACTTGGAATTTGAATCTGAAGGCCATGCGCGTCTTTTCGAGAAACTGAAAAAGATCGACATCCATTAGATTCGAGTAGACTGGTTCGGCTCAAGCGATTCTGTCGATCCAATAAAGCGGTACGTCACCGACTGATGCGCGAACTGCCCGGCATCGCACTCTATCCCAGCCAAGGCCCTCCCAGCCATCAATCTCCACGCAAGCCCAGCCGAAGCGCCTGCCAGGGGGGGCACCCCGCTGCCCCGTCCAACTGCGGGATAAATCCCGCCCTACCCAAACCCTGCGGCACCTGCTATTTTTGCCCCACGGCGCGGTCCGAAACCGCCCGGCTCACCGGACATCATCGCCCTCTCCCCAGAGGCACCCCTGATCGCCCGCCCTGAGCCTCTGCCCGCCCGGCATCCCGCCCGGCGGCCCCCAACAGACGGAGCATCCCATGGCCAAAGGTAAAGACAAAGGGAACAAGGAAGCCAAGAAACCGAAGAAGGAAGTCCCCAAGGTTCTGGCCACCGCGAATTCCAACGCCGGCAAGGCGCTTGACATCGGGAATAGCAAGAAGGGCAAGTAACGGCCCCATTGCGACAGGCCGGCCGGGGGCACGCACCGCCCTCGCCCGGCCTCTGACCGCACCCCCCTGACCCGCCGCCCACAAGCCCTTGTGCCGCTCCGATTTACGCGGCACCTTCCCCGCCATGCGCCTGCTGATCCTGATCGCGATGACCTTGCTTGTGGCCGCCTGCGGCCGCCCTCTGACCCCATCCGAGGCCGCATTCATGGCCGATCTGCAGGGCGACACCTTTGATCCCACGCCGGTGCGCATCGCACGCAATCCGCTGGTCGGCGTTTTCACTCAGACCTACCCGACGCGGCCGCCAACCACCTGCCGGGAAAGGATTTTCCCGGCCCCCACAACGCCCACGATCTCGGCCCAGACAGGCGGCATCACGTTTTTCAACACCGTGCATCTGCGTGAGGATCTGGTGATCGACGACTACACCCGCTTCCCCGACGGCACGCGTAGCCTGATCGCCTCGATGTTCTTTGCCCATGAGATGACCCATGTCTGGCAATGGCAGAACCGCGCCGTCACCGGCTACCACCCGTTCCGCGCCTTTGCCGAGCACGCGTCGATCGAGGACCCCTACCTTTTCTCCAACGACGACGCGCGTGCGTTTCTGTCTTATGGCTACGAGCAACAGGCCTCCCTTGTAGAAGAATACGTCTGCTGCCGCGCCACCGATCCGAGGGGCGCGCGCACCGCCCGGCTTGAGGCGCTGATCGGCCAGGCGATGCCCGTCACGCCCCTGCGTGAACGGGCCGACAGCACGCCCACCTACCTGCCGTGGGAAGACGCCCCCATTGCCGGTATCTGTTCGTAATCAGAGGTTTAGCCCATGCCGACCCAAGCGCTGATCATGTTCGCCGCGGGCATCGGCATCCCGCTTCTGGCGGCGCTGAACGCGCGGCTGGGGGCCAATATCGGCTCGCCCGCTGCCGCGGCGACAGTGCTGTTCGTGGTGGCGTTCAGTGCCGCGGCGTTGACCATGATCGTGACGGGGGCGGATGCGCTGCGTGCCATCCCGTCGCAGCCCAAACACCTGTTTCTGGCGGGGCTGCTGGTGGCGTTCTACGTGCTGAGCATCACCTATGTCGCCCCCACCTTCGGCGTTGGAAACGCGGTGTTTTTCGTGCTTCTGGGTCAGTTGGCCAGTTCCGCCGCGATCGACCATTTCGGCCTGTTCGGGGCGCAGGTGAACCCGGTCACGGGGATGCGTCTGGCGGGAATTGCGGTGATGACCGTGGGCGTGGCGATCACCCAGATGGGCGCGGCACGGTAGCGGACCCTAGCTCGCCTTCTCTTCCAGCTCCAGCCACTCCAGTTCGGCGGCATCAAGCAGCGCCTGACGCTCGGCCAAGGCCTCTGCGGCCTTCTGCGCCTTCACCGGCTGCGTGACATAGATCGACGCATCGGACAGCAGGCCAGACAGCTTCGCAATCTCTGCCTCAAGTCGCGCCATCACCTTGGGCAATTCTTCCAGACGATGCTTCTGGGTAAAGGACAGCACCGGTTTCTGAGCTTTTTCAGGCTCTTGCCAGGCGTCCTTCATCATACGCTTGGTGTCTTTCGAGGGCGCAAGCTCGGCCATCCGCTGGCCGCGCTGCACCACCATGTCGGTCCAGCCACCGGCATAGACCACCGCCCGCCCCTCGCCCTCGAGCGCGACGGTCACCGAGGCAACGCGGTCGAGGAAGTCGCGGTCGTGGGACACGACCAAGACCGTGCCTGGATAGTCGCCCAGCAGATCTTGCAGAAGATCAAGCGTCTCCACATCCAGATCGTTCGTGGGTTCGTCCAGCACCAGCAGGTTGCTTTCCTTGGCCATGATCCGCGCCAGCAACAGCCGCGCCTTCTCTCCGCCCGAAAGCGAGCGCACGGGCGCACGCGCCTGCGCCTCGTCGAAGAGGAAATCCTTGAGGTAGCCCACCACATGGCGCGGTGTGCCTCGCACCAGAACCTGATCGGATCGGCCGCTGACACCGATCGTAGGATCGTTGGTAAGGCTTTCCCACAGCGTCGCGTTCGGATCGAGGGCCGAGCGGGTTTGGTCAAACACCGCCATCTCGATGCCGGTGCCCTGAACCACGTCGCCGGTATCGGGCGCAATCTCGCCCACCAGCAGTTTCAGCAGCGTCGTCTTGCCCGCGCCGTTGGGGCCGACAAACGCCACCCGATCCCCGCGCAGCACGCGGAAATCGAATGGCTGCAGGATGAGATTTCCGTTGTAAGACTTTGAAATACCACGCGCTTCGATTACACGCTTGCCTGAGGTCGAGCCCGCTTCCAGCGCCATGGCCGCCGTGCCCTGACGCCGGATCATGGCGGAGCGTTCGTCGCGCAATTCGCCCAGGGCGCGCACCCGGCCTTGGTTGCGCTTGCGCCTGGCGCTGATGCCCTCGACGGCCCAACGCGCCTCGGCCTTGATCTTGCGATCCAGCTTGTGGCGGGCGCTGTCTTCCTCGGCCCAGATCGTATCGCGCCATTCCTCGAAATTGTCGAAGGGGCGGTCCATCCGGCGGACTTCGCCCCGGTCGAGCCAGAGCGTGCCCCGCGCCAGTGCCTTCAGGAAGGCGCGGTCGTGCGAGATCATCAGGAAGCCCGCGCGGGTAGTCGATAGCTCCCCCTCCAGCCACTCGATGGCCTGAATATCAAGGTGGTTCGTCGGCTCGTCGAGAAGCATCAGGTCGGGCGCCTCGGCCAGCAACCGCGCCAGCGCCGCGCGCCGTTTTTCGCCGCCCGAAGCCGCCGCGACTTCGGCATCAAGGCGCAGCTTCAACCCCTCGGCCGCTGCCTCGACCCGCCATTCTTCGGACGGGCCCAACGTTGCCAGTGCAAAGTCTCCCAGCGTGGTAAATCCGGTGAAATCAGGGTCCTGTTCCAGATATCCGACCGAGGCGCCATCGGGCAACACGCGGCCGCCCGAATCCGGCTCCGCCAGCCCGGCCATCACCTTCATCAGGGTCGATTTGCCCGAACCATTGCGCCCGACAAGCGCCAGCCTGTCGCCGCCATGGATCACCAGATCGAGGGCGGAGAATACCGGATCGCCGCCGAAGGTCAGCGCGATTTCAGACAGTTGAAGGAGTGGGGGACGGGCCATGGCGGCCTGCTAGTCGAGTGCCGCGAAACATTCAAGCGCAACCAGCCAAGCCGGGCTATCGCGGGCCATATCCCAAATGTCGCAGGCTGTGCGAAGGGGCAGCCTCCCGGCGCGTCAACGCCGGGAGGCAGATCATTTATTGCGTGGCAGGCGGTGCCACGGGATCGTCCGTGCGCACCCGCACCGCCACCATGCGGTCGGGCTCTCCGGTGACAGCACCGTTCTGGCCCCTGCCCCGGCGGATCAGGTCGACGATCTCCATGCCTTCGACCACTTGACCCACGACGGTGTAGGCACCGTTCAGATGCGACGCAGGCTCGAACACGATGAAGAACTGGCTGTTGGCCGAATCCGGGTCGCTCGAGCGGGCCATGCCAATGGCACCCCGCCCGAAATCGAGGCTCGAGAACTCGGCCGGCAGGTCCGGGTAGGTCGACCCGCCGCGCCCGGCATAGCGCATGTCCATGCCGATACGCCCGAATTCCACGTCGCCGGTCTGCGCCATGAAGCCGTCGATGACGCGGTGGAACACTACGTCATCATAGGCACCCTCTTCGGCCAGCGTCACGATCCGCTCCACATGAAGCGGGGCGGTTTCCTCATAGAGATCGATCACGATGGTGCCATTGGCCTCTCCCTCCACATCGATCTCGATACCGGTCGCGGCCACGGGCAAGGGTGCTGCAAGGAGCACGGCAAGGAGGAGCGCGTTACGCATCTGCGGCCACCTTCACCGAAATCATCGTGTCCGGGTCCGAGGGCGGCTCGCCCCGCTTGATCGCATCGACATGCTCCATCCCCGAGATCACGCGGCCATAGACGGTGTATTGACCGTTCAGGAAATCGTTGTCCTTGAAGTTGATGAAGAACTGGCTGTTGGCCGAATTCGGGCTGCTGGAGCGTGCCGCCCCCAGCGTGCCGCGCGCATGGGGCAGCTTGGAGAATTCCGCCGGAAGGTCGGGCTTGTCCGACCCGCCGGTGCCCGCCATGCGCACATTGCCGCCGGGCTTGCCATGCTGCACGTCGCCGGTCTGCGCCATGAAGCCGTCGATCACGCGGTGGAACACCACGCCGTCATAGGCGCCGGCGCGGGCCAGCTCTTTCATCCGCGCAGTATGCGCGGGGGCCACATCGGCCAGCAGCTCGATGGTGACGGTGCCGCCTTTCAGCTGCATCAGGATGGTGTTCTCGGGGTCTTTGATCTCGGCCATGTCGGCTCTCCTGTCAGTCGCTTTGGACCCGCGCATCAACGCGGGTATTTCTCACACAATGCGGCCTTCACCTCGGGGGTGACGAAGGGCGAGATGTCGCCCTTCAGCCGCGCGATTTCCTTGACCAGCTTGGACGCAATCGCCTGGTGCTTGGCCTCGGCCATCAGGAAGACGGTTTCGATGCTGTCGTCCAGCACCCGGTTCATGCCCACCATCTGGTATTCATACTCGAAATCCGCAACCGCGCGCAGGCCGCGAATGATCATCTGCGCGCCCACGTCGCGGGCGCAGTCGATCAGAAGGTTCTCGAAGGGATGCACCGTGATCTCGGTGCCAAGGCGCGCGGCAAGCTTGGCGCATTCCGCCTCGACCATCGCCACGCGATGCTCCAACGAAAACAGCGGCCCCTTGTCGCGGTTGATAGCCACGCCGATCACCAGCCGGTCGACCAGCGTGCAGGCCCGCTTGATGATGTCGACATGACCCAGCGTGATCGGATCGAACGTGCCCGGATATAGCCCTGTGCGCATGGGCGCTTCCCCTCTGCCATCCCTTGGGGGGGAGGCAAACACGAATGCGCCCCCGGTTGCAACCGGATCGCCACGCAAGAGCCCATTGGGTGCCGCATGGGCAAGACGTCGTCAGAAGCCCTTGATCATGCCTTCCAGCGCCGCCTTCTCCATCGACAGCTCCGACAACTGCGCCTTGACCACGTCGCCGATGGAGATCAGCCCGACCATTTCCGTGCCTTCCATCACCGGCATGTGGCGGAAACGACCGGCGGTCATCTTGGCCAGCACCGATTGCACCGTCTCGTCCCGGGTGGCCGAGACAATCCTGGCCGTCATCAGGGTCTCCACCGGATCGACAAGGCATCCCGGCCCGATGCTGCCGATGGCGCGCACGATGTCGCGTTCCGACAGGATGCCCGCCACCTCCTTGCCGTCCCGCGATACCACGAGGGCGCCGATGCGGCGCGCGGCAAGGGTGCGGGCGGCGTCCGCGACGCTTGATCCCGGCTTGATCGTCACCACGCCATCGTCGGATTTCTCCTTGAGGATCTGTTGCACGAGCATGTCGGGAACTCCTTTGTCGGTCCGGGCACCGGACCGGGTTGCCTTGGGCGATCAGCGTCACTTGCCGGGCAGTCTTCTGTCAAGTTTCTAACGAACCGGGGATGGCTGTTTTCGGACCGGCGTTCCGGACCAGACGAAAGATTTGACAGGGTGAATGTTTGCCCCTACGCGCCCAAGAGACGGGCAAAATCTCCATTCAGACCGTCCATGCGTCGTCGTGCCATGAAGACCGGTTGTTCACGCCTCTTGCTGGGGCCCAAAGTGCTGAGAACCCTGAATGTTGAGCTTCGATCCATCCTGTTTCAAGCGATCCGCCCGATGACCCATTCCGACCAGATACCCGCCCTCCGATCGGCCCGACGTTTGCCGCGTTCGATCGCCAGGTCATTGGCATCAATCGTCTGGCCCGGTCGCTATGGCATGCGGACCAAGTCCCGCGATTTCCTTTATGACGGCCCCCCGCCCCGGCCGCTGGAGGAGATGGGCCCGATCGAGCGATATTTCTGGTCGAACAACGGCACCGCAATCGACAAGTGGCACAGCTATCTGCCCGTCTATGACCGCTACTTTGCGCCGTTCAAGGACAAGGCGCCGCGCATGCTGGAGATCGGTGTGCAGAACGGTGGCTCGCTGGAGATGTGGCGAGACTACTTCGGCCCTGACGCCACGATATTCGGCATCGATATCGAACCGGCATGCGCCAAGCTAAACGGGGTCGCGGGTCAGGTGAGAATCGGATCACAGGCCGATCCGACCTTCCTGAAGTCGGTGATCGACGAGATGGGTGGCGTCGATATCGTCCTCGATGACGGCAGCCATGTCATGCCGCATATTCGAACCAGCCTTCAGACGTTGTTTCCGCGTCTGCCGAAGGGTGGCCTCTATTTCATCGAGGATCTGGCCTGTTGTTATTGGGGAGGTTTCCAGGGCGGTCGTGGACGGCCGGGAACGACTTTCGAAATGGCGAAGGCCCTGATGGACGACATGCACCACTGGTACCATGACGGTCATCTGCAATGGCCGGAATTCAAGGGCATGATCGGGGGAATGCATATCCACGACCAGATCCTGGTGCTTGACCGGAGCGATCTGCCGGAGCCAAGGCGCACGATGCGCGGCGCCGACCGCACGGTCTGGGTCGGGCCGCCCATGGACACACCGGACAGCCCCGCCCCCTAGACGCGGCCAGAGGCCCCCGCCTCCGGGAAACATCGCGCGACCGGCTGTCGATAAGGGCACTTTCCGCTACCGACACTGCGCCCTATGGTGCGCGCACAAAGCACTCGGGAGGCATACGTCATGGAACAGATCGGACATTGGATCAACGGCAAGCAGGTTGCGGGCACATCGGGCCGCATGGCGGATGTGTGGAACCCGGCGACGGGGGAAGTGCAGGCGCAGGTCGCCCTTGCCTCAAAGGCCGAGCTTGACGCCGCCGTGGCCGACGCCGCGAAGGCGCAGGTCGCCTGGGGTGCCACCAACCCGCAGCGCCGTGCGCGGGTGATGATGGCGCTGGTGGGCCTTCTTCACCACGACATGGCGAAACTGGCCGAGGCGCTCAGCCGCGAACACGGCAAGACCATCCCCGACGCCAAGGGCGACGTGCAGCGCGGCCTCGAGGTGGTGGAATTCTGCATCGGCGCGCCGCATCTGCTGAAGGGTGATTTCACCGACTCGGCTGGTCCCGGCATCGACATGTATTCGATGCGCCAGCCCCTTGGCGTGGCGGCGGGCATCACGCCCTTCAACTTCCCCGCCATGATCCCGCTGTGGAAAATGGCGCCCGCGCTGGTCTGCGGCAATGCGTTCATCCTCAAACCATCCGAGCGGGACCCCTCGGTCCCGATGATGCTGGCGGCGCTGCTGAAGGAGGCGGGCCTGCCCGACGGCGTGTTGCAGGTGGTGAACGGAGACAAGGAAAGCGTCGATGCGATCCTCGACAACGAGACGATCGCCGCCGTGGGCTTTGTCGGCTCGACCCCGATTGCGGAATATATCTACGGGCGCGGCTGCGCAAACGGCAAGCGCGTGCAGTGCTTTGGCGGTGCCAAGAACCACATGATCATCATGCCCGACGCAGATCTGGATCAGGCGGCTGACGCCTTGATCGGCGCGGGATACGGGGCGGCGGGCGAGCGCTGCATGGCGATCTCAGTCGCCGTGCCGGTGGGCGAGGAGACGGCAGACAAGCTGATCGCCAAGCTGGTGCCCAAGATCGAGGCGCTGAAGGTCGGGCCCTATACCAGCGGCTCGGATGTGGATTACGGGCCCGTCGTGACGCCGATGGCCAAGGCAAACATCCTGCGGCTGGTCCAGACCGGCATCGAGCAGGGCGCGGAACTGGTCGTGGATGGACGGGATTTCAGCCTGCAGGGCTATGAGGAGGGCTTTTTCGTGGGCCCCCACCTGTTCGACCGGGTGACGCCCGATATGGACATCTACACGCAGGAGATCTTCGGCCCTGTGCTGTCGACCGTGCGGGCGGGATCCTATGAAGAGGCGCTGAAGCTGACGATGGACAACCAGTATGGCAACGGCACCGCGATCTTCACCCGCGACGGCGACACGGCGCGCGATTTCGCGGCGCGCGTCAATGTCGGCATGATCGGCATCAACGTGCCGATCCCGGTGCCGCTGGCCTATCACACCTTCGGCGGCTGGAAGAAATCGTCCTTCGGCGATCTGAACCAGCACGGGCCGGACGCGTTCCGCTTCTACACCAAGACCAAGACGATCACCTCGCGCTGGCCGTCGGGGATCAAGGAAGGTGGCGAGTTTACCATTCCCGTCATGGAGTGAGATCCGCTTGCAGAAGAACGAGGAAGGCTCCCGGTGGGGGCCTTTTTTGTTTTCTGGTCGGTGGGTGGTTGGGGAGAGGGCAATCGGGGGGCCAGCCCCCCAACCCCCCCGGGATATTTCAGGCACATGGAGGGGGCCCCGCCTTGGCGCAAAAAAAAGACCCCCGGAGCGGGTCCGGGGGCACAGTCGACAG
>JBBQHZ010000087.1:0-15966 GCA_038324445.1 Rhodobacterales bacterium | reverse complement strand
GCCGCGGCGAAAGCCAGGGCCAGCACCAGCTTGGGCATCGACAGGAACACATCGGTGACACCCATCAGCGCCCGGTCCACCCAGCCGCCGAAATAGCCCGAGATCGCCCCGATCATCAGGCCCAGCGGGGCCGAGATCACGGCAACCAGAGCCACGATCAGCAACGTGATCCGTGCACCATGGACCACGCGCGTGAAGATATCGCGGCCCAACTGGTCGGTGCCCATCCAGAACTCGGACGAGGGCGGCAACAGGCGACGGTCGAGGTATTGGCCACCTGGCCCCGCGGGCGCGATCACGGGGGCAAGGATCGCCGTTGCGATCAGCAAAAACACGATCAGCATGCCGACCACCGCCAGCGGATTGCGCATCAGATCGAGGCTCACCCGATAGGCGCGACCTGCGGCGGCCTGCCCGCGCGAGGCGGGGCTGTCGTCAAGCAGCCAGTCACGGGTCAGCATCCGGCGGCCCCCCTCAACGACTGCGCGGGTCAAGGACGCGGTAGAGCACGTCCGACACCTTGTTGATCACGATGAACACTGCGCCGATCACCAGCGTCGCCCCCAGCACCGCGTTCATGTCGGCGTTGAACAGCGCCGTGGTCAGGTAATTGCCGATACCGGGCCACGAAAATACCGTCTCGATCATCACCGAGCCTTCCAGCAGCCCCGCATAACTCAGCCCGATGACGGTGATCAGCGGCACCCGGATCGCCCCGAAGGCATGAACCCAGATCACACGCGATTCCGGCACGCCCTTGACGCGGGCCGTGGTGATGTATTCCTGCCCCAACTGGTCCAGCATGAAGGACCGCGTCATCCGGGCGATATAGGCGAGGCTGAAGACCCCCAGAATCGAGGCCGGCAGGATGATATGCGACAGCGCGCTGCGCAGGACGGTCCAGTCACCGTCCAACACGGCATCCACGGTCAAAAGGCCCGTCACGACCGGCGTTATGCCGTCGTAGAAGATATCGACCCGGCCCGGCCCGTCGACCCAGCCAAGCGTCGCGTAGAAAACCAGAAGCCCCACCAGCCCCAGCCAGAAGGCCGGCACGGAATAGCCCAGCAGCGCGAAAACGCGGATCACCTGGTCGATGAAGCGACCCTGATTTGTGGCTGCGACAACGCCCGCCGGAATGCCCAGACCGACGCCGATCAGGATGCCGATGGTTGCCATCTCCAACGTGGCGGGGAACACTCGGGCAAGGTCTTGCGCCACCGGACGGTTGGTGGAAACCGACATCCCCAGATCGAAGCGCAGCACATCGCCGACATAGCTGAAGAACTGCACGATCAGGGGCCGGTCGAGGCCCATGGCAACCCGCGCCGTCTCGTATTGCGCGCTGGTGGCGCGGTCCCCCACCACGGCCAGCACCGGATCGATGGGAATTACCCGACCGATGAAGAATGTCAGCGCCAGCAGCCCAAGGAATGTCAGCGCCACAACCACCACGAACCCCGCCAGCGAGGCGGCGATATCCACCAACGGGCTGCGTCTGTCGGCTTGCATCATCATCTGCGGGCGACACCTTTCGGGCTGGCCGACGGGCCGGACTGGCCGACGGGACGATGAAATCAACACCGCCACCCCCGTTTGGGTGACACATTTCGCTTGGATTTGGCAAATAGTTTTGCTTAGATCATAAAAATTATGGTGATCCGCTGGCGCATAAGGGGGGACCGATGGCGCAGTCAAAGCCCAGGAACAACGCTGCCCTCGGGTCGGTGATCCGCAAGCGGCGCAAGCAGCTGGACCTGACGTTGCAGGCGCTTTGCGATGATGCAGGGCTGTCGGTCGGCTATCTCAGCCAGGTGGAACGCGGGCAGGCCACGCCGTCGCTTGGCACGTTGGCGCAGATTGCGCAGGGCCTCGGCGTCGGGCTCGAATACTTCATCTCCGCCCCCAAACCCGCCGACGCCCTGTCGCGCTCGGGTGCGCGGCCGCAATTCGCCATCGACGGCTCGTCCATCCTCTACGAGGCGGTGGGGGCCGAATTTCCCGGTGCCGAGTTGTCCTGCTACATTCTGCATGTCCCGCCCGGTTACGCGTCCGAAACCGTCAGCCACGAGGGGGAAGAGATCATCTTCCTGCTCGACGGCGAGATTGCCCAGGTGCTTGGCGGGCAACGCTTCATTCTGCAACAGGGGGACAGCCTGCATTACAGCGGCCTAACCCCCCATTCATGGTCCAACGAGACCGATCTTGCCGCGCGCATCCTTTGGATCGGCACCCTGTCGGTTCTGCAGAAGAAGGGCGCGGTGAAACTGCCCGAGATGAAACCGGCCAATATCAATCGCTGAACCCACCCCAACGGAGGTTATCCTGATGAGACTGTTGAAACCCGCCCTGCTTGCGGCGGTGCTGGCCCTGCCAGTGGCCACCCAAGCCGCCCTTGCCGAAACCCCGCCCGACATCCTGGTCGTGGCGCAGAACATCGACGACATCGTCGCCATCGACCCGGCGCAGGCCTACGAATTCACCTCGGGCGAGTTGGTGACCAACACCTACGACCGTCTGGTGCAATATGATGCCGAGGATACCACCGTTCTGGCCCCCGGCCTTGCGACCTCGTGGGAGATCGACGCCGAAGCCAAGACTATCGTCTTCACCCTCCGCGAAGGCGTCACCTTCGCGTCCGGCAATCCGTTCCGGCCCGAAGACGTGGTGGGCTCGTTTACCCGCGTCGTGCAACTGAACCTCACGCCCGCCTTCATCCTGACCCAGCTTGGCTGGACGCCCGAGAACGTGGCCGAGATGGTGACAGCTGACGGCAACACCGTGACCGTGCGCTATTCGGGCGATTTCTCGCCCGCCTTCGTGATGAACGTTCTGGCCTCTCGCCCCGCCTCCATCGTCGACATTGAAACCGCGATGGCCAATGCCGTTGACGGCGACATGGGCAACGCCTGGCTCAACGCCAATACCGCAGGCACCGGTCCCTTCACGCTGACCGATTTCCGCCCGGCGGAACTGGTCCGGCTGGAGGCAAACCCGAACTACTTCAACGGCGCCCCGCTGGTTGAGGGCGTCATCATCCGCCATGTCGCCGAAAGCGCCACGCAGCAATTGCTGCTGGAATCGGGCGATGTCGACATCGCGCGCAACCTGACGCCCGATCAGATCGCATCGCTTGGCGGCGAGGCTATCCGGGTGGAAACCTTCCCGCAGGCCGCCGTCCACTTCCTGTCGTTCAATCAGGCGGTTGAATCGCTGACACCGCCCGCCGTCTGGGAAGCCGCCCGCTACCTCGTGGATTACGAAGGCATGACCGGCTCGTTCCTTGCCGGGCAGATGCAGATCCATCAGGCCTTCTGGCCCGAAGGCTTCCCCGGTGCCCTGACCGACACGCCCTTCACCTACGACCCCGAGCGGGCGGCGCAGATCCTTGCCGATGCGGGCGTCGAACTGCCGATCACCGTCACCCTCGACGTGATCAACTCGGCGCCCTTCACCGACATGGCGCAATCCCTGCAGGCGAGCTTCGCCGAGGCCGGCATCAACTTCGAGATCCTGCCGGGCACCGGAAGCCAAGTCATCACCCGTTATCGCGAGCGGAGCCACGAGGCGATGCTGCTCTATTGGGGCCCCGACTTCATGGATCCGCATTCCAACGCCAAGGCCTTCGCCTACAACTCCAACAACGCGCAGGATGCCTATGCCGCCACCACCACATGGCGGAACTCCTGGGCCGTGCCCGAGGAGATGAACGCGATGACCACGGCGGCCCTGACCGAAGCTGATCCGGCGGCGCGGGAAGGGATGTATCTGGAGCTGCAGCGCCAGGTGCAGGCCTCCTCGCCCATCGTGATCATGTTCCAGGCGTCCTATCAGGTGGCCCTGGCAGGCAACGTCACCGGCGAGGTCTTTGGCGCGACGTCTGACTTCGTGTTCTACCGTCTGATCGACAAAAGCTGATCCAACATGATCCTTGTTGCCGGCCCTCCGCGGGGGGCCGACAATATCCGTTTTGCAGGGGTTTCCCATGACCATCTATCAAGACCGCCTGACCCGCCTGCGCGCGCGCATGGCCGAGACAGGCACCGATCTGGTGGCGCTGGGGCCAACCAGCCACATGGCGTGGCTGTCCGGCGCTGATCCCCATGGCGATGAACGCCCGGTGATGCTTCTGGTCAGCCAGACCCATGCAGGTTTTCTGATGCCCGGGCTCAATGCCAATTCCGTGCGCCAGATGACCGACCTGCCGTTCGAGACATGGACCGACGAGGCAGGCCCCGCCGACGCCCTTGCCCGCCTGCTGGCGCAATGCGGCAATCTTGGGCCCGGGGCGGCCGTGGCGCTGGACGAAGCCATGCGCGCCGATTTCGCGTTGCTGCTGGTCGATGCGATGGACGCGCCCGACCGGCGCTTTTCGGGCGACACGCTGGGCCACCTGCGCGCCATGAAGGATGCGGCCGAGATCGACGCGCTGCGTGCGTCCGCACTCCTGAACGACGCCGCCGCCACCGCCGGGTTCGAGGCGTTGCGCGCTGGCATGACAGAGCGGGACGTCGCCGCCGTCATCCACGACCATTACAAGGCCCACGGCGCCAAGCCGGAGTTCACCATCATCGGCTTCGGCGCCAACGGCGCCTTCCCGCACCATCACACCGGCGATACCGTGTTGCACGACAACATGGCCGTGCTGATCGATACCGGCTGCCGGATCGGCGGCTATCCCAGCGACATGACGCGCTGCGGCTGGTTCGGCGACACGCCTGATCCCGAGTTCCTGCAAGTCGCCAGCATCGTGGAAGAGGCTGTTCTTGCAGCCCTTGACGCCGTGCGCCCCGGCGCCCTCGCGCGCGACATCGACGCCGCCGCACGCGGCGTGATCGCGGCGGCAGGGTATGGCGACTACTTCGTCCACCGCACCGGCCATGGCCTCGGCATCGACATCCACGAGCCGCCCTACATCACCGCAACCTCGGACATCGCGCTGCAACCGGGGAATGTCTTTTCCATCGAGCCGGGGATCTATTTGCCCGGCCGGTTCGGCGTGCGGCTGGAAGATATCGTGGTGGCAACCGAAAGCGGCGCGGACATCCTGTCGACCCTGCCGCGCACGATCTGGAAATCAGTGCGCTGAACGGTTCGCGGCTTTGGCCGCCGCATCACCCGCGATCGGCCCGCGTCCTTCCTGCGCCACACTCCGCCGTCAATCGACGTTCGAGGCGTCCTTGTACATCACCCGGTGACGACGGGTCTTGATCCACTCGTCCAGTTCCGCATCCGACATGAAGTGGTCCATGTTGTAGCTGTCCCAATGCACGATCTCTTCCGGTGCACGCCGCCAACGCTTGTAGGGCGCGGCAGCGGGCGGGCCGAACAGGAAGATATCGAGGACCGAGATCTCCTCGGGGATCCCCAGCAGCGGACGCATCGCTTCCTGCGCATCGGTCTGCCCGATGGCTGTCACCCACCAGACCGTGTAGCCCAGCGCCGCCGCCGCCAGATGCGCCGACATGGTCGCGGCGGCGACCGATTGCAGCAGGATCCGCTCGGCGTTTTCCTTGTAGGCACGGTCAAGGTCCGACCCGTCGTTGAATACCGGAAACGCGTTTACCCAGCGCATGTCCGAACACACGACGACAAATCCCGGCGCAGTGGCCAGGCCGCGATAATCCGGCGTCGGAAATTTCATCTTCGCCTTCGCGCGGAACCGCTGCTCGGCCACGAAATACTCGGCCATCTGCGCCTTCTTGTCGGCATCGCGCACGACGATGAACTGCCAGGGCTGCGCGTTGGCTCCGGACGGGCCGTGGCGCGCGGCCTCGAGGATCAGGTCGTAATGCTCGTCCGGCACCACGTAACTGGCGTCGAACTTTCGCACCGTCACGCGGTTGCGGATCACTTCCATCAGCGCGTCATAACGGGTGCGATCCCCGATGGGGGTCAGATCGACCTCGGCCTCGGCAGCAGTCAGGTCAACGGCGGGGGTGGTTTCCATGGCAGTCTCTCCTATCGCAGGTTGCGCGCCTCACAGCGCCTCGAAAAGCAACCGGACGCCAATGGCGCCCAGCATCACAAGCAGCACATTGTTGAACACACGCGGCGACCAGCGCCGCGCCAGCATCGATCCGACGGGCATCGCCGCAAGGATCAGCCCCAATGCGCCGAACCCCATCGCGATGCGCGCGGGCGTCATCAGGCCGAACGCCGCCAGCATCGGCAGTTGCACCACCGACATCGCCAGAAACACCGCCGAGATGGTCGCGATGAAAACCGGACGCTCCAGCCGCATCGCCGTCAGGAACGTGACCGAGATCGGGGCCGACACGCCGATGGCGCCCTGCAGCACCCCGGCGCTGACACCGACGGGCAGCGCCAGCCTGCGCGCGGCGGGCAAAGGCAGGGTCCATTCCGGGCGCGCCAGACGAAAGCCGATGAAGGCGAAGGCCACCAGCGCCACACCGATCATCAGAAGGTCCGGCGAGACCGAGACAAGCATGACAGTGCCGATCGCCGCACCGACAAGGCAGGCGACCACAAAGGGCAGCGTGAAGGACATCGGCAGGTGATCCGCGCGAAAGGTCCACGACTGCCAGATGTTGGAGAAGAGGTTGGGGATGGCGAAGATCGTGACCGCCGTCGGCACGTCGAAGGCCAGCGCCAGCATCGGCACGGCAACGACCGGCGCGCCGGCCCCCGTCGCCCCCTTCACCACGCCGCCCAGCACAATGCCCAGCACCGCCAGCACAAGCGAAAGGGGATCAATGGACATCCGATACCGCCACCCGGACATCCAGAAGCGCCTGACGACGCTCGGTCCGGATGACCTTGATGGCGCGCTCAAGGGCGGCGGGCAAGTCGGCGGCGTGATCCACCCGCTCGGCATGGGCGCGGCTGGCCTCGGCCACGCGGGTGAAATCCGGCAATGGCGCCAGAGAGGTCAGCGGCATCTCGTTGGCCCGCGCGGCGGCGCCGTCGGGATAGGCGCCGATGACCGAGCGGCGGACGGCGTTCCACATCGCGTTGTTCTTGACGATGGTCAGGATCGGCAGACCCAGCGCCTCGGCAATCTGATGCGCCGCGACAGGGTTGGCGAACATGTAGGAACCGTCGCCCACGCAGGCCACCACCAGCCGCTCGCGATCCGCCAGTTGCGCGCCCAAGGCGGCGTTCATCGCCCAGCCAAGGCCGCCGGAATGCGGGCAGACAAAGACGCGGTTGGGGCCCGCAAACTCCATGAACCCGGGCAGGATGCCAAGATCCGAGAACACCACCGCCTCATCCCCCATGGCGCGGCTCAGGCACAGGCTCAGCCATTCCGCCCCCATCGGGTCGGTCCGGGAATTCTCGGCGATGGTTTTCAGCTTGGCTCGGCGGGCGCTTGACGCCTCGCCCAGCGCGGCGTTGCGCTCCGTGGCACCCGGAACGGGCGCCTCCAGCGCGGCGTCGAGCGCGTTCAGCGTCAGCACCGGGTCCGCCTGCACCGCCAGATCGGTCTGATAGCCCCGCATCGGCATCCGCGAGAAATGCGGGTCGGGGCCGATATGGACAACGCGGACACCCTCTTTCGGCGTGGCCGAGGCCGCAACCCACGGCACCGGACTGTCGAGCACGATCAGCAGATCGGCGCCGTAAAGCCCCGCATCGGGCGCATAGCCGGCAAAGTTGGGATGGGCAGAGGGCAGGACATTGCGGATCACGAAGGGGCTGGCGACCTTGATGCCATGGCGGGTGGCGAAGGCGCCCAGCGCATCGCCCAGCGCCTCGCCCGGATCGCCCCGCTGGCACAGGATCACCGGGCTTTGCGCCTGCCGCAACCACTCCGCCACCTGCGCCACCGCATCGGATGCCGGGGCGGTGATTGTCGCGGCGGGCCGTGCCGTCGCCGCCTCAGGCGTCCAGTCCGGGCAAGCCTCGGCCAGTGGCTCCCTCGGCAGGCTCAGGTAAACCGGCCCCCTCGGCGCGGAGGTGGCCAGCGCCACCGCGCGGCCGACAACCTCACCCGCCTGTTCGGGATAGCGCAACTCGTAGCTGTATTTCACCAGATCGCGCACCAGCGAGGTCTGGTCGAACATCTCCTGTCCGTAATGGATCGGCGTGACGCGGTGGCCCGGCCTCCCCGCCTCGGTGATCGGCGTGCGCCCCGACATCACCAGAACCGGGATGTTGTCGCTGGCCGCGTTGACCACGCCCATCACCGCATTGGCGAGGCCGACATTGACATGCACCATCACCGCCTGCGCCCGCCCGGTGACCAGATAGTAGCCATGCGCCATGCCCACGCTTGCCGTCTCGTGCGGGACGGTGACCGGCACCGGGCAGGCCGCCTTGGGCAACTGCGCCATGGCTTCGATGATCGGGGGGAAGTCCGTTCCGGCATTGGCGAAGATATAGTCGATGCCGCTGGCCTTCAGACCCAACAGCAGCGCTTCTGCCCCGGTCTGCACCTGGCGCGTTTCGTCGATGTCCATTTTTCCTCCCGATCCGCCAGCACCCTCCCGCGCTGGCGTCATGGGTGACAATTTGTCTTGCCTCAGCCCCCTTCGCAAGCAATATTCGACCAGAATCTCATTCAGTGAGATTATTGCGGCGCTCGGGGAGGGATGCCGCCTGATCAGGGAGGATCAAATTCATGACTAAAGCACTTGCAGGCGGATTAATCGCCGCGGCGCTGGGACTTGCCGGAACCTTGGGCGGCGCGGCCAACGCGCAGGCCGTGGGCATCGCCACCTCGAACCCCGGCTCGCTGTTCCACAACATCGGCACGGCAGTCGCCAACGCCGCCAATGCGTCCGGGCTGAACACCACGATCCAGCCCTCGACCAGCCCCAACCAATTCATCCCGTTCATCAATTCGGGCGGGATCGAGTTCGGCGTAGCCAACCTGCAAGAGGTCGATTACGCGATCACCGGGGCAGAGTGGTGGAACGGGGTCGAGAACCCGAACCTGCGCCTCGTGGCGCATCTGCAGCCGCTCGTGGAAGCCATCTTCGTGCGCGCCGACAGCGATATCATGACCGTCGCCGATCTGGTCGGACAGCCGATGACCGATGGCTATACCGCGCAGAACACCATCCTGCCGCAGTTGTCGGCATTCTACGCCACGGCAGGCATCACGCGCGATGACATCGTGCCGATCAACGTCGCGTCGGTGGTCGAAGGCGCGGATGCCTTCGTCGCGGGCGACACCGTCGGCTTCATCTTCGCCCACGGCGCGGGCAAGGTGCGCGAGGCGGATGCGGCCGTGGGCGGCTTGCGCGCGCTCGGCGTAGGCTCGGACTCGCCCGAGGCGCTGGCCGCCGCCCGCGAATTCTGGCCAACGGCCTTCTTCACCAGCCTGCCCGCAGGCTCCATGCCCGGCGTTCTGGAAGAGACCACCTATATCGCCTTCCCGCAGGTCGTCTTCACCCATGCTGACGTGCCCGACGATGTCGTCTACGCCATGCTCCAGGCCATGTATGAAGGCGGCGCCATCATGACCGAGACCTTTCCGCCGATGGCCGCGTTCCGTCCCGAGGACATGCGCGGCGAACAGAGCGTGACCGAATACCATCCGGGCGCGCTTCGGTTCTTTGAAGAAGTCGGGCTGGAGTAAAGGGACTTTCATGTCTGACACTTCTCAGGGAGAGGCCGGGTCCGGCCTCTCCCCTCTCATCTGGCGACCCATCGCCGACGCCCTCGCTGCGTGCGTGACACTGATCGCCATCGGCTGGGCCGTCTCGTTCCAGCGCACATTGGGCCTGAACCTCTACCCGCAGCAGATGTTCGCCACGATCCTCTGCCTGACGCTGGTGGTGTCGTTTCTGATGCTGCCCGCCGTCAAGGGTGCCCCGCGGGTGCGGGTGCCGTGGTATGATGTGGCACTGGCGCTGGCAGCGCTGGTGGCCGTCGGCTACATCGCCATCGACTATCCGCGCCTTGTTCTGCTGATCTTTTCGCGCCCCGTCGATATCTGGCTACCCGGCCTTATCACCGTCGCCCTGACGCTGGAGGCATTGCGCCGCGCGACGGGCTGGGCGCTTGTCATCATCATCGCGGTGTTCATTCTCTACGCCCTTTTCGGCGACGCCCTGCCGGGCCGCCTTCAGGGCCGCGCGCAAAGCTGGCAATTGCTGGCGGGGTACATGGCGCTCGACAGCAACGGCATGCTGGGGCTGCCGATTAGCGTCGCAGCAACGGTCGTCGTGGCCTTCATCCTCTTCGGCACGCTACTGGGCATCACCGGCGGATCGCAGTTCTTCACCGACGCCGCAATGCTGGCGATGGGCCGGTTCCGGGGCGGGTCGATGAAGATCGCGGTGCTGGCGTCCGGCCTCTTCGGCTCGATCTCGGGCTCTGCCGTGGCGAATGTGGTGGGCACCGGCGTCGTCACGATCCCGATGATCAAGCGCGATGGCTACCCCGCCCACAAGGCCGCCGCGATCGAGGCTGTGGCCTCGACCGGCGGGCAATTGATGCCGCCCGTCATGGGAGCCGCAGCCTTCCTGATGGCCGAGTTCCTTGCCGTCCCCTATTCCGACATCGTCATGGCCGCGCTGATCCCCGCGATCCTCTACTACGTCGCCCTGTTCATTCAGGCGGATCTGGAGGCCGCGCGCCTCGGCATCAAGGCCATCCCGAAATCCGAGATCCCCGAAGGGCGCCTCGTCCTGCGCGGCCTGCATTTCGTCCTCGCCTTCGCGGCGCTGATCTACCTGCTGTTCTGGCAAGGGTATCAGCCTGAACGGGCGGCGACATGGGCCTGCCTCGTGCTGATCGCCACCTCGGTGGTCATCGGCTATCGCGGCGCACGCCCCGGATTGCGTGCCATCATCGGCAGCCTGGCAAAATGCGGCCACGGCGTGACCGAGATCATCCTGATCTCCGCCGCGTCGGGCATCGTCATCGGCGTGCTGAACGTCACCGGCCTGTCCTTCAACCTCACCTACCTGCTGGTGCAGGTGGGTGGCGGATCGGCGGCGCTGCTGCTGTTCCTGTCGGCCATCGTGTGCATCATCCTCGGCATGGGTCTGCCGACGCTCGGTGTCTATGTCCTTTTGGCCGCCCTTGTCGCGCCCGCGCTGGTGCAGGTCGGGATCGAGCCGATCGGCGCCCATCTCTATGTGCTCTATTTCGGCATGATGTCGATGATCACACCCCCTATCGCGCTGGCAGCCTTCGCCGCTGCCTCCATCGCCGGCGCGAACTCCATGGCGACGGGTTGGGCCGCGATGCGCTTTGGCTGGTCGGCATTCGTGATCCCGGTGCTCTTCGTGCTGTCGCCCGCCCTGCTGTTGATCGGCGAGACGCCCGAAATCATTCTGGCTGTGGTGACGGCAGTCATCGGCGTCTGGCTCGTCTCAAGCGCGCTTGCGGGCTATTTCTCGGGTGCGCTCTCGATGGGGATGCGGCTTGGCTTCGCCGCCTTCGGCCTCCTCTCGCTGATCCCCGCGGGCGCGTTTACCGGCGCCTACATCACCGACATCGTCGGCGTTGTGGGCGGCATTGCCCTGATGGCTGTCGACATCCTCCGCAATCGCGCCATCCGACGGGAAGTGCAGCCATGATCAGCGCCAGTGGCGAGAGGTTGCTGGCGATCCTCGATCTGTTCTCCGAAGAGCGGCTGGAATGGTCGTCGCAGGACATGATGGACCAGCTCGGCTATTCGCGCCCCACCCTTTACCGCTACCTCAAGGTGCTGAAGGAGACGGGCTTCATCGCCCCCATGCAGGGCGGTGGCTTCGGCCTTGGCCCGCGCTTTGTCGAGATGGACTTTCTGGCCCGGAAGTCCGATCCGCTGGTGGCCCACGGGATGCCGCATCTGGAGACGCTGGCCTCCCGGTTTCCGGGCACCGCGTTTCTGGTGCGCTGGTATGGCGAGCGGCTTCTCTGCGTCGCCTCCGTCAGCCGCGACGCCGCCGCGCGCACATCCTATCCGCGTGGGCGTCCGATGCCGCTGTTGAACGGCGCCGCCGCCAAGGCGATCCTCGCCTACCTGCCCCGCCGCCGACAGCACCAGTTGGCCGGACGCTCCGATGCGCAAACGCTGGGGCAAAGCGAGGCCGAAATTTTGGAGAACTTCCGAAACATCCGCCGCGACGGGTTCTCCGTCGCCTATGGCGAGGTGACGCCGGGCATCACCGGCACCGCCGCGCCGGTGTTCGACGGCAACGGCAACCCCATCGCCTCGCTCTGTGTGAGCATGGAAGATGCGGCCTATGCCGCCATCGATACGGGCGCGCTGCAGGGCGCGGTCTGCGCCGCAACCAAGGCGCTCAGCGCGGCATTGGCCGGGCCTGCGGCGGCGCCCGAAAGCCATGAAGCACAGCTTCCAGAAGTGAGTATCTGACATGGGACATTTCGCACGACACTACATCGACGGCACCTGGCGCGATGATGGCGGGGCCGAAGCCGAAAGCGTCAACCCGGCCGACGGTGCCGTTGTCGGCCACTATGTCCCCGGCAGCGCCGCCCTGGCGGAAGAGGCGGCAACCGCCGCCCGCAAAGCCTTCGATGCGGGCCTCTGGGCCGCCTCCCCCCGCCTGCGCGCGCAAGCCATGTTCGAGATCGCCAACCGCCTTGAGGCCGCGAAGGACGAAATCGCGGCTCTGGTCGTGGCCGAGAACGGCAAGCTCCGCGCCGAAGCCATGGGCGAGACGATGGCCGGTGTGTCCGAGATGCGCTATTACGCCGGCCTTGCGCGGTCGGTGCGCGGCACGATGCAGGAAATCGCGCCGGGCGTGATGTCGCTTTTCGCGCGCGAAGCCGCCGGCGTAGCCGGCATCATCGTGCCGTGGAACGCGCCGGTGACGCTGCTGGTCCGATCGCTTGCCCCCGCGCTTGCCGCCGGCTGCACCTGTGTCATCAAGCCCGCCGCCCAGACGCCGCTGGTCCACGCCCGGATCATGCAATGCATATCCGAAGCACCGTCGCTGCCCCCGGGCGTGATCAACTCGGTCAACGAGGACGGCATCGCCGTGGGGCAGGCCATGGTGGCGTCCCGGCAGGTCGACGTGATCTCCTTCACCGGGTCAAGCACCACCGGCAAGAAGATCATGGAAGGCGCCTCGAAAACGCTCAAGCGCGTCGGGCTGGAACTGGGTGGCAAGGCCCCCGCCGTGATCTTTGCCGACGCGGATCTCGACAAGGCCGTGAAGGAACTGACCCATGGCTCGCTGAACATGGCGGGGCAGATCTGCGTCGCCGCCGCGCGCTTTGTGGTCCATGACAGCGTGGCGAAAGCCTTCGAGGAGAAGATCACCGCCGCCTTCCGCGCCGTGCGCGTGGGCCCCGGTGCGGACCCCGCCAGCCAGATGGGGTCGCTGATCGACAAGCCGAACCAGACCCGCCTGATGCGCCTGATCGAGCAGGCGGGGGACGAGGGGCAGATCGTCCTGAAAGGCGGCCCGCTGGATGCCGGCGCATTCCTGACCCCGACGCTCTTCCGCATCGACAACCTGCAATCCTCGCTGATTCAGGAGGAGCTTTTCGGCCCCATCGTCTCGCTCGAAACCTTCGGCGACGAGGCCGAGGCGGTGGCCAAGGCCAACGCCACTGTGTTTGGCCTCGCGGCGTCGGTCTTTACCGCCGACGTTGCCCGCGCGATGCGGGTCAGCCGCGCGATCCGGGCGGGCACCGTCTGGATCAACAGCCACCTGCGCCTGTTCGCCGAGGCCGAAACCGGCGGTTACGGCCAATCCGGTATGGGGCGTCTGCACGGCGTCGAGGGGCTGGCGGATTTCCTCGAGACCAAACACATCTACCTTGAACCCGGCACCATCGGGTAGGAGAGGCACATGGACTTTACCCACGACGTCATCATCGTCGGCGGCGGGCCCGTCGGCATGGGGCTGGCGATCGACCTTGGCCAACGGGGTCATTCCGTGGCGGTGATCGAGCGTCACATCCAGCCGCAACTTGTGCCCAAGGGCCAGAACATGACGCAGCGCACCGTCGAGCATTTCGACGCCTGGGGCTGCGAGCCAGAACTGCGCGCCGCCCGCCTGCAATCGCGCGACGTGGTCAATGGCGGTCTGGTGACCTACCGCACCATCCTGTCAGAGCATTTCTACGAATTCCTGCCCCGCGAAAGCGTGCATGCCTATTACGGCCAGAAGGTCGAGCGGATGCCGCAATACCGCACCGAAGCGGTGCTGCGGGCGCGCGCGGCGCAACTGCCGACGCTCGATATCCACTATGGGATGTCCTTCGACAGCATGGCGCAGGATGCCGAGGGCGTAACGCTGATCGCCACCGACGGCACGCAGACCACGACGTTCCGCGCGCCATATCTGGTCGGTTGTGATGGCAGCCGGTCGCAGGTGCGCGACAGTGCCGGGATCACCCAGGCCATCGACGAGCATGACCAGAAGATGGTGCTGCTGGTGTTCCGCTCGGAAGAGCTGAACGACCTGCTGGCCGAACGCTATCCCGCCCGCTCCTTCTACAACGCGCTGACGCCGGAACTCGACGGCTACTGGCGCTTTCTGGGGCGGGTCGATGGCAAGACGGAATGGTTCCACCACTCCCCTGTCCCTGCCGAGACCACACGCGACAACATGGATTTCAAGGCGCTGATGCATGCCTCCGTCGGGCAGGAATTCGATCTGGAACTGACCTATACCGGGTTCTGGGACCTGCGTTTCTCCCTTGCCGACCGGTATGCCAAGGGCCGCGTGCTGATCGCCGGGGATGCCTGCCACAGCCACCCGCCCTATGGCGGCTACGGCATCAACACCGGGTTCGAGGATGCGCGCAATCTGGCGTGGAAGCTGTCGGCCGTCCTGTCGGGATGGGGCGCCACTGCGCTGATCGACAGCTACGAGGCCGAGCGTCGGCCGGTCTTCGCCACGCTCTCACAGGATTTCATCGGCAACTTCATCAAGGAGGACCGCGATTTCCTGCGGACCTATTCGCCCGAGAAGGATCTGGCCGAATTCACCGCCAAATGGGCCAAGCGCAACGAGGGCGACACCGCCGTTTTCGCCTACGAGCCGAACTATGAGGGCTCGCCGATCATCGGCGGCGATGGCACGCCCAGCGCGCGCGGCGATCACCGGTTCGAGGCGCGGGCAGGCCACCACCTCGCGCCGCGCGCCCTGTCGGACGGGCGCACGACCTATCAGGCGCTGGGGAGCGGCTTCACCCTGTTCGATTTCACCGGCGACGGCGCAGCTTTTGCTACGGCTGCACAAGCGGCGGATATACCCCTTAGCGTCATCACAGACACGTTCGAGGGCGAGCGCCGCGACTATCATGTGCCGGTGATCCTTGTGCGCCCCGACGGATACGTCGCATGGGCCGGGGAACAGGGCGACGCGGCGGCAATCCTTGCGCTGGCCGTGGGCCGCGCGGCATGACCGGGCGGCTGGAGGGCAAGGTCTGCATCGTCACCGGCGGTGCTGTCAGCATCGGGCTGGCCTTCGTGCGCGCGTTGCTGGCCGAAGGCGCGCGGGTGCTGGCGGTGGACATCGCCGATGGCGCCGCCGCGCGCGCCGCCGGGGCCGAGTTCGTGCAGGCCGACATCACCGCACCGGACGCAGGCCCCAAAATCGCCGCCCAGTGCCTCTCAACTTTCGGGCGCATCGACGCGCTGGTCAACAACGCCGCCGTTTTCTCCACCCTGCCCGTCGCGCGCTACGACGCCATCGACGACGCCACATGGGACCGGGTGATGCAGGTCAACATCACCGGCACCTACCGCATGATCCGCGCCGTGGCCCCGCATCTTGAGGCGCAGGGCAGCGGCAAGATCGTCAACATCACCTCGGGCACCGTCTACAAGGGCATGCCGGGGATGTTGCATTACATCGCCTCCAAGGGCGCGGTTCAGGCGATGACGCGGGCCCTGTCGCGGGAACTCGGGCCGTCGGGCGTCTGCATCAACAACCTCGCGCCGGGCCTGACGCTCAGCGACAGCATCCTCGCCAATCCCGAGCATGTCGAAAAGGCGCGCGCCAAGGTCATCGCCTCGCGCGCGATCCCCCGCGACGGGCATCCGGACGACTTGCTGGGGGCGCTGGTGTTCCTGTGCTC
>JBBQHZ010000086.1:0-16228 GCA_038324445.1 Rhodobacterales bacterium | reverse complement strand
CGGCGTCTACCCGCTGGCGGTGCACCGGCGCAACCAGAACATCGGCACCCAGCTGGACGATCTGGTGGTGCGCGTCGGCGACACGCTGCTGCTGGAGGGTGATCCCGCCGATATCCAGCGGCTGGCAACCGACATGGACCTCGGCGATGTCAGCAAACCGTCCGAACGCGCCTACCGGCGCGCCAAGGCGCCGATCGCCATCGCCGCCATGGCAGCCATCGTGGTGCTGGCGGGCTTTGACGTGGCCCCCATCCTGGCACTGGCGGTGATCGCCGTCGCGGCGGTGCTGCTGACCGGGTGCATCGACGCCGAAGAAGCGTTCTCCTTCGTCGATGGCCGCCTGCTGGCGCTGATCTTCGCGATGCTCGCGGTTGGCGCCGCGCTGGATCATACCGGCGCGATTTCCCTGATCGTCGACGCCATCTCGCCCTGGCTCAACGGCGCGCCGCCCTGGGTGTTGCTGGTGGCGATCTACTTCATCACCACCACCCTGACCGAACTGGTGTCCAATAACGCGATCGCCGTCATCATGGCGCCCATCGCCATCGCCCTGGCACAGGCCACGGGCGTCGATCCCCGCCCGCTGGTGATTGCGGTGATGATCGCGGCCTCGGCGGCTTTCGCCACGCCCATCGGCTATCAGACCAACATGCTGGTCTATGGCCCCGGCGGCTATGCCTTCAGCGATTTCCTGCGCATCGGCGTGCCGCTCAACCTATCCCTTGGTGTTGTCGTTTGTATCGCGATACCGCTGATCTGGCCGCTTGTACCTTGAAGGATTCATCCATGCGCTTCGCTTATTCCCTCTCCGGCCTCTCGGCGCTGGCACTCCTTGCGGGCTGCGTCTCCCAGCCCGCCCGGCCTCTGGAGGTCACTGTGTCGGGTCAGGGGATCGAGGTGGCGATGTCGAACCGCCAGACCTGCACCGGCACGGCACCGGCGCCCGGCACCAGCTGGTCGGGTGTCTTGCAGGGCTGCGACAGCGCCTATCCCTACCGGGTGACGATCGAAGGCAATCAGGGGCTGCGCGGCGCTCTGGTGGAAGTGTTCGGCGCGGTCGGCGTCGAGCTTGCGCCGCTGGGCACGGTCGAGATCGACGGCCCCTTGGGCAATACCTGGACCTTTGCCTCGCCAGCGCCGCTGGAAAACAACGACTGAACGCCCTTCAGGCGCGCAACGGCGAAAGCGGCCGCCCGGGCTGACAATGCCATTCCTCCCGGGGGCCCTCCCGCGTGATGCCAAGCGTGCCTTCCACGTGCACGGCCATCGGCGTCCCCGCCTGTACCGCCCCTTGATGCTTGCGCAGGTTGGTGAAGAAAGCGTTAAGGGCCCCCCTCCATGTGCCTGAAATATCCTCGCCGAAGGCAAGAAATCTCTTTTTGACCAGTCATGGTGCGGCGCGGCTCGTGAAGAGGGGGGCGCATCGTCCATTGGTCCTCGGACCAACGACGAACCATGGACGATCCCGTTCGTCCCGGACTCCCCCCGGGATATTTTTGGCACATGGAAAGGGGGACCCGGGGAAAGGGGGGCCCGGGGAAAGGGAGCCCGGGTGCCGAGGGGAGGGGGGCCAGACTGCGGGGCGCAGGAGAGTGTCGGCGGCGTGGCGCCGGAAGGGGCGCGCTTGCCCGTGGAACAGGGGTTCAACCCGGAGGAGCCGCCCTGCTGCGCCTGACCCGGATCCGCTTCCCGATCCTTGCCCCCGATCCTTGCCCTCAGCAGCCTCTGCCTCTCGACCCTTGCGTTCTGGGGCTGGGGCGCGCCGCTCGCAGCCCCTCGCCCACCCGCGCGCCATCTTGCCGGGGCGCGGCGCCTGACCTATAGAGCAGCCAGTTTTCGCACCTAGCATGAGAGACGAGGCAGCCATGGCCGGCCATTCGAAATGGGCAAACATCCAGCACCGCAAGGGACGTCAGGACAAGCTGCGCGCCAAGGTGTTTTCCAAGATGTCCAAGGAAATCACCGTCGCGGCCAAGATGGGCGACCCCGATCCCGACAAGAACCCGCGTCTGCGGTTGGCGGTGAAGGAGGCGAAATCCGTCTCTGTCCCGAAAGAGGTCATCGACCGCGCCATCGCCAAGGCGATCGGCGGCGATGCCGAGAACTATGACGAGATCCGCTATGAGGGTTATGGCCCGAACGGTGTGGCCGTGATCGTCGAGGCGATGACCGACAACCGCAACCGCACCGCCTCGACCGTGCGCTCGACCTTCGCCAAGAACGGCGGCAACCTCGGTGAAACCGGCTCGGTCGGCTTCATGTTCGACCGCAAGGGGCAGGTCAGCTACCCGGTCAAGGTCGGCGACGCCGACACCGTGATGATGGCCGCGATCGAGGCTGGCGCCGAGGATGTGGAAAGTTCGGAAGAGGGCCACGTCATCTGGTGCGCCGACACCGATCTGAGCGACGTGTCCACCGCCTTGGAAGCGGCGCTGGGTGATGCCGAGTCCACCAAGCTGGTCTGGCGTCCCACCACCACGACCGAGTTGGGGCTGGAGGACGCGCAGCGCCTGATGAAGCTGATCGAGGCGCTGGAGGACGACGACGACGTGCAGTCGGTGACGGCGAATTTCGAGATCTCGGACGAGGTGATGGCGCAGCTTTAGGCTCAGCCCCTTGGCTCAGCCCTTTGGCGCGGGCGCGCCCAGCGTGCGCCGCGACAGCATCGCCCGGAGGCGGGGCAAGGGACGCTCGAACAACTCGGCGAAGATCAGGCACAGGCCGAGCGGCACGACGATGAAAACAGCCGATTTCAAGGCAATATCCTCGGGCAGAGTGGCATCCAGCAGGTGCATGATCGGATAGTGCATCACATAGACCGAGAAACTGGCCCCCGCGAGCCAGCGGATGCCCCGGGCCAGGGCGCTGGCCAGGGCGCGGGGCAGGGCGCGGGGCAGGGCGGGGGCGACCCGGGCCATGCCGATCAGGTGCAGCGCCAGCGCCGCCGCGATGACGCTGTTCCACAATACTTCCTGCGCCCAGCGCAGCGCCTGCCAGGCGCCTTCGGGGGCGACAAGCACCCCGGTCAGGCGCAGCAGGTCGTTGTCGATATTGGCGGATTTGAGCGCCACCAGGATCACCACCGGCACCACCGCCAGCGCCAAGGCAACGGGCCGGGACGGGAACCGCCCGCCGCGCCGTTGCAGGCGCCAGACCAGCACACCGGCAAGCCACATCGGGAAGAGCAGCATCACCGGCAACCCTGCCAGAGCTACGATGCCCGCCAGCAGAACAGGGCGCATCCAGCCGCGCACGAACACGGCGATGCCGAAGATCGCGTAGTAGGCGGCCTCGAAACTGATCGACCAGAGCGGCGCGTTCGTCCCGAGGCGGAGGGCCGTGGCCGTCCCCGACCACTCGTGGCTGAAGCTCAATCCCCGCCACAGCACCTGCCCGAGGGGTTGATCGGCATAATACGGCGCGCGGTAGGCCATGGGGTCGATGGCCAACCCGACCCGGTCGAACACCAGCGTCAGCACGATGGCAGGCACCAGCACCGACCATAGCCGCGTCAGGCGGTTGAAGGCGAATTTGCCCAGCGACCCATCGCGCTCGGCCGCGCGCGATCACCAGCCCGGACACCACGAAGAACACGATCACGGCGTCGGGCGCCAGTGTCCAGTTGCGGACAACGAACAGGTCGCCGTCGGTGAAGCGCACGTTGGCGGCATGGCCGACCAGCACGACGCCCGCCGCAAGGCAACGCAACAGGTCCAGCCAGACCGAGAAGGCGTCGGACATTGCCGGAGGGCGTTCGGATGCCTCGCGTGCCATGGTGGCCCCTTTCCCGAACCCGTTCCGTTCGCCGGAGGTCAGGATACCGCCCCGCCCCGAGGGTGCAACCAACTTATCCGTCTGGCCAATCGCGCCGGCGGTCGTTAGCCAGCGGGGCGCACGCGACGGGGCGCAGGCGAGCGGGGGCGCAGGCGAGCGGGGGCGCAGGCGACGGGCGCACGTAACAGGGGGACACCATGAACGCAGCATTGGCGGGTTTCGCCCTCAGCTTTTCGCTGATCCTCGCCATCGGGGCGCAGAACGCGTTTGTCCTGCGGCAGGGCCTGCGCCGCGCCCATGTCGGGCCTGTGGTGGCGCTGTGCTGCGCGTCCGAGGCCATCCTGATCTTCACCGGCGTCGCGGGCTTCGGCGCATTGGCCGAGGCGGCACCTTGGGCGCTCGACGTGATGCGCTGGGGCGGCGCGGCGTTTCTGGTGGTCTACGGGCTGCGCAGCCTCCATGCCGCGTTCAACGCCACCGACGCCCTGAAAACCGACGGCGGCGCCGAGCAGAGCCTGCGCGCGGCCCTTGCCACGACCCTGCTGATCACCTGGGCCAACCCGCATGTCTATCTCGATACCGTGGGCCTGATCGGAGCGGTCGCCGCCACCTATGGCCCGGCTCGCTGGTTCTTCGGCGCGGGCGCGCTGGCGGCGTCCTGTGCGTTCTTCGGGGCACTCGGCTATGGCGCGCGGCTGCTGGCGCCGCTCTTCGCCCGGCCGAGGGCCTGGGCCTGGCTCGACGGGATCGTGGGCGCGACAATGCTGGCGCTGGCGGTAAAACTGGCGCTGGGTGGCTGACGCGGGATCTGGTGCCGGGCGGCTGGAGCCGGAACCGGCGCTACCCGGCTGACGCCAAAAACCGGCGCCGGGCGGATAACGCCCAAACCGACTAGGCGGCTGGTGCCGAAACCGCCGCCGGGCGGCTGACACCGAAACCGGCGGTGTGCGGAGGACGCTGTGGGAGACGGTTGCCCGCCAATCGCCCCTTGCGGCCCGCGGACGCCGGTGGTCATCTGCCCGCAGATGGAACCGATAGTCTCCCCGCCACATCCGGCCACCCCCACTGACCAGCGCCCCGGATGGGGTATCTTCTGGATGGTGGTCACGGGCCTGGCCTTCGTTGCCGTCACCGCCAGCGTCAAGGCCGTCGGCGACGGCGTGCCCGCCATCCAGGCGGGATTCCTGCGCTATGCTTTGGGCATCGTGTTCCTGATCCCGATGCTGCCCGCCGTGCGCCGTGCGCCCATCGACCGCCCCATGGCCACGCTGCTCCTGGCGCGCGGGGTGACACATTCCTTCGCCGTCTCGATGTGGTTCTTCGCGATGACGCGCATTCCCATCGCCGATGTCACGGCGCTCAACTACCTCAACCCGATCTATGTCATCCTGCTCGCGGTCCTCTTTCTGGGCGAGCGGCTGGGCCCCTGGCGCATCGCGGCGCTGGCCGTGGCCTTCATCGGCACGCTGGTCATCATCCGCCCCGGCTTCCGCGAGATCGACATCGGCCATATCGTCATGCTGGGCACAGCGGTCGCCATGGCGGCAAGCTACTTCATGGCGAAACTGGCTTCCCGCACGCTGCCGGCCGAGGTTGTGGTGTTCTACCTCTCGCTTGTGGTGCCCATCGTGCTGGCCCCTGTCGCCATCAGCATCTGGGTGCCGATCGGCTGGGCCGATCTGGGCCTGCTGACGCTCTGCGCCTTCTTCGCCACCATCGGCCATCTGACCATGACGCTGGCCTTCCGCGCCGCCCCTCTCGCGGTCACCCAACCCGTCACCTTCCTGCAACTGATCTGGGCCACCAGCCTGGGCGTCCTGGTGTTCGGCGAGGCGGTGGATGCCTTCGTGCTGCTGGGCGGCGGCATGATCATCGCCGCCATCAGCGTCATCACCTGGCGCGAGGCGGTCCTGTCGCGCCGGGCCAAGCTTCACAAACGGCCCTGAAAACAGGCAGCCTCCCCGGCTGCCGCACATCGTTGCACCAACAACCAATGCTGCGCTGCACGAATGGCTCGCAACAGGCTTGCCCCTGCGCCCCCCGTCCCGTCGTCTCCTCTTATCCAAGGAGGATTTGCATGACCCTGGAAGGCCTCGTATTCGGTGGGATTGGTTCCATCGCCGAATGCGCCGAAATCGACCGCAAAGCCTGGAACGCCGCGTTCCGCTCCCATGGCCTCGATTGGACATGGTCGTGGGATGTCTATGCCGAGTTGATGCGCGAAGGCGGCGACCGCCAGTTGGTGACGCGCTTCGCCGCGCATTCCGGACAGATCCCGCCGGTCCCGGCCGAGGTGCTGGACGTCACCCACCAGAACATCTTCGCCTCCATCCTCGGGAATGATGTGCCGCTCCGCCCCGGTGTGGCGCGGGTGATGCACTGGTCGGCGCGGGCGGGCTTGAGCCTTGGCTTTGTCAGCCGCTCGGGCGCGGTCCCGATCCGCGCGCTGTTGCAGGCCACCGCGCGATCGCGTGCAGGGATCGCCTTCGACGTGGCGGTGATCCGCGATGATGTCTCGCACCTCGCCCCCCACCCCGAGGCGATGGAGCAGGCGCTCGGCATCCTCAATGTCGGGCGCGGCCGGGTGGTGGTGGTGGCCGACACCCCCGCCACCGCGCAGGCGGCGCAGGCGGCTGGTCTGCCGGTGCTGGCGTTTCCGGGGCTGCTGGCGGCATCGGAACCGCAGGATTTCGGGCAACTGCCTTCTGTGCAGGTGCTGACGCCCGAGGCGATCCTCGGCGCGTGGCGCGGGTCGCTCGACACCGCTGCCGAATGAGGCGCGTCAGGTAACGCGCTTCAAATAACGGGCCTCAGATAACGCGCTTCAGGCGGTTGCAGCCCCTTCGCCTTCCAGATGCTGTTGAAACCGCTCGAAAAACTGGTCCGCCATCTTGGTCGCAAAACTGTCCACCAGCCGGGAGCCCAGTTGCGCCAGCTTGCCGCCGACCTTGGCATTCACCGTGTAATGCAACTCGGTCCCGCCATCGGGATCATCGGTCAGGCGCACCTGCGCCTCGCCCTTGGCGAACCCCGCCACGCCGCCCTTGCCCTCGCCGGAAATGGTGTAGCTTTCGCCCACCACGATATCCGACAGCGTCACGGCCCCCCGGAAGGTCGCCTTAACCGGCCCGACCTTTTGCTTCACCAGCGCCTCGAACCCCTCGGCGGGCGAGCCCGTCAACTCCTCGCAGCCGGGGATGCATGCCTTGAGCACCTCTGCGCTGTTGAGCGCTGCCCAGACCTGAAGCCTGTCCGCCGCGATATGACGGCTCGATTGCAATTCCATGATGCCCTCTCCTTCGATGCTGCCCCAAGGCGTAGCGGGGGCAGGGCAGCCCCGTCAACGCAATCCCGCGCCCGAAGGACGCTACCGTTGCTCACGCCCGGTGGGCGCGACCCTGGCCCGCGCGTCAGCGCGCGACCTCATATGGCAGTGTCCCGCGCCGGTTCGGGTCCACCACCAGCCGCCGTTCCAGCGGTGGCACCGCGCGCTGGTGGCAATTGGGCCGCTCGCAGATCCGGCACGAGATGCCGATCGGCTGGTAGGCCCCGTCCTGCTCCAGATCCAGACCTTCCGCATAGACCAGCGACGCCGCGTGCTTCACCTCGCACCCGAGCGAGATCGCGAAGCGCCGCGTCGGCCGCCCCCAGGCGCCGCCCGATTTGGATACATCGCGCGCCAAGATGATGTAACGCGCCCCGTCCGGCGTT
Organism: Rhodobacterales bacterium; assembly: GCA_038324445.1. Lineage (GTDB taxonomy): Bacteria > Pseudomonadota > Alphaproteobacteria > Rhodobacterales > Rhodobacteraceae > Gymnodinialimonas. The sequence goes on along the minus strand of JBBQHZ010000086.1, from coordinate 8,743 downwards.
TCCGCCAACTGCCGCAGGAACCGCCCCGGCGTCTCGAAGGCCTGATGCACGTTCCAGAGCGGGCAGGCGCCGCCGAACCGGGCAAACTGCAATCGCGTGGCCGAATGGCGCTTCGTCACCGTCCCGGCCTGATCCACCCGCGCAAAGAAGAACGGCACCCCCTTCGCACCGGGCCGCTGCAACGTCGACAGGCGGTGCGCGATCTGCTCGATCGAGGCGCCGAACAGGGTCGCCAGCCGCTCCAGATCGTGCCGCGTCTCGCGCGCGGCCTCGGCAAAGCGCGCATAGGGCATCAACACCGCGCCCGCGAAGTAGTTCGCCATGCCGATCCGGGCAATCTCGCGCGCGGTATCGGACTGGAACCGCGCCAGATCCAATGTTGCCTCGATCAGTTGCGCCTGCCCCAGCAGGGCATACTGATGCAGCAACTGGAAGCGCTGCGTCTCGGCGGCGGCCAGCGGCGACAGGGTCAGCACCTTGGTCGCCGGATCGTAACTGCGCACGCCATCCCCCGCCGCATGGCGCAAGGTGATCCCCATATCCGCCAGAACCGCGCCGGTATGCGCCGCCAGATCGCCGGTGGCGCGCCCGGCAAATCGCTCGGCCGCGCGGTCCACGGCGTCGATGTAATTGTCGGTGTAGTGGAAGAAATCGCGCACTTCTTCCCAGGGGCTGGCCGTGGCCGGGCTTTGATTGCCCAGCGCCTCGTCCAGCGAGGCCAGGCGCTCATGCGTCTGGCGATAGGCGCGGTGCAGTTCCAGAAACGCGCGCGCCAGCGTCGGCGCGTTGGAGGCCGCCAGCCGCAGATCGGCCAGCGCGGGGGCGGTTTCGGCGAATATCGGATCGGCCAGCGCCTCGCGCATGTCCGACACCAGACGGTCGGTGTCCGACGCCGACAACTCCGTCACATCCACCCCGAAATCCTGCGCCAACCCCATCAGGACAGCGGTGGAGAGGGGGCGGTTGTTGTTCTCCATCTGGTTGAGATAGGGCAGCGAAATCCCGAGCTTGGCGGCGAAATCCTTCTGGGTCAGCCCCAGCCGCGTGCGCACCGACCGCAGCTTTGCCCCGACGTAGAGTTTCTGCGTCGCCATCCTATGCCCCCGCTTTGCAGCCGCAGATTAACGACTTTGCAAAGTCTCGCGCAAGGTGGTTGGTGCAAGACGGAAGCCGAATGTCAGGGAACGGCGACCTGCCTCTGCCGCCGGATCGTGTAGAAGATGGCGGCCACACCCAGCAGCGAGGTGACCAGCATGATCGCGATCAGCGGATAGGCCGATTGCCCGCCCGCCAGCGCCGCCCCCGCGACCGCCGACAAGACGGCCCCGCCGCCCAGCATGATCGCGCCGCCCAAGCCGCTGGCCGTCCCCGCCAGATGCGGGCGCACCGACAACATGCCCGACGTGGCATTGGGCAGGACCATGCCGTTGCCGAAGCCCACGAAGGTCATGAACCCGAAGAACACGAACGCAGTCTTCAGCCCGGCCAGGAAGAACAGCAGCGACAGAGTCAGCCCGACCGCCGAAGCGACCGATCCGATCAGCACCATCCTGTTGATGCCCAGCCGCGTGGAATACCGCCCCGACACGCCATTGCCGAAGAAATAACCCAACGCCGGCGCGCCGAAATAGAAGCCCACCTCGGCCGAGGACAGGCCGAATACCTCGCTTCCGACATAGGGCGCGCCGCCGAGATACGAGAAGAACGCCCCCGACGCGAAGGCGGCCGAGGCGCAATAGCCCCAGAACCGGCGCGACGTCAGCAGTTCCGGATATTCCCGGATCTGCTCCGCAAAACTGCTCGACGTGGCCTGTGCCGTCTCGCCCAGATCGGACCACACCAGCCCGAGGATCAGGGTCCCCAGCACCAGCAGCAGCCAGAAATTCGCCTGCCAGCCAAAGGCCTGCTCCAACACGCCGCCGATGGCGGGCCCGATCATCGGCACCACGGCCATGCCCATCGTGACATAGCCGATCTTCGACGCGGCCTCGCGCGCATCGTGCATGTCGCGCACCACCGCCCGGCCCAGCACCAGCCCCACGACAATCACCGCCTGAAGCATCCGGAACAGCAGGAAGATCTCGATTGTGGTTGCCATCAGGCAGCCGATCGTCGCCACCAGAAACCCCGCTATCCCGCCCAGCAGCACGGGTCTGCGCCCGAACCGGTCCGAAATCGGCCCGATCGCCACCTGCAAGATCGCGTTGACGCCCAGATAGAGCGACACCGACAATTGCATCAGCCGGTAATCGGTGTCGAAATACTCTGTCATCGCGGGCAGCGACGGCAGGAAGATGTTCATCGACAACGCGCCGAGGCCCGTCATGACGATCAGGGTGAAAATGTGCGGCGGGGTCGTGCGGTCCGCGAACCGCACCAGGGTGCTTGTGGTCATTTTCAACATGTAGTCCCGTGCGCGATACCCGTCCAGTGCGGCGGCGAAGGGCGCGGCCTGCGCTGACGCACGGCAGGCGATCATGTGCTCTTGTGAAAGATGAAGAACGCCCCCAGCGCAATAAGACCGAACCCCACGAAATGGTTCCATGTCAGCGGCTCCTTCAGGTAATAAACCGAAAAGATGGCGAAAACCGTCAGCGTTATGACCTCCTGAATGGTTTTCAGCTCGGCCGCGCTGAAATGGCCATGCCCGATCCGGTTGGCCGGCACCTGCAACACGTATTCGAAGAACGCGATGCCCCACGACACCATGATGACGATGAAGAGGGGTGCGGATTTGTAGGTCAGGTGCCCATACCACGCAAAGGTCATGAACACGTTGGAGGCAATGAGCAGCCCGATGGTCAGGACCGGGACGGGAATGGCAGACATTGGGCACCTCAAGGGACGATGATGCCGCAAGCCCTAGCCCGACCCCCCGTCCCTCGGAAGCCATTTTGCATGTTTGCAATCCAATCGAGGGCCATGCAAAGCAATTTGCAAATATGCCGAAAGATGCTGGCCCGCCCGCCCGCGCGCCCGTAAGATCACGCAGCAGCGCTTGCCCCCCGGAGGTTCCCGCCATGAAAGACATCCTTGCAGAGTTGGACACCCGACGCGACAATGCCCGCCTCGGCGGCGGCCAGGCCCGCATCGCGGCCCAGCACGCCAAGGGCAAGCTCACCGCGCACGAGCGGATCGACCTCCTCCTCGATGAAGGCAGCTTCGAGGAATACGACATGTTCGTCACCCACCGCTCCACCGAATTCGGGATGCAGGCCAACCGCCCGCCGGGCGATGGCGTCGTGACCGGCTGGGGCACCGTCAACGGGCGGCAGGTCTATGTGTTCAGCCAGGATTTCACCGTCCTTGGCGGCTCCGTCTCCGAAACGCATGCGAGGAAGATCTGCAAGATCATGGACATGGCCGTGCAGAACGGCGCGCCCGTGGTTGGCATCAACGATTCCGGCGGCGCGCGGATTCAGGAAGGCGTCGACAGCCTCGCCGCCTATGGCGAGATCTTCCAGCGCAATATCGAGGCCTCCGGCGTGGTCCCGCAGATCTCGCTCATCATGGGCCCTTGCGCGGGCGGCGCGGTCTATTCCCCCGCCATGACCGACTTCATCTTCATGGTGAAGGACACGTCCTACATGTTCGTCACCGGCCCCGACGTGGTCAAGACCGTCACCAACGAGGTGGTCACCGCCGAGGAACTGGGCGGCGCCACGACCCATACGCGCAAATCCTCGGTCGCCGATGGCGCGTTCGAGAATGATGTGGAGGCCTTGGCCGAAACCCGCCGCCTGATCGACTTCCTGCCCCAGTCGAACCGCGAAAAGCCCCCCGTCCGCCCCTTCTTCGACAGCCCCGACCGGATCGAGCCCAGCCTCGACACCCTGATCCCCGACAATCCGAACCAGCCCTACGACATGAAGGAGCTGATCACCAAACTGGCGGACGAGGGCGATTTCTACGAGATACAGGAGGCCTTTGCCCGCAACATCATCACCGGTTTCATCCGCCTTGAGGGCCAGACCGTCGGCGTCGTCGCCAACCAGCCCATGGTGCTGGCGGGCGTGCTGGATATCGACAGCTCGCGCAAGGCGGCGCGCTTCGTGCGGTTCTGCGATTGTTTTGAGATCCCGATCCTGACGCTGGTGGATGTCCCCGGCTTTTTGCCCGGCACCACGCAGGAATATGGCGGCGTCATCAAGCACGGCGCCAAACTGCTCTTCGCCTATGGCGAGGCGACGGTGCCGATGGTCACCGTCATCACCCGCAAGGCCTATGGCGGCGCGTATGTCGTGATGGCCTCCAAGCACCTGCAATCAGACGTGAACTACGCCTGGCCCACCGCCGAGATCGCGGTGATGGGCGCCAAGGGCGCGGTCGAGATCGTCCACCGCGCCGATCTGGGCGACAAGGCAAGGATCGCCGCCCACACCAGCGAATACGAGGACCGCTTCGCCAACCCCTTCGTCGCCGCCGAACGCGGCTTCATCGACGAGGTCATCCAGCCCCACGCCACACGGCGGCGCGTCTGCCGCGCGTTTGCGTCTCTCCGCCGCAAGCAAAAGCGGATGCCGTGGAAAAAGCACGACAATATTCCGTTGTGATGGTCTGGTGAAACATGGATAGGCCAACAAACAGATTAGACGCAATTAAGGAAGTCTGTTCGCAGAGTAAATCCGACATGATATTGGCTGGTGCGCCACTGACATTGGTATTGGCTCAGTTGACGTTTCTAGTTGAGATAGAGTCCATCTGGATCAAATTGGTCGCTTCGTTCGCTTTGATATGTCTATTCTCCAGCTTGGCCTTAGCTTGGATATATTGGGGTGCCCTTTCTGCTTGGTACGCGAAAGAACTCTACAAAATGGATGGCGAGACGTCAGGGCTCGGCTCAAAACTACTCGAAGCGATCGACGGCAAGGCGATCGACTTCAATGAGGAATGGTTCGTTTCAATTCGGTCGTTTGTCTATCCACCACTAATACCACTTATTGTATTGGGCTATCTGAGCACTGGTCTGCTGATGCTTCTCTTGGTCTGGGGTTAGGCACTATGAAGCCTCCCACCTTCCACCTCCTCGCCAATGGCCCGCGCCCTGTTGCGCCTTTCTCGCACGCAGTGGAATCCGATGGCTGGGTTCTGCTCACCGGCCAGATGCCCACCCATCCCGCCGCCCCCGACGCCCCCCTCCCGCAGGGCATCGAGGCGCAGACCATCCGCGTCATGGAGAACCTGCGCCTGATCTTGCAGGGCCTCGGCCTCGACCTGTCCCACGTCCTCCAGATGCGCGCCTACCTGACCGCGTTCGAGCGGGACTACGCCGCCTTCAACACCACCTATGCCGGGTTCTTCCCCGCCGACCGCCGCCCGGCGCGCACCACCATTGGCGTCACGGCGTTGGCCGTCGGGGCGCTGGTGGAAATCGACTGCGTGGCCAAACGCCCATGAGCAGTTGGCACATCACCCATGACGGCCCCACGCTGACCCTGTCGCGCGGCGTCCCAGCGCGCTTCGACATCAGCGCCACCGCCCGCTTCCCCGACGCCAACCGACGCCTTCTTGCCTCGCAGATCCGGCAGGACATGTGGCGCCGTCTGCAACGACTGCGGGGCTTCCGCCCCGTGGTCGAAGTAACCCGCGACGCGCAGGGCCTGACCGTGCGGGCAGGGGGTGCCGTTGAGGGCCGTGTGCCGCCCCATGCGCAGGCCGCCCTGCAAGACCTGCTGACCGATCCCGCATTCCGTGCCCGCTGGCTCCGCTGCGCGCGCCCCTCCGCCAAGGCCGCCACGCCATGACCCGCGCCCGCCTCAATCGACTTGCGCTGATCCCCGCGCTGCTGGTGACGGTGGCCATTCTTGCGTTCGTCATCTACCCGCGCCTGTCGCCGACCGCGCAGGACGCCGCCCTCTGCCCCCGGACCGAAACCGCGCAAGGCCCCTCGGGCCGCACCCTCACTCTCTGCGACACCCTTGTCGAAATCCAGCCCTCGGGCGAGCCCTGGGCCGTGATCCGCGTCACCGACCCGGACCTTCCGGTCAACCCCGCCCTTCCCGACCGGGCCGATCACGACTGGGCCTGCAACACCTGGGGCCTGCCCGCGCTCGACACCGCGCCGCGTCCGGTGCGGATCATCGTGCAGATCATGGCGCGCCCCTTCCCGCGCGGCGAACCTGCGCCGGGGATAACCCAATCGATCGAGGCCTATTCGGTGCCGGGCAACGCCTGCGAATGGGAGTTCTTGTGATGCAATATCAACGCCTTGCGACGCGACATGAAAGTTGTGATGCAATCGAGTCACAGCGTTCAATTCTTTGTGGGAAACCCTGTGGAGAATTCTCCGCACCATGTATCAATTGTCCTAGCTGCATATGCGCAGTTGTACCTCGGATCGTGGCCGGGTCATTGGGTGAAGTGCCCGGCGGCCCGGTCACACCGCGAGGCAAGAGCAACAAGAAACCGGCAAAGACGGAACGGCAGACTCCGCAATTGCTGAATAGGCAGGTCCTGACGCACTCCCCCCCCCTTGTGCACGAGCAGGACATCTCCCCTAACCGGACGGGGCTTTGGTCTCGTCCGGTTTTTCCCACCCGGATCACGATCCTACACCCCCAGCGCAGGAGGTGTTCGATGCTGAAACACCGCGGTTTCCCCGGTCGACTGCCCAGCAGCGATTTCCAATTCGTCATCCGTCGCGGCAATCCCGGCGGCGCCACCAAGTTGGTCGCGCGCGAGCGTTACGGCGACAGGCGCCCCGCCGACCGCCGCGCCGATGCGGGCTTCATGGAAGCCCTGTGGCTCTATTTCGGCGACCAGCCGTTCGAGCGGGGCAACCTTGATGCGGGCCGTCTTGGATGGCTCTTCGGGCGCGAAGTGATCCCCGCAGAAGACCCCTTCGACCCCGAAAGCTACGAGGCGCTCTTGCGCATCGACGAGGCCCGCGCCCGCGCGTCCTTCCCCGAAGCCTTCGACGGGTCGGGCCTGTGGGAAGATCCGTCGGCATGATTTTGCTTGGGCCCAGGGGATTTGAGCGGTTCGGCGCGCAGAACCTGCCCGTCCTTCGGCGGCGTCTTTCGCGCCGGGCGAATCCTGCCATGGTGACCGTGTCGGCCGCTGTCCCCAGTTGTTGTTACCCGGCCGACGTCCACAAGACGTGTTACCCTTCCCCTTTGAGGCGGTCGGCGGGAAATCCGTTCCGACCGCCTTTTTTTGCCGAAAGTCTCGTGTCGGAAAGCCTTGCTTCTCCACAGGCCCGAAAGGGTGTAGGGATAGTAATTCGAGGCAAATCGACAGGAGACGCATCAAAATGCGCACCAAACTTACACTCACCGCTCTTCTGGCGGCCACGATGGCCGTTTCGGGATGCGTTTCATCCGATCTTGAACGCGCCGGTGTCGGCGCGTTGGCCGTTGGCGCTGGAACCGCGCTTCTGGGCGGCAGCATTCTCACCGGCGTCGCTGTGGGTGCCGCGGCGGGCGCGCTCTGCGACGACGCCAACCTCTGCTGAGACCTTAGGCGCGGGCACGCCCCGCGCCAGCGCCACGTTCAAGGACCATCGGGGCCCCGGGGCTGCGGTGGTCTTTTTTGTCGTTTCAACTCGCGCGATCATCAAGAAGGCGCGGGCATCCAGTGCCCGCAGGGAAGGGACCGGGACATGTTCAAGAAGCTGCTGATCGCCAATCGGGGAGAGATCGCCTGCCGCGTCATCAAGACCGCGCGCCGGATGGGGATACCCACGGTGGCCGTCTATTCCGACGCCGACCGGGGCGCGCTCCACGTCAAGATGGCGGACGAGGCGGTGCATATCGGCCCGCCGCCCGCCTCCGAAAGCTACATCGTGATCGACAGGATCATGGCCGCCATCGCGCAATCCGGCGCCGATGCCGTCCATCCCGGCTATGGTTTCCTCAGCGAGAACATGAAGTTCGCCCAGGCCTTGGAAGCGGCGGGCGTCACCTTTGTCGGCCCGCCCGCCCATGCGATCGAGCAGATGGGCGACAAGATCACCTCCAAGAAGCTGGCGCAGGCGGCGGGCGTGTCCACCGTGCCGGGGCATATGGGCCTGATCGCGGATGCCGAGGAAGCCGTGAAGATCTCGGGCGAAATCGGCTATCCGGTGATGATGAAGGCGTCGGCGGGCGGCGGCGGCAAGGGCATGCGCATCGCATGGAATGAATCCGAGGTCGCGGAAGGCTTCCAGGCCTCCAAGAACGAGGCCGCTTCCAGCTTCGGCGATGACCGCATGTTCATCGAGAAATTCGTGACCCAGCCCCGCCATATCGAGATTCAGGTTCTGGCCGACACCCATGGCAATGCGATCTATCTGGGCGAGCGGGAATGTTCGATCCAGCGCCGCAACCAGAAGGTGATCGAGGAAGCGCCGTCACCCTTCCTCGATGCCGCCACCCGCAAGGCAATGGGCGAGCAGGCCGTGGCCCTGGCGCAGGCCGTGGGATACGCCAGTGCAGGCACCGTGGAATTCATCGTCGACGGCGCGCGGAACTTCTATTTCCTCGAGATGAATACCCGGCTTCAGGTCGAACACCCAGTGACCGAACTGATCACCGGCGTCGATCTGGTCGAACAGATGATCCGCGTCGCTGCCGGCCATCCGCTTGAGATGACGCAGGACGACGTGAAACTGACCGGCTGGTCAATGGAAAGCCGCCTTTATGCCGAAGATCCCTACCGCAACTTCCTGCCCTCCATCGGCCGCCTCACCCGCTACCGCCCGCCTGCCGAGGTGGCCGCGGGCCCGCTTCTGGCCACCGGCAAATGGCAGGGCGACGCCGCCCCC
>JBBQHZ010000085.1:0-16494 GCA_038324445.1 Rhodobacterales bacterium | reverse complement strand
CCCCCGGGATATTTCAGTCACATGGAGGGGGCCCCGCCTTGGCGCAAAAAAAAGACCCCCCGAGAGGGTCCGGGGGCCCAGACGACAGGGAGAGGGAGGGACGGACGGAGGGAGGAGGGTCTGGCGTAGAAGGGTCAGCGGCCGGTCGACGGGCCGACTTCGCGGGTGATACCGGCGACATCGCCTGGGGCCGTGAAGCCTCTCGCGTCATCGCGCAAGGTGCCGGCATTGGCGGCGGCACCGAACACGAAGGAGGCGAGGACGGCGATGGTAAGGATCGAACGAATGAACATGGCAGTGTCTCCGGTTGCGTTGATCTGAAACTAGCCTTGGTACGCCGCGGTTGGGAGTGCGGGAAACCTGACCCTTTGGCATTTGCGGGGCAGGAAAACCCTACGATCGGACTTGGCGGGTCGGACCTGACCGCTTGATGAAGGAACGACAAAAGCCGCCGGATGGTTCCACGGGGGAACCGGGCCGGCGGCTTGGGACCGAGCGAGGGGTCAGGTGCGGACGGTGACTTCCAGCCCGAACGCCATGCCGGAGGGCGTGGCGCGGGGGGTGACAAGGGTGCGCAGGGAAGTCGAGTTGCCGCCGCGCAGCGTGGCGCCCGCCGAAATAGCGGCCACGATCATCGCGGCGACGCCCACGCCCGGCGCCTGGTTTGCGCCGATCAGCGCCGATGCCGTGGCATCAAGCGCGCCGTCGATAGTGAAGCGCGCGCGGGCGCCGGATGCGGCTGCCTGGGTAAGCGTCCATTCGGCCCAATAATCCGCGATCCCGTTGAAGCCGACATAACGCACGGCGAAGCGGTCGCCCTGGCTGGCCGCGACGATCCGGTCGACCGCGTTCGGCCCGAACTGCGCGTCGACAGAAGGTCCGGCGGAAAACAGCGACTCGAGCCGGGCATTGCCGCCGGGCGTCAGGCCATCGGTCTCGAAACTGCCGGACGCGGTCAGGCCGGGCGCCTCGATCAGGGTGGACCCGGCGGTGAGCGCCAGCGCGGGCAGGCTCGACAGCGACAGGAGAGCGGGGGCGGCGAGGAGGGAGGTGGTCAGAAATTGACGACGGTTCATGGGAAAATTCCTTTCAGGGATCGGGTCGATCAGAATGGGAGGGTGGATCAAGATGCCGTGATCCTGCCGCGACGGGTTCCCCGCGTCGATGCTGGCTTTCCTGACCGACGGAAAATCGGAGGTCCTGCGTACCGCTTGGAAACAGGTGCCAATCACCCCTTGGGCACGAGGGGAGGCAAAGCTACCCGGGACGGCGCTGGTCCGTTCTGCGCGGCACCTTTTGAGCTGCTGCATGCCGCAGACACGCGGCACGAGAGGTCCAGAAATTGATATCCCCTTAAGCCGACGCCAAACGAAAATGGGCGCCCCGAGGGGCGCCCGCACTCGTCAAGAACCAGCTGATACGTGTCAGATGCGGCGACGTCGGCGAAGGACGGCCAGACCGCCGAGGCCAAACGCCAGAAGAACCCCCGTCGCCGGCAGCGGGACCGGAGCCGGCGGCAAGGCAATGCTCAAGCCGCGCAGTTTCCACTCCGAATGGTTGCCTCGGGTTCCGATCAAGAATTGCGTGCCGATGGCCTCGCTGTCGATCAAGACACTCCGCACGGCGTTGCCGCCGCCATTGCCGCTCAGGTTTCCCGCATCCTGAAACAGCGGACTGTCGAAGTTCCCGCTGAAGACGCGCCAATCGTCGCCGTTGTCGGCATAGGAGAAAACCGCCCCGGTAAAGCTGACCGGGGCGCTAAAGGTCAGAAGAAGGTATTCATCATAATGGCCGTCAACGTAATGCGTATCGTTTTGGTTGAAACTGCTCGATTGAAGGCCGATTCCATTGTTCCAGGCGGTCGCGTCGGCCCAGTATCCGCTACCGGCAAGTCCGCCCGAGAACGCCGCGCCCCTGATTGTGAGCGTCAGGCCGCTGCTCGATGCCACAACGGAGTTGCCGGTGTTGCTTGTAACGCTGCTTCCATAGTTGCTGGTAAGATCGAAATCGATCGTCGTCGCGATGGCCGCACCCGGCAGCATAAGCGCAAACAGAACGGCAAATATTGCTTTTGGAATACTCATTCAAAAACACTCTTCTCTTGACGGCCCGGCAATCACGCAGTTGTCGGGTTTCTATTCGACAAAAAATCAAACCGATCAAAGCAAATTTAGCAAAACTGTCCGAAAGAACAGGTTTGGGGACGAGCAAAGATGCCGGATTTGACCCAATCCAAAGCTTGGACAACGCATTGTTCTGAAGAGGCAAACAATGCCGATTCTCTGCGGCGGGGCAGAGTTGGGGGGATTCGCCGCGATGGTTTCTGCAACGATGGCGGTGTCATCCCGCGGCAAGGTCTTGCTGACCGTCCTTTGGCGAGACGGCCCTGACCGGATGGTTCGGTCGTGGCGCGGCGCGACCGTTGACTTGCCAAAGGCAGGCAACTCTCGGTAATCAAACAGACGTTCAATTCTGGGGGGAGAGACCGATGGATTTTGCTCTGAGTGAGGAAGCGCAAGCGGTCTATGACATGGCGCAGGCCTTTGGGCAGGCCGAGATCGCCCCCCTAGCACGGGAATGGGAGCGTCAGGGCGACATCCCCAAGGCGCTGTGGCCGAAGCTGGCGGAACTGGGTTTCGCGGGCCTTTACGTGTCCGACGAGAATGGTGGATCGGGGTTGAGCCGGCTGGAGGCGACGCTGGTGTTCGAGGCGCTGTCGGAATCCTGCGCCTCGGTCGCGGCGTTCCTGTCGATCCACAACATGTGCGCCAAGATGATCGAGAGTTTCGGCTCGGACGAGATGCGGGCACGGTTTCTGCCGCGTGCCCTGAGCATGGAGACGGTGTTTTCCTATTGCCTGACAGAGCCGGGAAGCGGCTCGGACGCGGCGGCACTGAAGACGCGGGCCGTGCGCACGAACAAGGGTTATGCGCTGACCGGCACGAAGGCCTTCATCTCCGGCGCGGGCTATTCCGACGCCTATATCGTGATGTGCCGGACCGGTGAGGACGGGCCGCGCGGGGTGTCGGCCGTCGTCGTCGAGGCAGGCACGGAGGGGCTGTCCTTCGGTGGCCTGGAGGACAAGATGGGATGGCGCTCGCAGCCTACCCGCGCCGTGCAACTGGACGACTGCACGGTTCCAGCGGGCAATCTGTTGGGCGAAGAGGGGCGCGGGTTTCGCTATGCGATGGCAGGGCTTGATGGCGGGCGGCTGAACATCGCGGCCTGCTCGCTTGGCGCGGCGTCGGCGGCGTTGCGCAAGACGTTGGCCTATATGGGCGAGCGGGAGGCGTTCGGGCGCAAGATCGACCAGTTTCAGGGCCTGCAGTTCCGGCTGGCGGATATGGAGATCGAGTTGGCGGCGGCGCGCGCCTTGTTGCGGCAGGCGGCGTGGAAGCTGGACACCGGCGCTGCGGATGCCACCAAGGCCTGCGCGATGGCGAAGAAGTTCTGCACCGAGGTCGGGTCGAGCGTGGCGGATGGGTGTCTGCAACTCCATGGCGGGTATGGCTACCTTGCGGATTACGGTATCGAGAAGATCGTCCGCGACCTGCGCGTGCATCAGATACTTGAGGGGACCAACGAGATCATGCGGATGATCGTGGCGCGGTCGATGTTGGCGGAACGGGGATAGCGCTCGTTTGGGGCGCGTGTCCCATTGAGTTTTTTTACCAAGATGAATGAGGGGCCCGAGCAAGAAATGAGCGACATTGTTATCCGCAAGGAGGGGCGCGCGGGGCGGATCACGCTCAACCGGCCCCACGCGCTGAATGCGATGACCTACGGCATGTGTCTGGAGATTGCGGCGGCGCTGGACGCATGGGCGCAGGATGAGGCCGTCGAACTGGTCATGATCGACGCGGAGGGGGATCGCGCCTTCTGTGCGGGGGGTGACATTCAGGAGATGTATGACACCGGCACGGCGGGTGATCTCTCCTATGGGCGGCGGTTCTGGGCCGACGAATACCGGATGAACGCGACGCTGTTCCGGTTTCCGAAACCCGTGGTAACGTTCCTGCACGGCTATATCATGGGGGGCGGCGTCGGGGTCGGCTGCCACGGCTCGCACCGAATCGTTTGCGAAACCTCGAAGATATCGATGCCGGAATGCGGCATCGGGTTGGTGCCCGATGTGGGCGGCACGCTGCTGCTGGCGCGCGCGCCGGGCCGGTTGGGGGAATATCTGGGCGTGACGGCGGCGCGGATGGGTCCGGGCGATGCGCTCCATGCGGGGTTTGCGGATTACTTCGTGCCCGAGCCGGGATGGGCTGCCCTGAAGGCGTCGCTGATAGAGACCGGCGATTGGGAGGCCGTGGACCGCGCGGCTGTGCCGCCGCCGCCGAGCACTCTGGCGGCGAGGCAGGGGCAGATCGACCGCTTGTTCAGCGGCGAGGCCTTGCGCGATGTGATGACGGATCTGGCCCATGGCGACAGCGAGGTGGCGCGGGAAGCCAAGGCAATGATCGCGAAGAACGCGCCTTTGGCGATGGCCTGCGCGGTGGAACTGGTCCACCGGGCGCGGTCGAGCGACACGATCGAGGCGGCGCTGCGCAACGAATACCGCTACGCGTTCCGCGCCATGGAGCAGGGTGACTTCCTCGAGGGCATAAGGGCCGCTATCATCGACAAGGACCGTGCGCCGAAATGGCAGCACGACGGTCCGAAGGCGGTGCCGCCGGTGGTGGTCGCCAACATGTTGCGACCCCTCGGGGCGGACGAATGGAAGCTGCAACGGGAGGGAACGCCATGAAGATCGGGTTCATCGGGCTGGGCAACATGGGCACGCCGATGGCCGCCAACCTGAGTGCCGCGGGGCATGAAGTGGTGGGATACGACACCGTCGCAGGCGATAGCGTGATTGCCCGCGCCGACAGTGCGGCCGAGGCGGTGGCAGGGGCGAACGTTGTCATCACCATGCTGCCGAATGGAGCAATCCTGCGGGCCGTGGCGGCGCAGATCATCCCGGCGATGGCACCGGGCGCGGTGATGGTGGATTGCTCGACCGTCGAGGTCGACGCGGCCCGCGACGTGGCGGCATCGGCCGGGGCGGCGGGCCTCGGCTGGCTTGACGCGCCGGTATCGGGCGGGATCGGCGGCGCGGCTGCCGGGACGTTGACCTTCATGGTCGGCGGGACCGAAGAGGCCTTCACCCGCGTGATGCCGCTCTTCGAGGTCATGGGCCAGAAGGCGGTGCTGTGCGGGCCTGCGGGCAACGGTCAGGCCGCCAAGATCTGCAACAACATGATCCTTGGCGTGACCATGATCGCCACCTGCGAGGCCTTTGCCATGGCCGACAAGCTGGGCCTGTCGCGGCAATCCATGTTCGATGTCGTCTCCACTTCTTCCGGCTATAGCTGGACCATGAACGCCTACTGCCCGGCGCCCGGTGTCGGGCCCAAAAGCCCCGCCGACAACGGCTACAAGCCTGGTTTCGCGGCCGAGTTGATGCTGAAGGATCTGGGCCTGTCGCAGGCCGCCGCAGGGGCTGCCGATGCCGACACGCCGATGGGGGCACTGGCGCTGGAGCTTTACCGCCGCTGGGTGGAGGACGAGGACGGGCGCGGCCGAGATTTCTCGGCCATGCTGCCCCGGTTCGAGGCTCGCAGTCGGGCGGGCAGTCGGGCCGATTGAGCCAGCCTGCACACCAAGCACTTGAACCGGTTTGAATAATTTTCCTTCCCAGTGTTGCTGATTTGTGCCATATTTGAGAAAGACACTCCAAGATATATCCGCTTCGTTGATCCGACTCGCAGCATATTGAAGGTGCACCTCGTCCATGCCGCACCGGGTCACGGATCCCTCGTGTCAGAGAACGCCCCGTGGTTCGCCCCGGGGCGTTCTTTTTTGCAGCCCATGCAAGCGGCAATGTAGGTGGGTGCTCAGGCCGCCAGAACTCTATCGAGACCCTGGTAGCTGATCTCCATGCCATCCGTCATGCCGGTCGAAACGGCGGCTTCGCAATCCTCGCCCGTGGCATAGGTGATGCGGGTCGAGACGTCGGTTCCGTCAGGCACTTGCGTCAATGTCACGGCGATCTGCGCCTCTCCCCCCATGGTGCCACCCATGGTGCCGGGGTCGAACACCTCGGAATTGCGCAGCAAACGGTTGGGGTCGACTTCCAGATAGGTGCCGTGAAAACCGAACTCGACCCCGGTTTCCGTATTTTGCCAGCGCCAGCGGAAAGTGCCGCCGACGCGCACGTCCATCTCGCAGACCGGCATGGTCCAACCCGGCGGACCTAGCATCCAGCGCGACACGATCGCAGGCTCGGTGAAGGCGCGCCAGACCTTGGCCGGGGGTGCGTCAAAGCGCCGGGTGACAAGGACAGTTCGGGCATCGGGGCGGCTGACAGTGGCGGGGCTGCTCATTTCAGGGGCTCCTTCGGGCCGGGGACTTCTTAGGGCCTGGTCTCTGCGGGCCTGGTCTCTGCAGGGTCGGATGGCAGATCGCCCAGCAGCGCATCGAGGCGGGCATAATTCTGCTCAAAGGCGTCGCGCAGGGCCGTCATCCATCCCGTCAGCTCGTCCAGCGCCTCGGGCCTCAGGCGACGCGGGCGCGCCGTGCCGTCGATGCGCGCCTCGATCAGGCCCGCCGCCTCCAGCACCTTGAGGTGGCGCGACATGGCCGGCTGGCTGATCGGGGCCAGCGTCGCAAGCGCCTGCACAGTCGCCTCCCCCTGCCCCAGACGCGCCAGAATGGCGCGGCGGGTGGGGTCGGCGAGGGCGGCGAAACGGCGGTCGAGTGCGGACATCTTCAGGCGATCCTTTATATAACAATCAGATTATATAACAAACCGTCTCAGTTGGCCAATGCCTTCTCGCCCCTGTCTGAAATGCACACCGGCGAGGGCGGAATGCCCAATGTGAAAAAGATTCACTTACCCTCTTGCCAGACTCACCGAGCTTCCCATATGAGTTAATGTGATTAACATTTACATCCAACCACCCCTGGAAACGAGGAGACACACCAGATGACAACCACCACCGCCAACACTGTGGCCTATGAAGCCCGAGGCTGGTTTTCCAAGGCCGAGCACTGGCTGGACGCCCGTGGCAAAGGCGCCTGGATTGCCGCCATGGTCCTTGGCTTCATCTTCTTCTGGCCCGTCGGCCTCGCCCTTCTTGCATACATGATATGGAGCAAACGCATGTTCAATGGTTCCTGCCAATCCCGCCGCCATGCCCACCAGGGCGGGCACAGCTTCCGCACCTCCGGCAACACGGCGTTCGATGCCTACAAGGCCGACACCCTGAAGCGCCTTGAAGAAGAGCAAGGCGCCTTCGAGGCCTTCATGGAGCGTCTGCGCGCCGCCAAGGACAAATCGGAATTCGACCAGTTCATGGATGACCGCGCCAAGATGTCCAAGGCCGGCACCGACATGGCCGAGGCATAAGTCCCCCTGCCTCCGGCCTACCCCCCTCGCGGCCCGTCCCCTGACCGCGAGGGGCATTTTTTCCCCCTTTTCATTCACCGGACGCACCCCCATGTCCCAGACCATGACCAGATCCCCCCTGCCCGATCCCACCTATGATGCCGCCTATTTCGACGGCGTCCTGCCCAAGCGTCTGTTTGCCTGGGTGATCGACGTGGTCCTGATCCTTGCGGCGATGCTGGTGATCAACATCTTCACGGCGGGCGTGTTCTTGCTGTTGTGGCTGCCGATGCAGGCCGCCGTCAGCTTCCTCTACCGCTGGTCCACCCTCAGGGCGCGCTCTGCCACGCTGGGGATGCGGGTGATGAACCTTGAACTGCGCGGCCCGACCGGGGCGCCGCTGACCAGCGCCGAGGCGCTGCTCCACACTGTGTCCTTCCTTGTCGGTGCGGCCATCGTCCTTCTGCAACTGGTCTCGGTTGCGATGATGATCGGCCGTCCTCTCGGGCGCTCGCTGCCCGACGAGATCGTGGGATCGGTGATGATCAACCGTCCCGCGTGACGCTTTTGCAGGTCCGCATCGCTCGCGCTTCCCGCGCAGGGGCAGGCCGCGATCAAGCGATACCGGCCGGACTGCTTCCATGGAGGTCGCCCCGATCTTCGGAGTCGTAACCATCTTCGAAAAATCTGTTGCTCCGCGCCTTGGACCTGTTGCAGGCTGCGCCAAGCCCTCAACCGGACGCCAGACCCCATGCGCCACTCCCTGCCTATCGCGCCGCAGTTTTATGTGACGGCCCCGCAGACCTGTCCGTATCTGGACGGTCGGCGCGAACGCAAGCTGTTCACGGCCTTGCAGGGCGATCAGGCCGAGACGCTGAACAACGCGCTCAGCAAGCAGGGCTTCCGACGCTCGCAAAACGTGCTCTACCGCCCTTCCTGCACGGATTGCGCGGCCTGCCTTTCCGCCCGCATCCGCGTGGCCGATTTTGTGCCCAAGCGAGCCCACAAGCGCATCCTTCGGCGCAATGCGCATCTGAGGCGCGCGCCCCGCTCGGCATGGGCCACGGAAGAGCAATACGCGCTCTTCCGCCGATATCTGGACGAGCGGCATTCCGATGGCGGCATGGCCGACATGGACGTGTTCGAATTTGCCGCGATGATCGAGGAAACGCCGGTCCGCACCCGCGTGATTGAGTACCGCGACATCGACGACAGTCTGGCTGCGGTGTGCCTGACCGACATCCTCGATGACGGGCTCAGTCTCGTATATTCCTTCTTCTCGCCCGAGTTGCAGACCTCGTCCCTCGGCACCTACGTGATCCTCGACCATGTCGCGCTCGCCCGCGAGGCGGGGCTGCCCTATGTCTACCTCGGCTACTGGGTGCCAGGCAGTTCCAAGATGGGCTACAAGGCCAATTTCGGTGCGTTGGAGGTGCATGTCGGCGGCAGCTGGCAGTCGCTCGGCGACCCCGAGGGGTATTCGACGCAGACCCATCCGCTATCAACCGATCCGATTGCGCAGCAGGTGGCGCAGATCACCTTGCCCGACTTGCGCCGCGACAAGTGACGCAGCCCCCATGCGCCTGACCCGATGCGCCTGACCCCATGCGCCAGACGATCGCCACGCTGCTGGTGCCGGACTACGACGCCGGCATCCGCTTCTTCGTCGACGGTCTGGGCTGGACGCTTCTTGCCGACGAGGATCAGGGCCGCAAACGCTGGGTCACGGTCGCACCCTCCCCGGACGGCCCTGCCCTGCTGCTGGCACGCGCCAGCACACCGGCGCAGCAAGACGCCCTCGGCAACCAGACCGGCGGGCGCGTGGCGTTCTTCCTGCAGACCGACGACTTCGCCCGCGACGCCGCCCGCATCACCGCCGCAGGCGGCTTGCTGATCGAGGCACCCCGCTCCGAGCCCTATGGCACCGTCGCCCAATGGCGCGACCCCTGGGGCAACCTGTGGGACCTGATCGAACCCCGCCCCTGACCGCCCCCGCCCTTTCACCTTTTCAAAAATACTCAAAAGCACCGCTGGCCGGGGACGCGCGGCTTGCGGCGTGTCACCCTTTTTGCCGTGGAAAACACCGTAACACCAAACGCAAACAGGGGGCCGCAAGGCCCCCCGTTTTCCACCCGATCCAGCCGAATTCAATTCGGCAGCAGATCCGGCACAATCGTCACGATGCCCGGGAACAGCCACAGCAGCCCCAGCGACAGCACCTGGATCAACACGAACGGCACCACACCGCGGTAGATATGGCCTGTCGTCACCGATTTCGGCGCCACGCCCCTCAGGTAGAACAGCGCAAAGCCAAAGGGTGGCGTCAGGAAACTGGTCTGCAGGTTCACGGCGATCATGATGGTCACCCATTTCGGGTCCAGTGTGCCGCCATAGATCACCGGCCCGACGATCGGGATCACGATGTAGATGATCTCGAGGAAATCCAGCACGAAGCCCAGGATGAACAGGATCAGCATCACCAGCAGGAACACGACCAGCTCGTTGTCGAAGGCGCGCAGGAAGTCCTGAATATAGTGCTCGCCCCCGAACGAGATCAGCACAAGGTTCAGCAGTTGCGAACCGATCAGGATGGTGAACACCATGCTGGTCACCTTCGCCGTCTCGCGCACCACAGGCCCCAGAACCGAGGTGCGGAGCAGCACCCAGCAGGCGAAGAGCAAGCCGAAGAACGAGAAGTGATAGGCACCCTGCGCGACCACATAGGCCACCCAGTCTTCAAACGGGACGTCACTCCGCGTGATGCGCAGGTCGAAGTTCACGCCTACAATGATCATGATCACGATGGCGAAGCTGGTCCAGATGATCATCTTCGACAGGCCGTTCTCGTCCTTCAGCTTGCGGTAGGCCGCCAGCATGATGGCCCCCGCAGCGCCCAGCGCCGCCGCGGGCGTCGGGTTGGTGATGCCGCCAAGGATCGAGCCCAGAACTGCCACGATCAGTATCAGCGGCGGGAACACCACCCGCAGCAACTCGTTCTGCGCCAAGCGTCCCATCGCGATCCGCACGCCGTAAAGGGTGACGATCACCGGGATTGCCATGATCAGGAAGGTCGCCCCCGAACCGGTCAGCGGTCCGATGAACAGCACATCCGCCAGCAACATCATCACCACGCCAATGCCGCCGACAATCAGCGGCACCGGATTGGCCGAGGGCGACACGCCCCGTGCCACAATCAGGACCAGCCCAAGCAGCACCGCCATGACGGCGATGCCGGTGCCGATGGCCGGTGCATTGACCAGCGCCGCGGCACGCGCCTCGACCAGTTGCTCTTCGGTCAACTCGACCGCCGCGTTGCCGGCGGTATTGCCCGCGGCAACCTGCGCCGCCGTCACGGCAACAGCCTCGTCCCACGCTTCCTGGCCATGCAAGTCGATCATTGCGGCCTGGCAGGTTTCATTCACGTTGGTGCGAAGCGCCGCGCCGCCGCTATTCTCGGCGTAGTCAGACACGATGACCGACTGGCTGCCGACGACGCCGGCCATGCCACCCAGAACCACCGCCGCGATCAACGCCAAGGGCGCCAGCAGGAACCATGTCAGCCCTTCGCCACGCGTCACCACCTCGCCCCCGGTGGAGGCCGCCATCTGAACCGGCGGTGCCGAGGCAGGGCGGACCAACGCAAAGACGAAAGCATAAAGACCATAGAGGAACGCCAGGAACAGCCCCGGCAGCAGGGCCGCCTGGAACAGCGTGCCCACCGACAACACCGCAGGCTCGCCCAGATAGGTCAGCGCGTCGCCGCAGCCCGCCAGCTGCGCCCGCGCTTCCTGACCCGTCGCATAGAGGTCGCCCACCAGCGTGCCGAGCAGGACGATCACGATCGAAGGCGGAATGATCTGCCCGAGCGTACCCGACGCCGCAATGACGCCGGTGGCCAGTTCAGGCGAGTAGTTGTTGCGCAGCATGGTCGGCAGGGCCAGCAGGCCCATGGTCACCACCGTCGCGCCGACGATCCCGGTAGAGGCCGCAAGAAACGCGCCCACCAGCACGATGGACACGGCCAGACCACCCGGCAGCGGGCCAAAGACCCGCGCCATCGTGGTCAGCAGATCCTCGGCAATGCGCGAGCGTTCCAGCGTGATGCCCATCATCACGAACATCAACACGGCAAGCAGCGTCTCGATGGATTGGCCGGCGATCACGCGCTCGTTCATGCGGTTGACGATGAAGGACAGGTTGCGGTCCATCGCCACTTCCCACCCGTCGGGGAACAGTTGTTCCTCCATCCGGGGTAATTCCGGGTATCGGAACACGGATATGGCGTCGCGCTGGATGCCGTCGGCAATCAGCGCGGCATATTCCGCCGAGTTGGTATCGATGGCCTGATGGATCAGGATACCCGTGCTGTCGAGCGCCGCGATGATCGCAAACGAGATGATCCCGGCGCCACCGATGGCAAAGGCCACCGGAAAGCCCGTCATGATCCCCGCAAAGAGGGTCAGGAATACGATGATCAGACCGACCTCGATCCCGTCCAAACCGAAAAGCATGTGCAATCGTCCCTTAATTGCGCCCTGTCGGGCGTCGTATTGTGCGTTTCGGCTGGGCCCTAATGGGCGGCGGCGGCGGCTTCTGCGGTGGTGTCACCCATGAAGTCGCGGTCGATGAACTTGCCCTCGCTCTCGGGGCCTTCCAGCCATTCAAGGTAGGAGCGCCAGAAGAAGCTGACCGCCTGCAGGAAGACCATCACGCAGAACGCGACGATCAACATCTTGAACAGGAAATAGGCGTTGAAGCCGTTGGGGCTGAACCCGATGGTCTCGACGTTCCAGCGCAACACGCGGGCCTGCGCCAGCATCCGCTCCAGATCGGTCGAGGCGGAGGGGTTCGGCACCACAAGGTGGCGCCACATGAAAAACCACGCATACATGTAGGTCAGAACCACGACGGGCATCATGAAGACGAGGCTGCCGAACATGTCGATCAGGCGCTTGGTGCGGAAACTGACACCGGCATAGACCAGGTCCACCCGCACATGACCGCCCTGCACGAAGGTGTAGCTGACGCACAGACACACCACGAGGGCGTTGTAGAACTTCAGCTCCTCGCCCCACCAGCTGAGATCCTGCGTAAAGGCGGTGCCAAGGGGGCCTAACTGGATCTCCGAAACCCGGAAGATGCGCTGCAGGAAAACGATCATGACCTGTTGCAAAACCATCAGCAGGCCCGCCCAGGCGGCGACGCGTCCAATGGCGTTGGCAAATGCCTCAAGCCCGCGCACGCAGGCCCACAGGATCTCGCGCTTCCAGGCCATGCCGAGCGCGGTGATGATGAGGAAAACGGTGATGACCACGAAGAAGAATTCGACCGACCCGCCGTAATAGATGAACCGCACCAGCGATTCCGGGTTCGCCCAATCCAGCCATTGGCCGGGCTGCGTTACCGCGAGAAACAGGTAATAGGGCGCAAGCGCCAGGTTCTTCAGCACCCAGACAATAGTCTCGAACATTCGGCTGACCCTCGTCTGGCCCTGGCGGATCGCAAGGGCCTGCTGCGCGGCGCAAAGGATGCGGGCGCGCGCGTGAATGATGGGGAAAAGTGCCCCGCCCGTCAGCCGAACGGCCGCGGGCGGGGCAATGGTGTCGGATCAGGCGATCAGCCTGCGTTCACCCGGTTACGCTGACGGGTGTATTCGCTGTCTGCGATTTCGTACCAATCAGACGATTCCTGCATCGACGCGAAGTAGCTGTTGGAGATATTGGCGAAGATCGGATCGCCCATGCTTTCTTCCCGCACTTCTGCAGCGGCGCGACCGAACGCATCCCAGACGTCATCTGGGAACTGGCGAACCTGCACGCCACCGGCCTGCAGACGGGCCAGAGCGGCGCCGTTTTCGGCCAGCGACAGCGCGGTGTTCTGCGCGTGGGCGGCTTCGCAGGCGACCTTGCAGATCGTCTGTTGCGTCGGCGTCAGCGATTCCCAGATTTCCTGGTTGAAGACCATGTGCAGGGCCGAGCCCGGCTCGTGGAAACCGGCGGCGTAGTAGATGTTGGTGACTTCCTGGAAGCCCATCCGCTCGTCCGCGTAGGGTCCGATCCACTCCGCGCCGTCGATCTGGCCCGAGGACAGTGCCTGGTAGATCTCGCCGCCGGGGATGTTCTGGACCGAGGCGCCGAGACGACCGAGCACCTGACCACCCTGGCCGGGCATCCGGAAGCGCAGGCCCTGCAGGTCTTCGACCGAGTTGATCTCGATGTTGAACCAGCCGCCGGGCTGCATTGCGGTCATGCCAACCATCAGGGGCTTGAGGCCGAAAAGGCCCGACAGTTCGTCATGCAACTCCTGGCCGCCACGACGATAATACCAGTTCGCCATTTCCTGCGAGGTCATGCCGAAGGGCACGGCGGTGAAGAAGGCGAAGCCGGGATGCTGGTTGAGGAAGTAGTATTCCGCCGAGTGATAGACATCTGCCTGACCGGAGGACACGGCGTCGAACACTTCGAACGCGCCCACTAGCGAGCCTGCCGAGTTCTTGTTGAACGTCAACTGACCTTCAGTCATGGCTGCGATGTAGTCGATGGCCAGTTGCACCGCGTCATCGAAGACTGCGAAGCCATCCGGAACGGACGTAACGAGTGTCAGGGCGCGGTTGCCCTGAGCGTAGAGCGGAGCAGCAAGTGTGGTCGAAGCCGCAGCAGCGGCACCGCCGACTGCAGACGTACGCAGGAATGAACGACGATCCATGTGGTATTATCCTCCCTATTGGATCTCCTCCCCCCATTGACCCCTCTCGGATCACGGGTGGTTAGAAGTGTCGGCACGTTAGCGCGCTGGGTGCCCATCGAAAACAGAATTTCTTGCCTGAACGGTCGTTTCTTGTAAAATTTTCTTACCAATTTCCGGAAAACACCGGCCACACAGCCCTGAGTTGTGGAGCGTTGGCGCTAACATTTTCTGAAGAAATGGAAAAAGTGTCGCAGGCGGCCTAAAACCGTCGCATCCGCAGAATCCCCGGTTTGCATCTCGGGACCGACCTCCCCCGCCGACACCCGACGCTGCTATCATGCGCATCTGCCTGAATTGCAGGCTGTTTTTTGCGCAGAAACGGCACTGGCGCCCGCGGGCAACGATTCTTGTCCTGAGCGGGCGTCGGCCGAACAAACACCATTTCTGGCGGTCAGGACACGACCGCTTCGGCGTGACGCGCCAGCTTGCCCAGTGTCTGCGCGCCGAACTCCACCGCCCCGAACCCGATGCAGATGGCGCGGCGTGCCGCGGTCGGATGCATCTGGCGCAGGGTGACGACCGTCTTGCCATTGCCTTGCTGATCGAACGTCACCAGCATCCGGAAGCTGTCGAGATCCTTCTCCACATCGGTGCCATGATGCACCTCGATCAGATCGGGCGCCTCGATCCGCAGGAACTGCATGCGGTTGGGATAGCGCGTGCCGTCGGGCGCGACCATGTCGAAGCGCCACTGGCCGCCGGTGCGGATGTCGATCTGATGCGTTTCGATCTCGAACCCGTCCGGTCCGAACCATTGCACGATCTGTGCCGGATCGCTCCACGCGCGGAACGCGGTGTCGCGGTCGGCATCGACCACGCGGGAGAGGACGATTTCCCGCTCGAGCGGCGAGGCGGCCCAGGCCGAGACGGGGGAGTTGGCGGCATCACTCATTTGGTCTCTCCGATGTCAGAATGTGCAGGTGTTTCTCGAAACGGTCCAGCCGCGCTTCCCATTGCCGCCGATGCGCGCCCAGCCACGCCTCGGCCTCGCGCAGGGCCTCGATGTTGAGCGTGCAGACACGGCTGCGCCCTTCGCGGCGCGACACGATCAGCCCCGCCGTCTCCAGAACGCCGAGGTGCTGGGTGAAGGATGGCAGCGCCATGCCGAAAGGGGCGGCCAACTGGGACACGGTTGCCGACCCGGCGGAAAGCGCCTGCACCACAGCGCGCCGCGTCGGATCGGACAGCGCGTTGAAAGTGGCATCGACGGAGGCGGTTTGGTTAGGCATGAACCTAACTAACCCCCGCCTCAAAGTTAGGTCAATACCTAAGTCTGCCGGCTTGGGGCTTTGCTTGCGGTCGCGGGGACAGCGCCCAACACTCCCGGCGGGAAGAACTCCCCTCCGCCATGGAAAAGGGGGACCGCGATGCTTGGCCCCCCTCCCTGTGCACTCAATCCGGAAAAAGGCTCAGCCGATGGCTGCGCCATCCTCGCGCCAGACAGCGATCACGGCAGAGCGCGGAACGCCGGTCCCACCATCGGGCCAGGTGCCGCCCGGATGCTGGATGCCTACAAAGGCCACCGTGCGATCGGTGTTCCAGGTCAGGCCAGTCACTTCCGACCCGCTGGGGCCGGTCAGGAAGCGCGCGATCTCGCCGGTTTCGGGATGGCCGATCAGCATCTGATTGTTGCCCATGCCGGTGAACGGACCGGCATTGCTGTCGTCACCATCGGTCTGGATCCAGATCATGCCCTTGCTGTCCACCATCATCCCGTCGGGCGAGTTGAACATGTTGCCTTCGGTCACGTTCTCGGAACCTGCATAGGCGCCAAGACCGACAACCGGGTTGCCCGCCATCACGTAGAGATCCCACGCGAAGCCGGTCGCGCCGTGATCCGCGCCATCGGGCCGCCAGCGCACGATCTGGCCGTATTCGTTTTCGGCGCGCGGGTTCGGCGTGCCTTCGGCCGGCTCGACCAGATCGCCACCCTCGTTGGTGAAGCCGGGCGCCCGACGCGAGTTGTTGGTCAGGCAGCAATAGGCCTCGGGCAGCGTGGTGGACACGGCCACCCATTCCGGGCGGTCCATCGTCGTGGCGCCAACCGCCGATCCGGCCTGGCGGGTGTGGATGCAGATCATCGCCTGATCCATCCCCGTCGACTCGGGCGTCAGGGCAACCCATTCCCCGGTGCCGTCGGCGTTGAAGGTGGCGGCAAAAAGCGTGCCGTCGTCCAGCAGCCCATCGGTGGACCCGCCTTCGGTGTATGTCCCGTTCGAGACGAACTTGTACATGAACTCGCCGCGCTCATCATCGCCCATATAGACGACGACACGGCCATCGGCGGCCAGCGCCATGGCGGCGTTTTCGTGCTTGAAGCGGCCCAGAGCGGTGCGCTTCACCGGGGTCGAGGCCGGATCGGCGGGGTTGATTTC
>JBBQHZ010000084.1:0-16516 GCA_038324445.1 Rhodobacterales bacterium | reverse complement strand
GGGCCGCCCCCCCCCCCCCCCCGGCGACGCGCTCGCGCGGCGCAATCCCCCCGGCAACGCGCCCGCGCGGCTCAATCTCCGCCATCCGCCCGCTTGCCCCGGCTCCGCCACCGACATATGGCCGTTCCATGACCCTGACCGACCATATCCGCGCCACCCTCAAACTCGGCTTGCCCCTGATCGGCGGCCAGTTGGCGCAGGTGTTCATCGGCGTCACCGATACGGTGATGATGGGCTGGTATGGCGTGGAAGAGTTGGCGGCCGTGGCGCTTGGGGCCTCATCGTTCCACCTTATCCTGATCCTCGGCATGGGGTTTGGCCTTGCCGTCATGCCGATGGTCGCCAGTGCGGCTTCACAGGGCGATGCGGGGCAGGTGCGGCGGGTGACGCGGATGGGCCTCTGGATCGCGATCGCGTTTGGCGCCTGCGTTCTGCCGCTGTTCTGGTTTTCCGGCGCGATCCTGCTGGCGGCGGGGCAGGAGCCCTCGATCGCCGCCGATGCGCAGATCTATCTCCGGATCGCAGGCTGGGGCATCTGGCCCGCTGTGCTCATGGTGGTCCTGCGAAGCCATCTTTCGGCGCTCGAGCGTCCCAATGTCGTGCTCTGGGCATGGCTTCTCGGGGTGGCGCTGAATGCGGGGCTGAACTGGGTCTTCATCTTCGGCAATCTCGGCGCGCCGGAACTGGGCATCGCGGGCGCGGCGGCGGCTTCGGTCGGCACTCAGGTGCTGATCCTGACGGTGCTGGCGCTTTACGCCGCCCGGGCGCGGGGGTTGCGGGAGTACACCCTTTTCGCCCGCTTCTGGCGCCCGGATACCGAGGCGTTGGGACAGGTCTTCCGGCTTGGCTGGCCGATTGCGGTGACGCTTCTGTCCGAGGCTGGGCTGTTCATGGCGACCATGATCATGATGGGCTGGATCGGCACGCTCTACCTTGCCGCCCATGGCATCGCGCTCCAGATCGTTTCGGTCACGTTCATGGTCCATATCGGGCTCAGCTCGGCCGCCACCGTCCGGATCGGGCGGGCCCGCAACGGCGGCTCGCCCGACGCCCTGCGGCAGGCCGCCAAGGCGGCCCTGCTGCTGTCGGGCCTGACGGTTGCGGCGACCATGGTGCTGTTTGTCACCCTTGCAGACCCGCTGATCGGGCTTTTCGTCGATCCCGCCGATCCGCTGCGCCCGCAGATCATCGCCATCGGCGCAAGCCTTCTGGTGGTCGCTGCCGTGTTCCAATTGGCCGATGCGGGGCAGGTGATGGCGCTCGGCCTTTTGCGCGGGGTGCAGGATACCACGGTGCCGATGGTCTATGCCTTCGTGGCCTATTGGCTGGTGGGCGTGCCGCTTGCCTATGCGCTGGGCTTTCCGCTCGGCTGGGGTGGCGAGGGGATCTGGGCCGGGCTTGCCGTCGGCCTCGCCTTGGCGGCGATGGTGCTGATGGCTCGGTTCTGGCGGATATCGGGGCGGCTTTCCGCCGCCTGACCGCCGGCATCAACGTCATTCCACCCCGAATCTACACCGCTCGATTTGGCATCGCAGGCGCGTGCCGCGCCGCCCCGTCAGCCTGTCTCGCAACGCCCGTTGCAGGGCGCAGCCGCGCCGCGCCTTGGCGCGGCGCGACCGCCGCCGTGGGCGCCGCGTGCGTCAGCGCGCCTGCGCACAAGCGGCAGTCGCGTCCTGCAGCCCCCCTCTCATTCCCGGGCCAGTCCGCCCAGCACCCGCGCCCAGGACCGGATGCCCTTGTGGAAGCTTGTCAGATCATACTTCTCGTTCGGCGAATGGATGGCGTCATCGTCCCGACCGAACCCCGCCAGAACCGAATCCATGCCGAGGATGCTCTTGAAATACCCCGCCACCGGGATCGAGCCGCCGCAGCCGATAAAGGCCGCCTCATGCGGCCACTCGTCGCTCAGCGCCCGGCGCGTCACCTCGAAGATCGGATGGCTCGTGTCCATCATGCTGGCCTGCGACGCGCCGCCGCCCTTGAACGAGACCGAGCAATCGGGAGGCATCTGTTTTTGCACCCAGTCCCGGAAGCTCTCGCGCAGGCGGAGCGGATCCTGCCCCGCCACCAGCCGGAAGCTGATCTTGGCTTGCGCCTTGCTGGGCAGCACGGTCTTGAAGCCCGCCCCGATATAGCCACCCCAGATGCCGGTGACCTCGGCCGTGGGCCGCGACCAGATCATCTCGAGGCCCGTTCGTCCGACCTCTCCGGCCGGATGACTCAGGCCCACCGCTCCCAGAAAGCCCTCGGCCGAGAAGCCGAGCCCGTCCCACATCGCCTGCGTCTGCTTCGGCACTTCCGCCACGCCGTCATAGAACCCTGGCACCATAACCCGGCCCTGATCGTCATGCAGCCCCGCCAGCACGCGGGTCAGGACCCGGATCGGGTTCATCGCGATGCCGCCGTACATGCCCGAATGCAGGTCGATCCTCGGTCCGGTGACGGTGATTTCCTCTGTCAGATTGCCGCGCAGCTGGGTCACGATCGCGGGCACGCCGTCGCCGAACAGGCCGGTATCGCAGATCAGCGCCACATCCGCCGTCAACTCGTCCTTGTGCGCCTCAAGGAACGGCACCAGCGAGGGCGAGCCGGATTCCTCTTCCCCCTCCAGAAAAATCGTCACGCGGGCGGGCAGATGGCCCGTCTCGGCCTTCCACGCGCGACAGGCCTCCAGAAACGTCATCAACTGGCCCTTGTCATCCGACGTGCCGCGCCCGCGGATGACCTTGGCGCCGTTCTGCTCCTCGATCGCCGGATCGAACGGGTCGCGGTCCCAAAGGTCCAGGGGATCGACCGGCTGCACATCGTAGTGACCGTAGAACAGCACATGCGGCGCGTCCTTGTCGGGCCCTTCGTGATGCGCCACCACCATCGGATGCCCCGTGGTCGGCCTGACCGAGGCATCGAACCCCATCCCCGCCAGATCCGCCGCCACGATATCCGCCGCCCGCGCCACGTCGCCGTCGAAGGCCGGATCGGTCGAGATCGAGGGGATGCGCAGCAGCGCCATCAGGCGCGCAAGGGCGGGGTCGAGATCGGCGTCGATCCGGGCGAGGACGGCATCAAGGGACATGGGGTGGAATATCCTTGGGAAAGGGGGAATGCTGGCCTCATCTTGGCCGCTGGGGTCGGCGGGCGCAATGGCGGGCAGGGGCGCTGTGGAGCAGGGCATGCGCCGCGATGGTTCCTCGCACAAGGTCGCAGGGTCGGACGCGGGAACATCCCTCACCGACATTTGATTCAGATCAACGTGTCCCCCTCGCGTCAAAATGTAGCTTGGCCCCTACGGACTTCGCGTCCTATGTGAGGGCCAACGCGGGAAACACCCCGCCCGAAGCCATCGATCTGACGTGGGCCAACCCGCCCCGCCACAGGGAGACCGCCAGTGACCTACGAGACCGCTCTCGACGCCGCCTTGGGCAAATTGCACGAGGAAGGCCGCTATCGCACCTTCATTGATATCGAGCGGCGTCGCGGCCAGTTTCCCCATGCTGTCTGGACCAAACCGGATGGGTCCAAGGCCGATATCACGGTCTGGTGCGGCAACGACTATCTCGGCATGGGCCAGCACCCGGTGGTGCTGGCGGCGATGCACGAGGCGTTGGAGGCAACCGGCGCAGGCTCTGGCGGGACGCGCAACATCTCAGGCACCACCGTCTATCACAAGGCGCTGGAGGCCGAATTGATGGACCTTCATGGGACGCAGGCGGCGTTGGTCTTTACCTCCGCCTACATCGCGAACGACGCGACGCTGTCGACGCTGCCGAAGATATTCCCCGGCCTCATCATCTATTCCGATGCCCTCAACCATGCGTCGATGATCGAGGGGGTGCGCCGCAACGGCGGCGCGAAGCGCGTGTTCCGCCATAACGACGTGGCGCATCTGCGCTCGCTTCTGGCCGCCGACGACCCCGCCGCGCCAAAACTGATCGCCTTCGAATCGGTCTACTCGATGGATGGCGATTTCGGCCCCATCGCCGAGATCGTGGCCCTTGCCGAAGAATTCAATGCGCTCACCTATCTGGACGAGGTTCACGCCGTCGGCATGTATGGCCTGCGGGGCGGGGGCGTGGCGGAACGCGATGGCCTGGCCCACCGCATCGACATCATCAACGGCACGCTGGGCAAGGCATTCGGCGTCCATGGCGGCTATATCGCGGCCTCGGCCAAGATGTGCGACGCCGTGCGCAGCTATGCGCCCGGCTTCATCTTCACCACCTCCTTGCCGCCTGCCGTGGCGGCGGGCGCTGCGGCCTCTGTCCGCCACCTCAAGACCGACCAGGCCCTGCGCGACCTGCATCAGGAGCGTGCGTCGGTCCTGAAGCTGCGGCTCAAGGGTCTTGGCCTGCCGATCATCGACCATGGCAGCCACATCGTGCCGGTGATTGTGGGCGATCCCAAACATACCAAGGCAATTTCGGACATGCTGCTGGCGGATTTCGGCATCTATGTGCAGCCGATCAACTATCCGACCGTGCCGCGCGGCACCGAGCGTCTGCGCTTCACGCCCTCGCCGGTGCATGACGCCGGCATGATGGACGGGCTAGTGCGCGCCATGGACAGCCTCTGGAGCCATTGCGCGCTGAACCGGGCCGAACTGGCCGGGTGATCCGTCGGTGTGACGGCGGTCCCGACGCCGCACTCTGGACGATCTTTGCCGTCGGTTAACGCCGCATCGTCGGGCAACTTGGCCGAAATTACTGATTTCTCAACAGTTTTATGCGCGCAAACATGCCGAAACGTCGAATGCTGCAATTGCGCAGGGTGCAACGTCGGCAAGTCCCATGCTAAGGCGGAAGAAAGTCGGCGGGGCCCCTAGGGGAATCATTCGCTTTGGGGTAATATCTAGGGACAATGGGGCGAGCTACCACTAGACATGGTAGGGGACACCAAGGAATCGGGGAAGGCCGAATGGGCCAACACGACGATCGGCACGGGGACAATGGGCATCGGGACAAGGCACGCGCCTTCGACCTGCCCGTCCAGTCTGCGTCGTCGGTATCCCCCTCCTTTGATGGCTACGACCTTCTCGATGTTCCGCTGGGCGATCTGCTGCGTGGCGAGCGCGCGACGCTTGGCAAATCGCTGCTGGATGTGGAGCGCGAGTTGCGCATTCGCGCCACCTATATCGCCGCCATCGAAAACGGCGATGTCGGCGCCTTCCAGTCGCAGGGCTTCATCGCGGGCTATGTCCGTTCCTACGGGCGTTACCTCGGCATCGACCCGGAATGGACCTTCCGCCGGTTCTGCGACGAAACAGGCTTTCGCGGCATCCACGGGGCCGGCGCCTCGCAGGGGTCGGCCGTCAAGCGTTCGATCGCCGACGCGCCGCGTCGGCTTGATCCGAACGAGGTGATGTCCTCGGCGCGGATCTCCTTCGCGCCCAAGCGCGAAAGCCTGTTCGCCAATGTGCAGCCGGGCGCGCTGGGCTCCATCGCCGTGCTTCTGGTGCTGGTGACCGGCATCGGCTACGGCGCCATGGCGATTTTCAACGACATTCAGCGCCTGCAGATCGCGCCCATCGACGAGGCGCCGAACGTGCCGCTGGCGCAACTCGACCCTCTTGCCGGGGCCACCGACGGCGCCTTCGACGGGGCTCAGGGCTTCGACATCGCCGTGCCCGGCCCGGAAGCGGTGGAGCGTCTCTACCGCCCCCAAGCCCTCGAGGCTCCGATGCTGACACCGCGCGACGGTGCGCTGGCCACGCTCGACCCCGACGCGGTTGGCACCCTCGGCACGCTCGACTCCGCTGCATCGGCCATCGACACGGCACCCGGTGCCGCCCCCGAACAGGTGGCTCAGGCGCCTGTGGTGCAGGTCACCCAGCCCCTCGATCAGGTCCTGATCTTCGCCACCCGCCCCACCTGGGTTCGGGTCACGTCCCCCACCGGCGCCACGATCTACGAGGCGACGCTCGATGCAGGCGACAGCTACGTCATCCCCGAGAGCGAGGGCACGCCGCTTCTACGGTCCGGCAATGCGGGATCGCTCTACTTCGCCGTCAACGGCGTGGCGCTTGGTCCGGCGGGTGAGGGCGCGTCGATCGTGCGCGACGTGGAACTGACCGCCGACGCGCTGTCCGCCAACTTCCAGATGGCCGATACCGAGGCGGATCCCGATCTGACCGAGGTCGCGTCGCTTGTGTTCGATGCGAACGCCTTGCCTGCCGCCCCGGTGGAGGCGGCGCAGCAGGCCGCCGTCGCTGCCGCCACCACGCAATCGCTGGTCTACAATCCCACCGGCGGCGCTGCCGCGCCCCAAGCCTCGCCCTATCAGGACCTGCCTGCCGATGTTGCAGCCTCGCTCGTCGCCAGCAACGCGCTTCCCGTGGTGGTCCAGACCCCCTCGGCCAGCGACATCCGCCCGCAACAGCGCCCCTGACGGGGCTGGGCCCGCAACAGCGCCCCTGACGGGGCTGGGCCCGCGCGCCTGACGGTTGGCGCCCGCACCAGCAAACCTGACGCATCGGACCAGGGCAAGGCCGCGCCGCTCCCCCGTTCACCTTTTCTCAAATACTCATTCTTCCTGCCACCCGGCCACACCATCCGCCCGGCCGGCGTTTTTTCGCGTGATTACCGCGTCCACGCGTTGTCCCCCCCGCCGCCTGCCGCTATCTTGGGCCTGACCCCTTCGCAAAAGGCGTGCCTGTTCCATGTCGCACAACCCGATCCGCCCCTGGCGCAACATCGCGCGCCGCAAGTCGCGCCAGATCATGGTGGGGAATGTTCCCGTTGGCGGTGACGCGCCGATCACCGTGCAGACAATGACCAACACGCTGACCACCGATGCGCGCGCCACCATCGCCCAGATACAGGCGGCGGCCGAGGCGGGCGCCGACATCGTCCGCGTCTCGGTCCCCGATCAGGACAGCGCGAAAGCGATGCACGAGATCGTGCGCGAAAGCCCCGTGCCGCTCGTGGCCGATATCCATTTCCACTACAAACGCGCGATCGAGGCGGCGGAGGCGGGCGTTGCCTGCCTGCGGATCAACCCCGGCAACATCGGCGACGAGAAGCGCGTGCGCGAGGTCATCAAGGCCGCGCGCGACCATAACTGCTCGATCCGCATCGGTGTGAACGCCGGCAGCCTCGAGCGTCATCTGCTGGAGAAATACGGCGAGCCGTGCCCCGACGCGATGGTGGAATCCGGCCTGCACCACATCAAGATCCTCGAGGATAACGACTTCTTCAACTTCAAGATCTCGATGAAAGCCTCCGACATCTTCATGACCGCCGCCGCCTATCAGCAACTGGCCGACCACACCGACGCGCCGTTCCACATGGGCATTACCGAAGCGGGTGGCTTTGTCGGTGGTACGGTCAAATCCGCCATCGGCCTTGGCAACCTGTTGTGGGCGGGGATCGGCGACACGCTGCGCGTCAGCCTGTCCGCTGACCCGGTCGAAGAGGTCAAGATCGGGTTCGAGATCCTCAAATCGCTGGGGCTGCGCCACCGCGGCATCAATATCATTTCGTGCCCGTCCTGCGCACGGCAGGGCTTCGACGTGATCCGCACGGTCGAGACGTTGGAAAAACGTCTGGAACATATCAAGACCCCCATGAGTCTCTCTATCATCGGCTGCGTCGTCAACGGCCCCGGTGAGGCGCTGATGACCGATGTCGGCTTCACCGGGGGTGGTGCCGGCAGCGGCATGGTCTATCTGGCAGGCAAGCAGAGCCACAAGCTCTCGAACGACGCCATGATCGAGCATATCGTCGAGCAGGTCGAACGCCGCGCCGAAGCCATCGAGGCTGCCCGCGCAACCAGTGAACAGGCGGCGGAATAGTCCGCCCAGATACCGACCCGGATACCGACCCAATTACCGAAAGGACCAGAAGATGAAGACCGCCAAGGATTTCATGGAAGAAGCCCACGCCGTCGTGCCGAAAATGAGCCCGGCCGATGCCATTGCCAAACATGCCGAAGGCAAGGCCACCTTCATCGACGTGCGCGACAGTGCCGCCATCGCCAAGAGCGGCACCATCAAGGGCGCCCACCGCGTGCCGCGCGGCATGATCGAATTCACCGCCGATCCCGCCGTCGAGGCGTATCACAACCCGATCTTCAACAAGGACGCCGAACTTTGCCTCGTCTGCGGTGCAGGCGGGCAGGCAGCACTGGCTGGAAAGACGCTGTTGGACATGGGCTATACGAATGTCACCAATGTCGGCGGCTTCCCGGCCTGGAAGGACGCGGGTGGCCCGACCGAGGACTGACGCGCGGTTCGCACCGTGATCAAGGCCGGCCCTCGCGGTCGGCCTTTTCATTTGGAATATGGGGTCGATATCTCGCCATGCGGCGGCGAGTGAAAATCCCGCGCCGGAGGGCAGGTCTCGGACCCTTGGAAGAGGCCCAGATCGCGATACTAGGCGGCGACGGATCACGTGCGTTCAAGGGCAAGGCACTGTCGTCTTTCAGCGTCGAAGCAACGGTTGTCCCGCCGCCGCGAAGGCGGTATCCGGGGGGCAAGTCACAGGAGGGATCCGCCATGGCACTGCTTGCAGATCTACCGCGCAACGAAGAGGGGATCGCCACCGCCCTCGGCATCCTGACGCAAGCCTACGGTCCGCGTGTGGAGCGGGGTCTGGCGCTGCGCGAACAGCATGGCCACACGACCACGTGGCTCCGCAACCAGCCGCCCGATGCGGTCATGTTCCCGCAGAGCACGCAAGAAGTTCAGGATATCGTTCGCATCTGCGCCACCCACCGCGTGCCCATCATCCCGTTCGGCACCGGCACCTCGCTCGAGGGGCATGTCAACGCCCCTGCCGGGGGAATTTCCTTGGATTTCAGCCAGATGAACGCCGTTCTTCATGTCCATGCCGAGGATATGGATGCCGTCATCCAGCCCGGCGTGACGCGCAAGGCGCTCAACACCCATCTGCGTGATACCGGCCTGTTCTTCCCCATCGACCCCGGTGCCGATGCCTCGCTGGGCGGCATGGCCGCCACCGGCGCCTCGGGCACCTGCGCCGTGCGCTATGGCACGATGAAGGACAACGTTCTGGCCCTGAAGGCCGTGCTGCCGTCGGGCGAGGTGGTTCAGACCGCCGCGCGGGCGCGCAAGACGAGCGCGGGGTACGATCTGACGCGGCTGATCGTGGGGTCCGAGGGGACCTTGGGCCTCATCACCGAGTTGACGCTGAAGCTGCAGGGCATCCCCGAGGCGATGTCGGCCGCCACCTGTTCGTTTCCGAGTGTCGAGGCCGCCTGCAACGCCGTGATCGCGGCGTTCCAATACGGCCTGCCCGTGGCGCGGATCGAGTTGCTGGACGCGCTGCAGGTGCATGCCTGCAACGTCTATTCCAAGTTGCACCTTCCCGAAACGCCCCTGCTGCTGCTAGAATTCCATGGCACCTGGGGCGGCGTGACCGAACAGGCCAAGATCTTTGGCGAGATCGCCAATGATAACCAAGGCACCAACTTTCACTTCACCACCCGCGAGGAAGAGCGCACCGCGCTCTGGCAGGCGCGCCACGATGCCTATTGGGCATCGCTGCAACTGCGCCCGGGCGCGCGTGGCATCTCGACCGATGTCTGCGTTCCGGTCAGCCGTCTGGCCGATTGCGTGACGCAGGCACAGGCCAAGCTCGCGGAACTGGCCCTGACCGCGCCGATCGTAGGCCATGTCGGCGACGGAAATTTCCACACGCTGCTGCTGGTGGACATGGCCAACCCCGAGGAAGTCGCCAAGGCCGAGGGATTCGTCGGCTGGCTCAACGATCTGGCGATCTCGATGGATGGCACCTGCACCGGCGAGCATGGGATCGGGCAGGGCAAGGCAAAATATCTTGAGCGGGAACTGGGCCATGGTGCGATGGCCATGATGGGCGCGATCAAGCTGGGCGTCGATCCGTTCAACATCTTCAACCCCGGCAAGATGGCGCTGCCGGGCGCCGGCATCGGGCAGAGCCACTAGATGGTGCGCCCTGCCGCCTCTGCCGTGCCCTCGGCCCATGTCGAGCCGCACCTGTCGGGCCGCTCCGGCTGGCTGCGCGCGGCGGTCATGGGCGCAAATGACGGCATCCTGTCCACCGCATCTTTGATTGCGGGGGTGGCGGCGGGCGCGCCGGACAAGCCGGTTATCCTGCTGGCGGGCTTTGCCGGGCTGGTGGCGGGCTCCTTGAGCATGGCGGCCGGGGAATATGTGTCGGTCTCGTCGCAGGCCGATGCCGAGAAGGCCGATGTGGCGCGGGAACGGGCGGAGTTGGCCACAAACCCCGAGGCGGAACTGGCCGAGTTGATAGCGATCTACGAGGAGCGCGGGCTGCGACCCGAGCTGGCGGCCCAGGTGGCCAGGGAGCTTACCCATGTTGATGCGCTGAGCGCCCATCTGCGTGACGAGATCGGCCTGACCGACCTGTCGCCCCCACGCCCGGTGCAGGCGGCGGTGGTCTCGGCGCTGACTTTTGCCCTTGGCGCGGCTGTACCGCTGAGCGTGGCGGCGATGGTGCCGGTCGCCGGTCTCAGCCTTTGGGTAGGTGCCGCGACCCTGGTGGCGCTGGGCTCGCTTGGCGCGCTCGGTGCGCAGGCGGGCGGCGCGCACAGGGGCCGCGGATCGGTTCGCGTGATGATCTGGGGCGCGCTTGCTATGGCTGCCACCAGCGCCATCGGCGCGCTGGTGGGGCAGGCGATCTAGGCCAGCCTCAATCCTTGGCGTAATACCCGGATGCGTAGCCGTCATAGCCATATTGACCGCCATAGCCGTAGCTTTTCATCTTGCGATGATCGACCTGCGTCAGCACGACTCCATCTGCAGGACGCCCGATGGAGTTGAGCATCTCCAACCCCTGCCGCACCTGCGTGCGGGTTGTGTAGACCCAGCGCACGGCAAAGACAGTCAGGTCGGCATAGCGCGTCAGGACGCGCGCATCAGGCACGGCCAGAACCGGCGGGCTGTCGATGATGATATGGTCATAGCGGGTGCGCAATTCGGCAATCAGATCGCCGAAGCGCCGCGATTCAAAGAGGTCGGCGGCGTTGAATTCGCCGCCCGATCCGCGCAGGACCTCGATCCCCAGATCGTCGTCCATCAGGTCGGCGCCTTCCAGCTTGGCCCGGCCCAGAACCGCATCGACCAGTTGCACGCCGTGCACGGCATCATCCGCCACATAGGCGCGCAGGGTCTGGCGCCGGATATCGGCCTCGACCAGCAGAACACGCTTGCCTTCCAAGGTCCCGAAATAGCGGCTGAGCGCGATAGAGAGCGTCGTCTTGCCTTCCGCCGGGATCGACGACGTGACCAGGATTACCTGCGGCTCGCCATCGGGATTGGCCATCAGGACGGACGTCCGCAGGTTGCGCACGGCTTCCGCAAAAACCGAGTTGGGTTTGTCCTTCAGGGCAGCGAGCACTTCGCGGCGATTGCGGGTTGCCATCGTCGGAAGCGAGCCAAGGACAGGCCTGCCGGAGACCTGGCGCAACTCGTCGCTGGTTCGGAGCCCGCAAAACGCCATTCGCGGATCAGGCCGATCGCGGCGCCGGTCAAGCCGCCCAGAACGGCCAGAATAGCCAACAACACCGTGGTCCTGGGGCTGGATTTGCCCCGCGGGACGGCTTCGGACAGAACGCGACTGTCGGCGGTTTCAAGGCCTCGCTGAACGCTAGCCTCCTGCAGGCGGGTCAGGAACGTCTGGTAGAGAAGCCGGGCCGCTTCTGCCTCCCGCTCCAATTGCTGCATCTGGATCAGTTCTTCGGATTGCTGATTGATCTGGGTCGTCAGCGCCTCGGCCGAGCGGAGCAGGGTTTCGAACTGCGTTTCGTTGCGACGGATATCTGTGCCAATGCCGTCCAGCGCGTCCATCAGCGCAAGCTCGGTCGTCTCTGCGCTCAAACGTCCGGAGCGAAACCGCTGCACGATGCCCGACAGGCGGCTATCGCCCGACGCTTCCGCCAATGTCATCATGGCTTCGACATCACCCGCGGCACCCTGCACCGACGCCAGCAGGGCCTGATCCTCGGCCACGCGCATGCGCGATTCTTCCACCCTGTCGCGCAAGTCGCGCAATTGCGTGTTCTGCGCCTGCAACAGCTCTGCGTCGATCACGTTGGACGCTTCCATCCGTTGTGCCTGTTCCTGCTCCAGCATTTCGACGCTGGCCTGCAATTCCACCGTCCGTTCGGACAGGAACTCGATGGCGCGGGTGGTCTCGTCCAGCTTTCGCAGGATCTGGTTCTCGATGTAGATTTCGGCCAGACGGTTCACGATGGCGGCGGACTTCAGCGGATCGGTGGTTTCGATCGAGATGTTGAAAGCGAGGGATTGGTGAATATTCGTGACCGCGATCCGGTCTATCAAGCCGTCGATCACCCCATTGCGCAAGGTGGCCGCGTCAGCAACGGCTGGCTCCTCGCCGGTCAGCAGGCTGCGGAGCCTGGTCCGCAGGGACGGACGTTCCCGGATGCCGTTGAATTCCGGGTCCTCGACAAGGTTCAAATCGTCGACCAGCCGTCCGATCAATGCGCGCGAGCGGAAGACTTCGATTTCCGTGTTCAGCGCCGCGGTATCGGTGCCGCCGCTGGCGAACACGCTTTCGATATCCGTGATGACCTGCTGTCCTTCGGTCTCCAGTGCCAGGGTGGCGCTTGCCGGGCAAAGCGGCGTGGCGATGCGCAGGCTGTAGACCAGCGCCAGAACGATCCCCAGGACGCTGAATCCGATGACCCACCATTTCGCCCGCCATATCACGGCAAGGAGCGCGACAAGATCGATCTCGTCAGATGGGGTTTCGGTCTGGGAAGAGGGGGAGGAAAGATCGGATGATCGGATCATGAACGGTCGCGTCGACGGCGCCTTTTTTTGAAGTTGCATGCGCCTTAGCGGATTCCCCCCCCTTGTCAGCACCGCGTTTCGTCGATCCGCAAGCGGTGGGCAGCGGGGGTATTTCCGCGATCTCCCTGGCGCGCTCTGGGGCAGCCGTTCATGGTCGGAAATTCGACCATGTTCCGTCCAAGGGCGCGTTTTTTTTACGTTTATTAACTTCGTTCTGGGCTACATGGGCCGTAATTCGGCCGATTCAGGCGCCGATTGCCACGCTACCGCGCGGAAAACGGGGACAACATAATGATGCATGCGATGACACGCCGTCAGAAGCGTAATCTCTTGCTGGCATTTGATACCCTTCTTGTTCCCTGCGCCCTCTACCTCGCCTTCGCGTTGAGGTTCAGCTCCATGTATCCGCGCACCCACCTCGACGCCGCAGCGCCCCTTTTCGCGCTCATGTTCGCTGCCGCGCCCGTGGTCGGGCTGGCCTTTCGGTTGCCGTGGATCAAGCTCAGCGCGCGCGACATCTCTGCCACCGGGCGTATTGCGCTCGCGGCGTGTGTTCTGGGGTTTGCCTGCATCGTGGCCAGCTACCTGCTGGCGCTCGGATCGCCCCGGTCCATCCCCATCAGCTTTGCCGCCCTGTTCTTCATGTTGTCGATTCTTGGCCGCACCTTGGCGGCACTGGTTGTCACATCGCTCTACGAGGCCGCTCCAGGCGTGCCGGTGGCGATCTTCGGCGCGGGCTCGGCAGGTATCCAGCTGGCGTGGGCGCTGCGGCAGAGCGCCGAGGTGCGGCCCCGTGTCTTTGTCGACGACAACCCGACGCTCCATGGCCTGAACATCGCGGCCCTGACCGTCACCTCGCGCGACCGGTTGCGCAAGATGGTCGACGCGGGGCAGGTGGAACGGGGGCTGTCGCCATGCCGTCGCTGGCGGAGGCGCAAATTTCGCGCCTGCTCGATGAACTGGCCGATCTCCCCTGCGAGGTGCAGGTGCTGCCATCCTATGTCGACCTGATTTCCGGCCGGTCGGCCGAGATGAAGACCGTCTCCCCCGACGCCCTGTTGGGCTGCGACAAGGTGGCGCTCGACGTGCCCGATATCGCCAAGGCCTATGCGGGCCGCGTGGTGATGGTGACGGGGGCGGGCGGCTCGATCGGGGCGGAACTGTGCCGCCAGATTCTGGATTGTGGCCCCGCGCGCATCGTCTTGTTCGAGCAATCCGAATTCGCGCTCTACAATATCGACCTTGAATTGTGCGCGAAGGCCGAGGCGACCCGCATCGGCGTCGTGGCGCGCCTGGGATCGGTCACCAACCCGCTCCGCGTCGCGGCTGTCATGCGCGAGGAAGCGGTCGAAATCGTGCTGCACGCCGCCGCCTACAAACATGTGCCTCTGGTCGAGAAAAACGAGCTGGAAGGCGCCCGAAACAACGTTCTCGGCACCCAGATCGTGGCAGCGGCGGCGCAGGCCGCGGGGGTCGAGCGGTTCATTCTTGTCTCCACCGACAAGGCGGTGCGTCCCACCAACATCATGGGCGCCACCAAGCGCATGGCCGAAATGGTGGTGCAGGATCTGGCGCTCCGCAGCAACGGCACGCGCTATTCCATGGTGCGGTTCGGCAACGTGCTGGGATCTTCCGGGTCGGTATTGCCGCTGTTCCAGGATCAGATCCGCATGGGCGGCCCCGTCACTGTCACCCACCCCGAAGTGACGCGCTATTTCATGACCATCCCCGAGGCGGCGCGTCTGGTGTTGCTGGCGGGCGCCTATTCCACCGGCGGTGATCTCTTCGTGCTGGATATGGGCCAGCCCGTGCGCATCCTCGACATAGCGCGCCGGATGATCGAGTTGTCGGGGGGGCGCGTGCGCGACGAAAGCAACCCCGATGGCATCGAGATCCAGATCACCGGGTTGCGCCCCGGCGAGAAACTCTATGAAGAACTGCTGATCGATCCTGCCAACATGATCGTAACGCCCCATGCCAAGATCCTGCGCGCGTCTGAGGCAGGCCTCAGCCAGATTGAAGTGGCGGGCATGTTGCGCGAGATCCGCAGCGCCATTGACGATTCTGACGCTGCGCGCCTGCGCCACGGGATCGAGGGTTTCGTGTCAGGCTATCAGCGCCCGAAGCAGAAATCCGAGATCGAGCGCGCCTAGGCACTACATCTGCCAGCCATCCGGCAAATGCAGGCGCGGGGCGGCATCCGTTGGCCACAGATGAAACAGCGCGGGCTGGCCGGGTTCCAGGGCCGTCGGCATTCCCAGCAACGCCCGCGGCCTGATCGTCGCCATGGCGATGATATCGGCGCGGGGCAGGGGCGTGGCCTGCGCCATGACTTCCACTGCCCGCGCCATGGTCAGATCGGCCCCCGCCAGCGTGCCATCGGCCAGGGTCAAGCGCCCATCCTTGCGCGCAATCCAGCGCCCGCCCATGTCAAACCCCTCAGCCTGCGTGCCCGCCGGCGCCATGGCGTCGCTGACAAGGTAGGCACCCTGCGCAAATCCCG
This sequence comes from Rhodobacterales bacterium, assembly GCA_038324445.1. Lineage (GTDB taxonomy): Bacteria > Pseudomonadota > Alphaproteobacteria > Rhodobacterales > Rhodobacteraceae > Gymnodinialimonas. The sequence continues at coordinate 1,241 of JBBQHZ010000084.1, read as the reverse complement.
CTGCCAGCCGCAGCATGTCGGGATGAACATGCACCCCGTCCGCGATCAGGCCGAACCGGCCATGCTCCATCGCCGCCAGCGCAAGGCCGGGCTCGCGGTGGTCAAGGCCGGACATGGCGTTGTATAGATGCGTCGCCGTTGCCGCGCCCGCCTTGAACGCCGCCCGCGCCGTGGCGGCGGTGCAGTTGGTATGACCAAGCGACACGACCACGCCCGCTGCGACCAGCGCGGCAATCGTCTCGGGCGGCACCAGTTCCGGGGCCAGCGTGATCTTCAGGCACCCGACCTCGGTCGCGATCCGCGCGTAAAGCGCCAGATCGGCGGCCTCGAGCGGTCGCAACTTGTCGCGGTCATGCGCGCCAAGCCGCGTGATATGCGGCCCCTCAAGATGGAGGCCCGCGATCTGCCAATGGCCCTGAGCCTGCGCCTCGGCGACCAGCGCCGCCACGCGCGTGACCTGTTCGCGGGTGTCCGAGATCAGCGTCGGCAGGATCATCGGCACGCCGTCCGACAGATGTGCTTGGGCCATCGTGGCAAGATCCGCGACGCTGGCGCAATCGCCCAGCATCAGCCCGCCGCCGCCATTGATCTGCACATCCACCATGCCCGGCGACACGATCTGACCGCCCAGATCCTCGACCTCTCCCCGCCGCTGCGTGTCGCAGGGAACGACGGCCTCGATCACCCCACCGCGCACGACGATGTCGCGCCATGCCAGCCCCTCGGGCCCCAGCAACGCCGCATTGGCAAATGTCTTCAAGGTAGTCCCCTCGCCATCGACAGGGCTCCGTCAAGTGCGCTGCCCGAAGATGCGCGCAGCCCCGCCGCCATGTCCGCGTCCAGAATTCCAGCCAACGCCTCGCCCAGTCCGCCGGTCAAGACCCAGGGAGATCCGACAGGGTGTTCCAGCAACGACAATTCGACCTCAAGAGCAGTGATCAGGTTGCGCTGCAACGAGCGCGCGAAGGGCGTGTCATGGGCCATCACGATCGGCGCCAACGCGGCGTAGTCCTGTGGCCGCGCGTCCTGCGCGAACAGCACCGGGTGCTTGCCACATGCCTTGCGCAGGGCCGCGCTCAGCGGGTCGTTGTTCATCGCCCGGAGCGAGCCGTCCTCGATCCGCACCCAGTCGCGCAGCGCCTCGCGCCCCAGCCATGCCGCCGACAGGTCATCGCCCAGGTGAAAGCCCCAGCCGCCATGATGCGTGATCCCGCGGCCGTCGCGACGAATGAAGAACGAAC
>JBBQHZ010000083.1:0-16942 GCA_038324445.1 Rhodobacterales bacterium | reverse complement strand
GCAAGGTTCGCTGTTTTGGCGACTTGCGGGGTCGTTGTGCGCCTTATCCTGACCTACCTTCTGCAGATCGACCGGAGGATGCAGCATTTGACCGCGATCTGGATGGGCCTTGCCGTATGGCTTGCCGGGATCCGCACCGGGGGCGGCGCGCTGCTGGCAATCCTGCTGGCTGCAGCCCTCTTCATGGCTCTTGCAATCCTGCCGTTCTTCCTGCTGATAGGCGGCACTTTCAATATGATCGCCAACCGACAGCTTGCCCAGCTGGCGCTGACCATGGCGGCCCTGAGCGCCCTGCCGGTTGCCGTCGGCTGGACCCTGACACGATACCGGCCATTCCGAGGAGATCGCGCATGATCACGCCCCTGCCCCACGAAAAAGGCTTCCACGTCTCGTGGGACCAGATCCACCGCGATGCCCGCGCCCTGGCGTGGCGGCTGGACAAGCGCGGCCCGGGCAAGGATGGCGCCTGGAAGGCTGTGGTGGCGATCACCCGCGGCGGCATGGCACCCGCGATGATCATCGCGCGCGAACTGGACATCCGAATGGTCGATACGGTCTCGGTTCGCAGCTATGCGCATCAGACGCAGGGTGAACCCGAGGTCCTGAACAAGCCCGACGCGGAGATGATGGGCGATGGCGAGGGCGTGCTGGTGATCGACGATCTGGTCGACAGCGGCAAGACGCTGGAGGTGGTGCGCGCCCTCTACCCCAAGGCCCATTTCGCCACCGTCTACGCTAAGCCCAAGGGCGAGCCAATGGTGGACACCTTCATCACCGGGGTTTCGCAGGACACCTGGATCTTCTTCCCGTGGGACATGGCGCTGCAATATGTGGAGCCGTATCGAGGGAAGGACTGAGGCGGACTGGCCGAACGTGCCCGATCCCGTCACCTAGGCCGTCGGCTTGCACAGGACCGACAGAGCAAGATCAAGGACCGCTTCCGGGTCCAGCCCCCGCGCCCGATGGTCGAGCGCCATGGCCACCTGTGCCTGCAAATAGCGCGCTCCCAGATTGTCGGAAATCCCTTCCGGCACCTCGCCCGCCGCGCGGCCTTCACGCAGCAGGGCGGTAAAGGCATCCATCGTCATTGCGTCGATCCGGTCCAGCAAGGCTTGCGTCCGGGGTCCCATCCGTTCCCGTGACGCCCGCATCTTGACGAAGAGGCAGCCAGCCTCATGGGTCGCATCCACGCTTGTTAGGGCAACGATCCCGATCAGCTTCTCCCTGTAGCCGCGCTCCCCGCTGACGATGGCGCGCATCTTTTCCAGCGCCGTCTCAGCATAACGCGACAGGGCGGCATGGGCCAAACCGTCATCATTGCCGAACTCGCGGTAGACCGAGGGCTTGGACACGCCGGCGCGATGGCAAATCTCGTTCAGTGACACGGCCCCCGGCCCCTCCTGCCAATAGGCTGTCATGGCGACATCGGTCACGTGGTCCGTATCGAGCGTCCTGGGCCGCCCTCGGGCGGGTTTTTCGGGGTCTGCCATATTTTTATACCAACTGGTTTTTAATTATTGACACGCGCAATCTGAAATTTGTACCAAGTGGTATCCAATCTATCAATGGGAATGACAAACATGATGAAACCATTTCTGATCGCTGCTGCTGCGGCCTTGATCTCGACCGCGGCGCTGGCCGACAACCATGCCGCAGGCCAAATCGAAAGCCACGTTGCCCTTGATGCCGTGGACTGGGTCGATGCCCCCATTCCCGGCGTTCAACTGGCGCAGACTTGGGGCGACGACGCCACCGGCGCACGCTGGCTGATCCGGATGGATCCGGGCGTTGCGCTGCCGATGCACACGCATACCCACGATTACTGGGGCCTCAGCATTCAGGGAACCTGGGTTCATGTCGAAGCGGATGGCACCGAGGTTTCGACCGCGTCGGGCGACTATTCCCTTGTGCCGGGCGGCGTTGCCCACGCCGACCGCTGCGACAGTGACATTCCCTGCATCGGCTTGCTGGATTTCGCCGGTCCGCGCGACGTGGCGGTGGCCGAGTAGCGGCGCGCAACATCTCACTGGCAGGTCGCGTCGAAGGGCGCGGCCTGCCCGCCCCAACTGAGCAGGCACGGTCTGAACAGTCCCGCAGGATCTGGAAGTCCCTTTCCAGATCAACTCCTTGCCATCCCGCTCAACCCCGCGCGAGCAGCTCACAGCCGCCGGATCTTGAGCCGCGTCAGCCGGTTCTGTTTCCGCTCGGCCACTTCGAAGCGGAATCCGTGGAAGGCGAAGGTCTGCCCCTTTTCGGGGATCGTCTGTGCCTCGTGGATGACAAGGCCCGCGACCGTGTTGGCCTCCTCGTCGGGCAGCGTCCAGTCGGTCGCGCGGTTCAGGTCGCGGATCGTCATGGCGCCGTCGATGGTGTAATTCCCCGCCGCATCCGCCTTGAGGACCGGCGCTTCGGGCGTATCGAATTCGTCGGTGATCTCGCCCACGATCTCCTCAAGGATATCCTCCAGCGTGATCAAGCCGCCCAACGCTCCATATTCGTCCACCACCAGCGCAAAGTGGGTGTGGCGGCGCAGGAACTGGCGCATCTGGTCGTCAAGCGTCGTGGTCTCGGGGATGAAATAGGGCTTCATCGCCACATCCGCGACCTTGAAGCCGGCGATCCCCGGCGCATTCTCGCCGCGCGTCAGGCGGTCGATGGCGCGCAGCAGGTCCTTGGCGTGGACCACGCCGACGATATTCTCGGGATCGCCCTTGAACACCGGCAGGCGCGTGTGGGGCGAGCGCAGGGCCTGGCTGAGGATTTCCTCCGGATCGGCATCGGCATCGATCATTTCGATGCCCGAGCGGTGCAGCATGATCTCTTCCACGGTCCGCTCATGCAGGTCGAGCGCCCCCATCAGGCGGTCGCGGTGCTCTTTCTCGACCGAGCCTTCCTGCTGCCCGATCGACAGCGCGCCCATGATCTCCTCCTGAACCGACAGCATGTTGGCGCCCGCGTCGATCCGGGTGCCGAACAGGCGCAAGACCCCCCTCACCACCAGGCGCACGACGGCCACAACCGGCGCCATCAGCGCAATGATCACACCCACCGGCCGCGCGATGCGGGTGGCGGTCACTTCGGGATTATTGATGGCGTAGGTCTTGGGCAGCACCTCTGAGAAGATCAGGACAAGGGCCGTCATCACCAGCGTGGCAATGGCCACACCGCTTTCCCCTACGACCGTCGTAAAGAGAGCGGTGGCCAGCGAGGTCGCAAGGATGTTGACCAGATTGTTGCCCAGAAGGATGCCGCCGATCAGCCTCTCGCTATCCTCTTTCAGGTCGAGCGCGCGTTGCGCCCCCTTGGACGCGCCATCGTCGCGCTCGGCCATCGCGCGGAGTTTACCGCGGGACGACGCCGTCAGGGCCGTTTCGGATCCGGAGAAGAACCCCGAACACAGCAAAAGAAACAGGATGAAGCCCGCGATGATCCAGGTGGAGGGATCGGCAAGGGCGGTTGCATCGAGGAAGGAAGTATCGGTGTCCATGCGCCGGTTATGGGGGCGCCGGGGCGACCGTTCAAGCCATGGCGATGCGAGGGCGGTGGGATGGCGGGGATTTTTTGAGTATTCTTTAAAATGTGAATGGGTGAGGTCATTAAAACTGCACTGGCGGATGATCGCCGCGCGCGACGTCGAAGCGCTCTCGCGCGCAGGTGCAAGACCTAGGGCCGGGCGAGGGGATGCTTATCAAGGACAAGCTGGCGCAGGCGTTCGTCGAGGATATGGGTATAGATCTCGGTCGTGGCGATGTCGGCATGCCCCAGCAGGGTCTGGATCGCGCGCAGATCGGCACCGTTATGCAGCAGATGGGTCGCAAAGGCGTGGCGCAACGTGTGCGGCGTGACCTGTGCGGGGTCGAGGCCCGCCGCCAGCGCAAGTTCCTTGATCAGCGTGAAGAAACGCACGCGGGTCAGGTGGCCCAGTTGCCCGCGCGAGGGGAAGGCGAAGGGGCTGGGTTTGGCACCGGTCTCGGCCCGCAGGGCGGCATCGGCGGCATCGCGGTGGGAATTCCATGCAAGGATGGCCGTGCGGGCGGGCGGCGACAGGGGAACCATGCGTTCCTTGCCGCCCTTGCCCAACACCATCAGCATCCGTGGATCACCGCGCAGCGACGACAAGGGCAGCGACACCAGTTCCGTCACCCGCAGGCCGGTGGCGTACAGGATCTGCATCAGGCACGTATTGCGCAGACGTTCGGGCGCGGAGCGGCCATGGGTTTCCGCTGCATCGAGCAGGGCATCGACTTCGGCCATCGACAGCGTGCCCGGCAACTTGCGCGCGCGCGCGGGCCCGGTGATCTGCAACGTCGGATTGTCGGCGCGCCAGTCCTCTTCATGGGCGAAACGGTAGAGTTGCTTCAGCGCCGACAGGCGGCGGGCACGGGTGGCGGGAGACAGACCCTCGGCCTCCAGACCGGCCAGATAGGCCTCGATCGCGGCCCGGTCCGCGCCGCCGAATCCCCCGCGCCGCGACAGGGAACCCATCGCGTCCTTGAGATCGCGGCCATAGGCCAGCAGCGTATTGCGCGCGGCCCCTTGCTCGGCGGCGGCGGCATCGAGATAGAGGGCAATCCAATCGGTGTCGGTGGCGGGACCGGTCATGGCCGCTCAGCCCCGGATAAGATGCAGTTGCAGGGCGGTGCGACGGGCCACGTCCTCCAGTCCCACGGCGCGGAACAGGACCAGCGCATCGGTCAGGTCATCCGCATCGCCCCCGCCCTGCCCCAACACAAGGGCCGCGCGCAGCAGCGCCTCGCCCAGACGGTCGTCGGCCAGGTAGGTGGCATAGCGATGATTGGGCGGCGTCGGGTCGAAGGCGGCGGCAATGGCGCGGCCCGTGGGATCATTGGCGGGAGGCTCTTCCGGCGGGAGGCCCTGGGCGATGGCAAAGGAAAAACGCTCGTCCGCGTCCTGCGGGATCGCCGTTTGCGCCACCTGTTCATAGATCGGTGACAGCAGGCCGATGCGCCGGGCCAGAATGCCCGCGTCGCCCACCAGCGGCGAGCGCAGCAGCCGCTCGGCATAGATATCGGCGAACGCGACCTCCAGCCCCGCCTCCTCCATCGCGGCCCAGGCGGGGGCCAGGCGATGGGAGGTCTCGACCGGATCACCCGCCAGAAGGGCAGCATCGAACGCCTGAAGTGCCGCCACCCGGTCCCAGACGGCACCCGATGCGGCGGGCGTCTGGGCGGTGTAGATCGCCAGCCATTGCTGCGGCGCGATGGCACCCGAGCGTGTCAGCCGCTCGGCCGCACTCAGTTGCGCGCGCCATCCTGCCAGCACCGACAGATCGGCATGGACAAAGGCCAGCGGCAGGGCGGTGGCATCGGGCCGCTCGGCAATCGCCATGCGCATCTGGAATTCCAGTGGCGTCAGCGTGGTATCGACGGGAAGGCGCGGCTCGCCCTCGAACATCAGCGGATCGAGGAAGCGGGCCAGCAGGTCCGCCTCGTCCGAGGTGATCTGACCGAGCGCCTCGCCCGTCCCCAGAGACAGTGCTGCGGCCGACCAATCGCCGCCCCGCGCGAGGCAGAAGATGCGCGCGGGGAACGTCGGCGCAATATGGGGATTGGCGTTCATCGCACCACAGGCGCGGTCGGCCCGGTCGGTCAGCAGCGAGACATCGAACCAGCGGCGAAAGACAGCAGGCTCTGTCGGGCCCGCGCGTTCCATCAGGGCCTGGGCAGGGTCCAGCGCGCCGCGATCCAGCAACATGTCCAGCCGGGCCAGAAACAGGTCCGAGCCTTCTGGCGTGGCGTCCGCTGGCGGGTCCAGCTCCGCGAGTGCCAGCATCTGCGTGAAGGCCAGCATCGCGGGCAAGCCCTGCGCCGGCTGACCCCGCATCAATTCCGCCAGATCGGCTGCGGAGGAAGTCCCCCAAAGGCCCGGTGGCAAGCCTGTGATGGTCGCGGGCAACAGGCCCACCGAATCCATATGGACCGCATCAAGCGGCAAGACCGTGACCGTGGGAACCGAGGCATCGGTAGCGACATTGGCATGGGGCCGCGTGATCGTGTCCGACAGCCAATCCGTTGCCCCCAAGGGTATCACTTCCTGGGCAGCGGCGCCGCACGCGCCCATGGCCAAGCCTACAACAAGCGCCGCGCGCAATAACAGGCTCGCGTCAGTCCACATCAAGTGTCACCGGCACCGTCACACTTTGCAGGTCGGGTTGCAGGAAGCCGGAATACGCATAGCCGACAAGTGCTATTCCAGCCAGAAACACCAGACATATCAGGATGATGAAGATCCGTCCCACCGTGTTTCGCCCAATCCTGCCAGTCGGGCCCGATGCTATCGATCCCTCAAAACCCGCGTCCCACCCCCCGCAAGACACCATCGGCGTTTGCCGCCGCTTCCATTTCCATATAAGCCATGGACGGCGGGATTTCGCCACTGGCCGGGGGATTATTTTCGACGATGGGCGAAAGCGCGCCACACCAGAAGCTTCGGCTGACCAGAAGCGTTGTGCTGGTAGGCATGATGGGCGCCGGCAAGACGGCCATCGGCCGCGCGATCTCTGCAAGTCTGGGTGTCGAGATGCGGGATTCCGATGCCGAGATCACCACCTCCGCGCAACTGACCATTGCCGAGATCTTCGACCGCTTCGGTGAGCCGTTCTTTCGCGACAAGGAAGGCCGCGTGATCGCCCGCCTGCTGGAGGGCCCGCCCTGCATCCTTTCCACCGGCGGTGGCGCGTGGTTGTCCGAGGCCAACCGCACCCTGTTACTGGCCAAGGCCACCGTCGTCTGGCTCGAGGCGGACCTGGCGCTCCTGTGGTCGCGTGTCCGGCAAAAATCGCACCGCCCCCTGCTGCGAACCGACAACCCGAAGGAAACGCTTGCTATGCTGCTCGAGGCGCGCACGCCGTTCTATCAACTGGCCCCCCACAAGGTCACGGTCGCGGCGCCTTGGTCCATCGACGAGACCGCCGAGCGCGTCATGGAGATCTTGCTGACGACCGGCACGGTCGTGTCCAAGGCCCCCGCCAGATGATCGATACGGTCCGGGTGGAACTGGGCGCGCGCGCCTATGACGTGATGATCGCGCCCGGCCTTCTGGCGGAATCGGGGGCGCTTGTCGCGCCGCTCCTCGCCCGCCCCAAGGTCTGGATCGTGACCGAGGAAACCGTCGCCAGCCTGCACCTGGCCCCCCTGCGCGAAGGGCTTGCCCGCTCCGGAATTGCCAGCTCTTCCCTGACCCTGCCCCCTGGCGAGGGCACCAAATCCTGGCCGCATCTGCAACGGGTGCTCGATTGGCTGCTCGACGAACGGGTGGAACGGCGCGACATCGTGCTGGCCCTCGGGGGCGGCGTGATCGGCGATCTTGTAGGCTTTGCCTGCGCCATCCTGCGCCGCGGGATCGCGTTCGTGCAGGTGCCGACCTCGCTTCTGGCGCAGGTCGACAGCTCGGTCGGCGGCAAGACGGGGATCAACACGCGCCACGGCAAGAACCTGATCGGCGCGTTCCACCAGCCCTCTTTGGTGCTGGCCGATATCGACGTGCTCGGCACGCTGCTGCCGCGCGATTTCCTTGCCGGATATGGCGAAGTGATGAAATACGGCCTGCTTGGCGATGCCGCCTATTTCGACTGGCTGGAAGTCAACGGCCCGGCCCTCGCTGGCAACGCCGCGCTCCGGCAAGAGGCTGTGCGCCACGCCGTGCAGATGAAAGCCGACATCGTTGCCCGCGACGAGACGGAACAGGGCGACCGCGCGCTGCTCAATCTCGGCCACACGTTCTGCCATGCGCTGGAAGCCGCCACCGGTTATTCCGACCGCCTGCTGCACGGCGAAGGCGTGGCGATCGGCTGCGCGCTTGCTTTGGAGCTCTCCGCCCGGCTCAACCTCTGCGCGCAGGAAGATCCCTCCCGCCTCCGCGCCCATCTGGCGCAGATGGGCATGAAACGCGACCTCCGCGATATTCCGGGCGACCTGCCCGGTGCCGATGCCCTCCTGGCGCTCATGGGACAGGACAAGAAGGTGGTCGACGGCAAACTGCGCTTCATCCTCGCGCGCGGCATCGGTTCGGCCTTCGTCACCGGCGACGTGCCCCCCGAGGCGGTCCGCGCCCTTCTGGCCGAGCAATTGACCCACCGCTAGGCACTCTTGCCCTTTCATCTTGGCAGAAAAACTCCCCCCGGAGGGTCCGACGCTTCGTCACGCAGCACCGCCATCCGCGACGCGCCCATGTCGCCAGCAGACTTGCCCGCCCACCCGCCCTTCCCTCACATGGCGCCAACCAAGCTCACATGGCGCCAACAAAGAAGGAGCCACCCGATGAAATCCCATACCCGTGTCTGTATCATCGGCGGCGGCGTCGTCGGCTGTTCGGTCGCCTACCACCTGACGAAACTGGGCTGGTCGGACGTGACGTTGCTGGAACGCTCCGAGCTGACTTCCGGCTCCACCTGGCATGCGGCGGGCGGGTTTCACACGCTGAATGGCGATACCAACATGGCGGCGCTGCAGGGCTACACGATCCGGCTCTACCGCGAACTGGAAGCGTTGACCGGGATGTCCTGCGGCCTCCACCATGTCGGCGGCGTGACGCTGGCCGACACGCCCGAACGCCTCGACATGCTCAAGGCCGAGCGCGCCAAGCACCGTTTCATGGGCCTCGAGACCGAGATCATCGGACCCGAGGAGATCAAGGCGCTTGCCCCCATCACCAATATCGACGGCGTGCTCGGCGGCCTCTACGACCCGCTCGATGGCCACCTCGATCCCTCCGGCACGACCCATGCATATGCCCGGGCCGCGCGCATGGGCGGAGCAGAGATTCACTTGCACACCAAGGTGTTGCAGACCATTCCTCATGTGAATGGATCGTGGGAGATCGTAACGGACAAGGGCACGATCATGGCCGAGCATGTGGTGAACGCCGCAGGCCTCTGGGCGCGAGAAGTGGCGGCGATGGCGGGCTGCTATCTGCCGCTTCACCCGATGGAGCATCAGTATCTGGTAACCGAGGAAACGCCCGAAATCTACGAACGCGCGACCGAGCATCCGCATGTGATGGACCCTTCGGGCGAGTCCTATCTGCGACAGGAAGGCCGTGGCCTCTGCATCGGGTTCTACGAGAAAACCTGCCGCCCCTGGGCTGTGAACGGCACGCCATGGGATTTCGGCCACGAACTCCTCCCCGATGATTTCGACAAGATCGAGGATTCGATTGCCTTCGCCTTCAAGCGCTTCCCCGTGCTGGAGCGCGCCGGGATCAAGTCGGTCATCCACGGCCCGTTCACCTTCGCCCCCGATGGCAATCCGCTGGTCGGACCGGTGCCGGGACTGCGGAATTACTGGTCGGCTTGCGGCGTGATGGCCGGGTTCAGTCAGGGGGGCGGCGTGGGCCTAAGTCTCGCGCAATGGATGATCGAGGGCGAGGCAGAGCGCGACGTGATGGCGATGGATGTCGCCCGCTTCGGGCGCTGGATCTCGCCGGGCTACACGCTGCCCAAGGTCATCGAGAATTATCAGACCCGCTTTTCAGTGGTCTACCCGAACGAGGAGCTTCCCGCCGCGCGTCCCTGCCGGACCACGCCGATGTATGACGTTTTTGATGCCATGGGGGCTGTGTGGGGCCAGCAATACGGGCTGGAGGTGGTGAACTACTTCGCGCAAGCGGGCGAGGCGCGGTATGAAACGCCGTCCTTCCGCCGCTCGAACGCGTTTGAGGCGACAGCACGCGAAGTTGCGGCCGTGCGCGAGGGCGTGGGCATCAACGAAGTGCAGAATTTCGGCAAATACGACGTGCAGGGCACGGGTGCGCGGGCGTGGCTGGACGGAATCATGGCAGGCCGCATTCCACAGCCGGGGCGGCTGTCGCTGACCCCGATGCTGTCCGTAAAGGGCAAGATTATCGGTGACTTTACAGTGACTTGCCTGTCGGAGACGCATTTCCAGCTGACCGGCTCCTATGGGGCGCAGGACTATCACATTCGTTGGTTCGATGCCCATGCGGGGGCCGACGTGACGGTCGAAAACGTCTCGGACCGCCGCACCGGGTTCCAGATTGCGGGGCCGCGGGCGCGCGATGTGCTGCAGGCCGTGGCGCGGGAGGATGTGAGCACCATGGCGTTTATGGATGCGCGACATCTGACCATCGGAGGCGCCACGGCGATCGTTCAGCGCGTGAGCTACACCGGCGATCTGGGATACGAGATCTATGTCGACGCGATGGAACAGCGCGCGTTGTGGGATGTGCTTTGGCGTGCCGGGCAGCCGTTCGGGATGAAGGCTTTCGGGATGCGGGCGATGATGTCGCTCAGGCTCGACAAGTTCTTCGGGTCTTGGATGCGGGAGTTTTCGCCGGATTACACCCCCGGGGAAACCGGGCTTGACCGCTTCATCTCGCTGAAAAAGAACGCGAATTTCATCGGTCGCGCGGCGGTCGAGGCCGCCCGCGCCACGCCCCCCAACCGCAAGCTCTGCGCCTTCGTCGTGGAGGCCGACGATGCCGATGTGGTGGCCTATGAGCCGATCTGGATCGACGGCAGCGTGCAGGGGTTCTGCACCTCGGGCGGGTATTCGCACCATGCCAAGCAGTCCATTGCGATGGGTTTTGTGCCGGTAGATCAAGCCGTTGACGGGCTGGAGGTGGAGATCGAGATACTCGGCCAGATGCGCGCTGCCCGGTTGATCACGACGCCGCCCTTCGATTCTGACAATGCGCGGATGCGCGGATGAGCGATCCGGTGATCCTTTTGCTGGCGGCGGGTTCGTCGTCGCGGATGAAGGGAGCCGACAAGCTGTTGGAATTGGTGGATAATCAGCCCCTGATCCGGTTGATGGCGGGGCGTTGCGTGAAGGCTGGCACCACGCGGGTGGTGATCGGACCGAGCCATTCCGCGCGGCGCAAGGCGCTGGAGGGCCTCGACGTGGAGATTGTCGAGGCGACGGCCAGCGACGGCATGGCGGCCTCTATCAGGGCTGGGGTCAACGGCTTGAAAAACAACGATATAATGATTGTTCTGGCGGATATGCCAGAGGTGATGGCCGCCGATTTGCACCTGCTTCTGGGGCTGCATGGGCAAGGTGTCGCGCCGATCCTGCAAGCCGCGAGCGAGGACGGAACGCCGGGGCAACCCGTTGTTTTCGCGTCGAAATATCTGCGGCACTTGGGCAATCTGCAGGGCGATGAGGGGGCGAAGTCGATCCTGAAGGCGCATGGCAGCGATGTGGCGCTGATCCCCCTGCCCGGTCAGCGCGCCACGACCGACCTTGATACCCCGGAGGATTGGGCACTGTGGCGGGCAAAGAACGCCGCCAAGTCCGCCCATTCGGGATAATCCCATTTGGGGTCAGATGGACCCGGTTTGGGACGATAGCGAGAAACCTATCCTGCCATTTGGGCGCATCTGCCGTGACAGGGCGTCTCTGCCATACACCCATTTGGGATGGTCCCACTTGGGATGGTCCCATCTGGGATGGTTCCATTTGGGATGGTTCCATATGAGACGGACCGCAAATTCAGGCCCCTCTCCCCAAAACGCAAGACGGACGACCCCAGCCTCCCTGGGATCGTCCGTCCTGCCGCGATCGACATCGGCTTCGGGCTTTTGCCTTCAGCAAGTCGAAACCGGGGGGCCGCGCGCGGTGCGAGCAACACGCGACCCCTAGGCCCACTCAGAGTTGCAGAAGCTTCGCCTCGTGAGCCTTAAGCGAGCGGCGAGCGGCCGCGTAGTCTGTCAGTCCGTCAGCGGTCGCCAGTTCAGGGAACAGCGCGATGATCTCGTCGCGCGTTTCCTGACCCATGGCGCCCAATGTCTGATCGCCGGGCTGGAAGCTTTCGGTCCAGGCCCCGTCGGACAGCACCACTTCGTGCTGATCGAACATGAAGTGAATGTAGGTTGTCCGCATCGTGTCGATGACGCTGACCCCCGTCTTGCCCACCAGATGCTTGGCTGCGACCAGAACCTCGGACTCTTCGAAGTAGAGTTGCGGGGTCTTGCCGGTGACCAGCACGCGGTGTTGCGGGCTGACCAGCATGTCGCGTTCGGGCAGGTTCTGCCCAAGCGCCCCAGCCTTGATCAGGATCGGCTTCAGGTTCTCACCCTCGGCCAGTTCCTGGCGGTTCAGCGTCCGGCTGCCGGTCCAACGGATCTCCTGGATGCCGTTGTCGCGGGTAATGACCTTGTCGCCTTCGCGCAGCGATTCCACCAGAACCTCGCCACGCGGGGTGGCAATCCGGGCACCGGGGGTGAAGCAGGGAATGACGTTCTCGATCTCCTTGAAGATCAGCTCGCCTTTCACCACCGTCTTGGTGTTGTCGGTGTAGTAGACAACCCGTCCGCTTTCGCCCGAGGTGCCTGTCGGATCGATCGAGTCCTCGTAGAGGATGCTGAAGTCCTTCGCCCCGGAAAGGTCGAGGATGTCTTCTTCCGTGGCCGGATCGCCGGCATCTTCGCCGCCGATGATCGTGTCGCCAACGCCTTCGGCGTAGGTATCATTCCCGGCACCGTAGATCGGATCGGTGAAGGTGCCGACCTTGAAGATGTCGTTGCCGATGCCGCCATCGAGGTAGTCGGCGCCCTGACCGCCGATGATGCTGTCATTTCCAGCCTCACCGAAGATCCGGTCGTTGTCGATGCCGCCGTCCAGCGTATCGTTGCCAGCGCCACCGTTGATGGTATCGTTGTCATCCTCGCCGAAGACCAGATCGTTGCCGTCGCCGGCATTGATCAGGTCGTCGCCGTTCGAGGGCGAACCGGCAGGTCCGGCAGGCAGCGGATCGTTGGGACGACCGTATTCGTTGGCGTCGATGATGTTGACCGCCGGGCTGTCGACCCCGCCGTAGATGGTATCGTCGCCGCCACCGGAATTGATAGTGTCGGAGCCTTCGCCACCTGTGATCAGGTCATCGCCCGTGCCGGAGGTGACAAGGTCGTCGTCGTAGCCCGCGTCGATGACGTTGTCGCCGTTGCCTGCGTTGATCGTGTCGTCATCATCGCCGGTGGTAATGGTGTCGTTGCCGGCCCCGGTGGTGACCAGATCGCGGTCATCATTGGGGTTGGTATCGGCGGTGCCCGGTGCGAAGGGGAAGCCGCGATCGGGCGCGCCGAAGGCAGCATCTTCCGGGCCGGACACGACGAGGTTGTCGCCGCTCAGGTCGGTGATGGTGTCGTTGCCCGACGAGCCCTGGAGCGTATCGTCGCCCAGGCCGCCATCGAGCAGATCGTTGCCCGAGCCGCCGTCCATCTCGTCATTGCCATCGCCGCCTTCGAGGGTGTCATTGCCTTCGGCACCGCCCATCGAGTCGTCGCCGATGCCTCCCTGGATCAGGTCGTTGCCTTCGTTGCCGCGCAGCGTGTCGTCGCCATCGTTGCCCATGACGGTGTCGTTGCCGAAGCCGCCGGTGACAAGGTCGTCGCCGGTGCCGCCCATGACGTTGTCGTTGCCGGTGCCGCCGTTGACGGTATCGTCACCGGTGCCGCCATCGACGGTGTCATTGCCGGCACCCGCGTTGATGGTGTCGTTGCCGCCATTGCCGCGGATCGAGTCGGCGTCGCCATCGGCGCCGTCGATGATGTCACCGCCGCCATCGGTCGCCTGACCGCTGTCGTCATAGAGCGGGTCCATCAACTCGCCGGTTTCCTCGCCGTCAACGACCCCGTCGGGGGCGCGGTCGGGCAGGAGCAGCGTTTCGATCTCGGCGAAGGTCACGGGGACCCATTCGCCGTCGTCGTTCTGGACTTCGATGGTGCCGGACGTGCTGTCGCCGTCGGCATCGGGTGTCTGCACCAGATTGCGGTATTGGACGAAGTCCGTCAGGTCGAGCGTGTCGCGGTCATCGCCATTGGTCGAGCCGTCGACGAAGATGGCGGTGTCGTTGTTGCCGTCGCCATCAACCTCGTTCTGGTCGATGATGATGGTGTCGCTGTCACCGCCGCCCACGATGCTGTCGCCAGCGCCGCCACGGATCAGGTCGTCATCGCCGTCACCCAGAAGGGTGTCCGACCCACGTCCGCCTTCCAGCGTGTCGTTGCCGAAGTTGCCGCGGACGAAGTCATCGCCATGGCCACCCAGCAGGCTGTCGTCGCCGGCGCCGCCTTCGATGCTGTCGTCATCGACGCCGCCATCGATGGTGTCGTTGCCGGTGCCACCCAGGATGGTGTCGTTGTCGTCGTTGCCGAAGATCAGATCGTTGCCCTCGCCGCCGTCGATGAAATCATCGCCGTTGTCGAGGATCGGATCGGGACCGATGGGCGAGCCGAAGCCGTCATCCGCCACGTCGAGGCTGTCGGAACCTGCGCCGAGGCCGCCGTAGATGGTGTCGTTGCCGGCACCGCCGGTGAGGCTGTCGGAGCCTTCGCCGCCGACGATCTCGTCATTGCCGTCGCCACCGAGGATGGTGTCGTCGTCAAAGCCGCCGTCCAGCACGTCGTCGCCGCGGCCGCCGTCGATATAGTCGTTGTCGTCGCCGGAGGACACGGTGTCGTTGCCGTCGCCCGCTTCGACAGAGTCACGGTCGTTGAACGGGTCGGCGTCGCCGGGCTGTGCCGGGAAGCCGAGGATCGGGGGCGTTGCCCGGTCGGGAGAGCCATTGGCCCCCGAGGTGATCAGGTCGTCGCCCGAGCCACCGATGACGGTATCGGACCCGTCGCCGCCGGTGATGGTGTCGTCGTCGAGGCCGCCATCAAGGCTGTCGTCGCCGACGCCGCCATCGAGGGTGTCGTCGCCGCCACCGCCGCGGAGGGTGTCGTCGCCCGCGTCGCCGGACAGATCGTCGCCATCGACCGAAGCGCCGCCGTCGATGCTGTCATCGCCGGTGCCGCCGGACACGGTATCCGAGCCCTGACCGGCATTGATGGTATCGTTGCCGCCGTTGCCGAAGATCAGGTCGTCGTTGCCATCATCGCCATCGATCTGGTCGCCGCCATTGTCGGTGGGCAGGTTGCTGTCGTCATAGCCGGGGCCCATCAGCTCGCCGGTTTCCTCGCCATCCACCGCGCCATCGGGATCGGCGGGTGCCAGCGGCGGCAGGAGCAGCGTTTCGATCTCGGCGAAGGTCACGGGAACCCACTCGCCGTCGGCATTCTGGACTTCCAGCGTGCCGGAGGTGCTGTCGCCGTCGGGGTCGTTGGTCTGCACGAGGTTCCGGTAGACCACGAAATCGGTGAGGTTCAGCGTGTCGCGGTCCGTCCCCTCGGTCGAGCCGTCGATGAAGATGCCCGCGTCGTTGTCGCCGGTCGCGTCGATCTGGTCGGCGTCGACGAGGATGGAGTCGTTGCCCGAACCGCCGGTGACGCTGTCGCCAGCGCCTGCGGTGATCGTGTCGTTGCCATCGCCGCCGCGCAGGGTGTCGTTGCCCTGCATGCCGTCGATAAGGTCGTTGCCGATGCCTCCGTCGATGACGTCGTTGCCGCCATCGGAAGGCTCACCCGCGATCTGCACCAGACGGACGTCGTCTACCGAGGCGCCGAAATTGTCGAGGTCACCCTTGCCGACGAATTCCAGCCGGTTGGAGCCGTCACCAGCGCCGCCGATCAGATCGAAATTGTATTCGGTCATGGTGCCGGGCTGCGGGTCGATCGTGGCGACAAGGACGCCGCCCCAATAGACCTGGATCAGGTTCTCGCCCGCGCCGGACTGCGGCTCGTCGTGCTTGTCGGCGGCATCGAAGGTCAGGCGATAGGTCTCGCCGGCCTCGATGCCATAGACATCCTGGCCCACGCGGATATTGCCCGGCGAGGCTTCGAGGTCGAGCCAGTTCTGGCCATCGGTCGGGTTCACACCGCCGCGACCATCGTTGTGGAAGTCGATTTCGCCGCCATTGGCATCGGTCCAGCCCGGAACCGCGCCATCGCCCACGAAGCCGTAGCCGGTGGTGGTCATGCCGGAGGTGATCTCGAACGAGCCGTTGAAGATCAGGTTGCCCGACACCACGGTGCCGGCCTGCGGATCGTCCCCGAAGAGGGTGTCGTTGCCGGTGTCACCAAGGATCGAGTCGCCATCGTCGCCGCCATAGACCAGATCGTCGCCGGTGCCGCCGTTCAGCGTATCCAGACCTTCGTTGCCGAAGATGGTGTCGTTGCCTTCATCGCCATTGCCGATGTCGTTGCCGGTGCCTGCGATCAGCAGGTCGTTGCCCAACATGCCTTCGAGGAAGTCGTTGCCCGAGCCGCCGACCAGAGTATCCTCGCCATCAAGGCCGCAGAGCGTATCGTTGCCCTCTTCGCCCAACAGCAGATCGTCGCCATCCTGGCTGTTGTTGTCGTCGCCAAGGATGAAATCGTTGCCGGTTCCGCCAAAGACGGTGTCGTCGCCTGCGCCCGCCTTGACGGTGTCGTTGCCGGCACCGGCCTCGACCACGTCATCGTTGTTGGGCGGTGTCAGGTCGTTGTCGAGCGCGTCGATGCGGTCGCCTTCCGGGTCACCGGTATAGGCCAGGTCGATCAGGTCCGCGCCAGAGGTGCCTTCGACGATATAGTCGGGGGCCATCGGGTGCGTGATCGGATTGTTGGTGGTGGTGTAGAGCGCGACATAGTCGATCTTGCCCTGGAATTCCTTGTCGTAGACCGAGTCGTCCTTTTCCCGCGCGCCGAAGGTGAATTCCTCGTCATCGTTGTCGGTGATGTCGAAGGTCAGGCCGGTGACGTTGGTCACGATCGACTGCGTCGCGCCGGTGGTCAGGTTGGTGACGGTGAGGCGTGCGCCGAAATCCTTATCGAACGAGTATTCGGCGTTGACGACGTCGCCGGGCGAGAAGAAGTGGACATCGGTCGACAGCGTGGCGACATGATCGCCTTGGTCGGTGTTGTGGTAGGACTGCACGCGCCCGTCCGCGGTGACGCGAATTTCGAAGTAGCCTTCATCGTGGCGGTCGATCTGCATCTCGCCGCGCGACAGGATGACGTCCTCGGACGTGCCGGACTGCGACGATTGGGTGAACTGCACCTCGATGGTGCCGCGGTCGAGGTTGAACTGCTCGTCATCGGCGG